>NZ_CP165727.1:3130000-3432500 GCF_041200175.1 Streptomyces sp. R33 | reverse complement strand
AGCACTGAGTACGAGTACGCGTACCGATGTCCGCTCGACGTGGAGGTGAAACGCCGTGGCACTCTCGATCTCGGCCGTGGTGCTGCTGGCGATCGTCGTCTTCCTGCTGGTCCGCCGGTCGGGCCTGAAGGCGGGACACGCCGTTGTCTGTGTGCTCCTCGGGTTCTATCTGGCGAGTTCGACCATCGCGCCGACCCTCAGTCAGCTGACCACGAACGTGGCCAGCATGATCAGTGGACTCAAGTTGTAGGCCGGTCCTCGTAGTCTTGGCCCCATGAACGGTCTTCCCGCCCGTCGGCTTCTCCTGGTGCACGCGCACCCGGACGACGAGTCGATCAACAACGGCGTCACCATGGCCAAGTACGCGGCCGAGGGTGCCCACGTCGCGCTCGTGACCTGCACCCTCGGCGAGGAGGGCGAGGTCATCCCGCCCGGGCTCGCCCACCTGGCGCCCGACCGCGACGACACCCTGGGCGCCCACCGCATCGGCGAGCTGGCCGCCGCCATGGCGGAACTCGGGGTCACCGACCACCGGTTCCTCGGCGGCCCCGGCCGCTTCCGGGACTCCGGGATGATGGGCGCCGAGCAGAACCGCCGGCCCGGCTCCTTCTGGTCCACCGACGTGGACGAGGCCGCCGGCCACCTGGTCGAGGTCATCCGCGAGGTCCGTCCGCAGGTGCTCATCACCTACGACCCCGACGGCGGTTACGGGCACCCCGACCACATCCAGGCCCACCGGGTCGCCATGCGCGGCGCGGAGCTGGCCGCGGAGGCCACGTACCGCCGGGACCTCGGCGACCCGTGGGAGATCGGGAAGATCTACTGGAACCGGGTCCCGCGCTCCGTGGTCGAGGAGGGCTTCGCCCGGCTGGAGGCGGCCGGGGCCAAGCTGCCCTTCCCGGGGCTGGCTTCGCCGGACGACGTGCCCGGTGTCGTCGCCGACGAGAAGATCACCGCCGAGATCGGGGCCGACGAGGCGCTCGTGGCGGCCAAGGCCGCCGCGATGCGCGCCCACGCCACCCAGATCGCCGTGGAGGGGCCCTTCTTCGCCCTCTCCAACGACCTCGCGCAGCCGCTGTTCGGCCGCGAGTACTACGAACTGGTCGCGGGCCGGCCGGGCGCCCCGGCGGGCGAGCGCGAGCACGACCTGTTCGCGGGGGTGCAGGCATGACCGGGACCCTGACGCCCGCGCGGATCGCCGTGCTGCTCGGCCTGTTGGTGGCGGGTGTGCTGACCGGCATCGCCGGCTGGCTCGTCGTGGACCTGTGGTTCCCCGGCGGGCTGCTGCTGGCACTGCTGGCGCTCTTCGGGCTGTTCCTCGGCGGCCGGATCGCCGTCGGGACCGGACTCGGGGTGGGCGCCGGCGTGGTCGGCTGGTTCCTCGCGTACGTGCTGCTCGGCGTCCCGCGCCCCGAGGGGGACTTCCTGCTCGGTTCGTCCGGAATCGGTATGTACGCCTACCTTTTGGGCGGGACGGTGCTGGCTGTGATGTGTGCCACGCTGCGCGGCCCTTTCGAGGGGCCGGTTTCGGCCGCGCAGTCCGGCAAGTGACGTGCCGTTGAACTCCGTCGAGGTGCGCGTTCACGGGGGTTGGGCCGGGCCTCCCGGGCCGCTCGGAAGGGCCCTGGAGGGGGCGAAGGGGAACCCCTGATTCCCCTAGGACAGTTGCGCGAGGGCGACGGCCAGTATGGTGGTCGGGCCGCCGAGCTGCCCGCGCACGGCACGCGGGCGGCGGAGCCAACCGGGAGAACCTGCCTTGAGTCGTGAAACCGACAGTTCGTCCTCCGGGCCCCAGGGGCGCGGTGGAGCCGCCTACCCCTCGGGTACACCGCCGTACGGAACCGGCCAGCACCCGTCCTTGCCCGTGCCGTCCGGGCCCGGCGCGGCGACTGCCTCGGAGGAGAACCCTGTGACCTCGAACCCGTCCACGCCCGACACCGACGGGCCGAAGACCGAGACCACCCTGACGACCCGGATCCGGATCAACATCCCGGGTTCGCGGCCGATCCCGCCGGTGGTCGTACGCAAGCCCGTGGCGGCTGCCGCCGCCGAGCCGGAGGCCGAGGCCGCCGCCGAGCCGGCCGCGGCGGAGCCCGCACCGGCCCCCGAGCCGGAGGAGGCGACCAGCAACTGGTTCGCCCCCCGCAAGCCGGCCGCCGCGGCGCCCGCGCCCGCTCCGGCCCCCGCGCTGCCGACCCGTACCCCGGCCGCGGCGGGCCCTGCGCCCGCGCTGCCCACCCGTACCCCGGCGCCGCCCGCCGGGGGAGCCCCGGGCGCTCCGGTGTCCGGCTTCGCCCCGGGAGCCCCCGGTGGCCCCGGCCCCGGGGGCCCGCGTACGGCCGCCCCGGCCGGCCCCGGCTTCGACACGCCCGCCCAGGGCTTCGCCCGGCCGCCCGCCCCGGCCGGCCCCGGCTACGGAACCGGCGGCCCCGGCGGTCCCGGCCCCGACGCGCCCCTCGCGGCCCGGCGGCCCGGCGGCCCCGGCGTCGGCACGCCCACGGGCCTCCCTGGCTACGGCGGCGGTGACGGCGGCCCCGTCACCGAGCCGTTCCCCGCGTACGGCGGCCCGGCGGGCCCCGGCGCCCCGGCGGGCCCCACCGGCGGCCCCGCGCTCGGCACCGGCCCGGTCGGCGCCACCCACGGCGGCGGGGCTCCCCGCTGGCCCGGACCGGAGCTGGACGATCCGTTCCCGCCGGTCCCGACCCCGGTCCCCGCTCCGGCGCCGGCCGCCCCCGCGCGCCCGAAGCCGGCCAGCGCGACGCCGACCAAGATCAAGAAGGGCCGCTCCAAGCTGGTCCTCCTCGGCAGCGGCCTCATCGCCCTGCTCGGCGTGGCCTACGGCGCCGGGCTGCTCCTCAACCACTCCGACGTCCCCAAGGGCACCACCGTCCTCGGCGTCGACATCAGCGGCAGCCGCGACGAGGCCGTCGGCAAGCTCCAGACGGCCTTCGGCAACCGCGCCGCGACCCCGCTCACGCTCACCGTCGGCGGCAAGCAGGTCGAGCTCAAGCCCGAGAAGGCCGGCCTGAGCCTGGACGCCCAGACCACCGTCCGCAACGCGGCGGGCAGCGACTACAACCCCCTCACGGTCATCGGCTCGCTCCTTGGCAACGAGCGCATCGCGGACCCCGTGATGCCGATCGACGAGGAGAAGCTACAGGTCGCGCTCCAGGAGCTGGCCGGGACCGCCGGCACCGCCACCGAGGGCACCATCAAGTTCGACACGGGCAAGGCCGTCGCCGTCCCCGGCAAGCCCGGTTCCACCCTGGACGCGGACGCCTCCGCGGACCTGGTCAAGAAGGCCTTCCGCGACATGGTCGCGACCGGCAAATCGGCCCCGGTCGAACTCCCCGTCGCCACCAAGAACCCCGTCATCGACCAGGCCGAACTCGACCGGGTCATGAAGGAGTTCGCGGAGCCCGCGATGTCCGCCCCCGCCACGGTCAAGGCCGGGACCAAGTCCATCCCCTTCGGGGCCAAGTCCCTGCCCAAGATCCTGAGCATGCAGGTCGTGGACGGGCACCTGGTCGAGAAGTACGACCTGGAAGCGCTCAAGGCGACGTACGGGAACACCTTCGACGGCGTCCTGATCACGCGCGGTACCGGCGAGAAGACCGCTGTCACCCCGCAGGACGTCGCCGGCGCCCTCGGCACGGCCCTGCGCGGCAAGACCACCGCCGAGCGGACCGCCACCATCAACACCAACCCCAACTAGGGACCAGGCCGCACAGAGCCCCCGTCCGACCCCGGGCGGGGGCTCCGCCGTGTCCGCCGCGGGCCCGGACGCAGGGGCCGTCATGCCGACCGCATGACATCCGTCATCCGCCGGTCACGACGCCAGACACTGCCGCGCGCACCCCCGTACGGGGGAATCTTCGGTCATGACGACGACGACCCCGGCGCACACCACCGCCGCACAGGACACCGGACCCGGCGCCGGCCCCGTGGTGGCCTTCCACGACGTGACCAAGAACTACGGCGCGGTCCGCGCGGTCGACGGCCTCTCCCTCGAACTCCACCCCGGCGAGACCGTCGCACTGCTCGGCCCCAACGGCGCCGGCAAGTCCTCCACCCTCGACCTGCTGCTGGGCCTGCGCCCCGCCGACTCCGGCAGCGTCCGGCTCTTCGGCACCACCCCGCGCGAGGCCGTCGCGGCGGGCCGGGTCGGCGCGATGCTGCAGAGCGGCGGCCTGATGGAGGACGTGACCGTACGGGAGATCGTCGCCCTCGGCTGCGCCCTGCACCCCCGCCGGCACCCGGTCGAGGAGGTGCTCGGCCGCGCCGGGATCACCGAGATCGCCGACCGCATGGTCAACAAGCTCTCCGGCGGCCAGGAGCAGCGCGTCCGCTTCGCCCTCGCCACCGCGGGACACAGCGACCTGATCGTCCTCGACGAGCCGACCACCGGCATGGACGTCACCTCCCGCCAGGCCTTCTGGGCCACGATGCGCGAGCAGGCCGCCCAGGGCCGCACCGTCCTCTTCGCCACCCACTACCTGGAAGAGGCCGACGCGATCGCCGACCGGGTCCTGGTCCTCAACAAGGGCCGGCTGCTCGCCGACGGCACGGCCGCCGAGATCAAGGCCAGGGCCGGCGCCCGCCGGATCGCCTTCGACCTGGCCGCGGACGCCCCGGTGGACGAGGCGGCGCTGCGCGCCCTCCCGTACCTGACCTCGTACGAACGCCATGGTGAAACGATTCGGCTCCAGTCGCGCGACGCCGACGCCACCGTCCACGCCGTGTACGCCCTGGGGCTCTACCCCCGGAACCTGGAAGTCGCCGGGCTGGGCCTGGAGCAGGCCTTCATCGCCCTCACCGAGGCCGAGGAGGCCAAGTAATGCCGACCACCGGAACGCTCCGGCTCATCAAGCTGGAGATCAGCCGAGCCCTGCGCAACAAGAAGTACCTGTTCTTCACCGTCCTCTACCCGGCCGCGCTGTTCCTGATGCTCGGCGGCACCCTGGACGGCACGACGAAGGTCATGGGCACCGAACTGACCATGCCCGCCTTCTACATGGTCGCCATGGCCTCCTTCGGAGCCCTGACGGCCGTCCTGATGGGCAACAGCGAGCGCATCGCCAAGGAGCGCGAGAAGGGCTGGGTCCGCCAGCTCCGGCTGACCGCCCTGCCCGGCCGCGGCTACGTCCTGGGCAAGACCGCCAGCGCCGGCGTGCTCTCGCTGCCCGCCATCCTCGTCGTGTTCGCGGTCGCCGCGGGCGTGAAGGGCGTCCGGTTCGACGCCTGGCAGTGGCTCGCCCTCACCGTATCCATCTGGGCCGGCAGCCTGGTCTTCGCCGCCCTCGGCGTGGCGATCGGCTACCTCGCGAGCGGCGACACCGTCCGCCCGATCACGATGCTGTTCTACTTCGGCCTCTCGATCCTCGGCGGCCTGTGGATGCCGACGGCCAATTTCCCGCACTGGCTGCAGGACGTCTGCGAGTGGCTGCCGACCCGCGCGTACGCGGGCCTCGGCCAGGCCATCGAGCTCGGGGGCGCACCGCACCTGAAGGACGTGGCGATCCTGGCGGCGTACTTCGTACTCTTCACCGGTGCCGCCGCCTGGCTGTACCGCAAGGACTCGCTGAAGGCATGACGGGTGTGACGAGCGTGATGGGTGCGACGGAGCCGGTGACCGGGACCGGCGTGACGGGGACGAAGAGCGGGCCCTCGATCGGGCTCCGCCCCGGGAACCGCCGGGAGAAGATCGTGAAGTCGCTGTGGATCAGCGTCTGGCTGTTCTACCTCAGCGCCCCCGTCACCGACCTGGTCAGCGGCGGACACAGCCCCGGGGCCCGGCTGCTCGGCGGCCTGGGCCTCGCGGCCTTCGTCGCCTGGTACCTGGTCCTGGTCTTCCGTACGGCCCGGCAGACCGAGGTACGGCGCGTACTGCTCTCGGTGGCGGTCCTCTCCGCGCAGGCCACGATCCTGTCGCTGGCCCTGGGCCGCGAATGGCTCGTCCTCTTCGTGTACGTGGCGATCGCCTCCGGCGCCGCCCTGCCGGGGGAGATCTCCCGCTTCACGGTGCCCGGCGCCACCGCCCTGCTCGCGCTGACGGCCTTCGCGGTGCCGGGCGGCGACGCATACCTGGCCGGACTGCTGATCCCGGCCCTCATGGGCGGGTTCGCGATGGTCGGCATCCGGGCGATGATCCGCACGACGATGGAACTGCGCGAGGCGCGGGCCACGGTGGCGCAGCTCGCGGCGAACGAGGAACGCCTGAGGATGGCCCGGGACCTGCACGACCTCCTCGGCCACTCGCTGTCCCTGATCACGCTCAAGAGCGAGCTGGCGGGGCGGATGCTGCCCGCGCACCCCGAGCGGGCGGCCCAGCAGGTCGCCGACATCGAGCAGGTCAGCCGGCAGGCGCTGGTCGACGTACGGGAGGCCGTGAGCGGGTACCGCAGGCCGACCCTGCCGGGCGAACTGGCCGGCGCGCGGACCGCACTGGCCGCGGCGGGCGTACGGGCGGACCTCCCGGCGGAGCCGGGGGAGGACCTCCCCGAGGAGGTGGAGTCGGCCCTGGCCTGGTCGCTCCGGGAAGCCGTCACCAACGTGGTCCGGCACAGCGGGGCGCAGCGGTGCACGGTCCGGCTGGAAACCCTCCAGACCCTGGCCGGACCGGTGGTGGAGCTGTCGGTCGCGGACGACGGCGCGGGCGGCCCCTCGGTCGCGGGCAACGGCCTGACGGGCCTGACGGAACGCCTCGAGGCGGTGGGCGGCACGCTGTCGGCCGGCCAGACCGGAAAGAAGGGCTTCCGCCTGCTGGCACGCATCCCCCTAGGATCGGGATCATGAGCGAACGCCCCATCCGGATCCTCTTGGCGGAGGACCAGTCCATGGTCCGGGAGGCCCTCGCGGCCCTTCTCGGACTGGAGCCGGACATCGAGGTGCTGGCCCAAGTCGCCCGCGGCGACGAGGTGGTGACGGCGGCCCGGGCGCACGACGTGAACGTCGCGCTGCTCGACATCGAGATGCCGGGCATGACGGGCATCGAGGCGGCGGCGGCCCTGCGGACCGAGGTCCCGGACCTCAAGATCGTCGTCCTGACCACCTTCGGCCGCCCCGGCTACCTGCGCGGCGCGATGGAGGCGGGGGCCTCGGCGTTCCTGGTCAAGGACGCCCCGGCCGCGCAGCTGGCGGAGGCGGTGCGCAAGGTCCTGGCGGGCGAGCGCGTCATCGACCCCACCCTGGCGGCGGCGGCCCTGGCGGAGGGCGCGAACCCGCTGACCGACCGGGAACGGGAGGTCCTGCGCGCCGCCGAGGGCGGGGCGACGAACGCCGAGATGGCGGCCAGGCTGCACCTGTCCCAGGGAACCGTCCGCAACTACCTCTCCACGGCGATCCAGAAGCTGGCCTCCCGCAACCGCACGGAAGCGGTCCGCACGGCCCGCGAGAAGGGCTGGCTGTAGGGGTGTCCGGCGGACCGGACCCGGCCCCGCCGGGAGCCGGGCCGGGTCAGTTCAGCAGCGCCCTCGCGGAGAGGGCCTCGCTCCGGATCCGCGCCGCGGCCGGCGGGTCGATCGCGTCGACCACATGCGCGTAGGACTCCATCTCGGCGGCGCCGGAGGCGAAGTCCCCCCGCTCCACCAGAAGCTTGGCCCGCTCGTACCGCAACGACGCCGGATGCGACGGCAGCAGCAGCGACAGGTCCAGCGCCCACAGCGCCACCCCCGACTGCTCGGGCCGGGCCGAGGCCCACGCCCTGATGTTGTTCAGGATCCGCAGGACGATGTCCAGCGTCCGGGCCGGCGTCCGCGGCTCCGCGGCCAGCTCCGCCGGACCGGCGCCCAGCGAGGCGCCCCCGGCGAACGGGTCCACCACCAGCCCCTCCTCCGGGTCCCCGAACCCCACCACGAAGTGCCCCGGCAGCCCCAGCCCGTACACCGGCGCACCCGCCCGCCGCGCGACCTCCAGCCAGACGACGGACAGGAGGATCGGCAGGCCCCGGCGCCGCCGCAGCACCTCGTGCAGCAGCGAGGACGACAGCCGGTCGTAGTCCGCGGGGGTGCCGTGGAAGCCCATCCGGCCGCCCAGCAGCTCGGTGACCGCAGAGGCCCACGCCTTCCCGCCGCGCAGTCCGTACGGCAGCATCCCCGCCAGCCGGTCCAGCTCGATCTGCGCCCAGTCCATGGCCCGTTCGTCCAGCTCCGGGTCCGCCTCCGCGGCGAGCAGCAGGCACAAGAGCGCCAGGTCGGGCCGCTCCGAGCGGGCCTCCTCCGCGAACCGCTCCCGGGATTCCGCGCTCATCGCGCCGCCCGGAAGTGGTGGTACGCGTGGTGCGTCGCGAAGCCCAGGCCGTCGTACAGCGCCCGCGCCCCCGCGTTGTCCGCCTCCACCTGCAGCCACGCCGCCGACGCGCCCTCCTCCAGCGCCTGCCGGGCCAGTACCGCCATCACCGCCGTGCCCAGGCCCGTGCGCCGGTGCTCCGGGTCGACCTCGACCGCCGCGAAGCCGGCCCACCGGCCGTCCACCACCAGCCGTCCGATCGCCCGTCCGGGCAGCGTCGCGAACCACACCGACGGCCCCGCGACGAGCACCCGCCGGGCCACCTCAGGGTCCTTGACCCGCCCGTACCGCCCGAGCCACTCTTCGTCCGGGGCACGGCTCAGCCGTACCTCCGAGGCGGTGGCGGCGGTGTCCACGTCCGCGATCGGCGCCAGCGCCGCGATCCTGACCTCCGCCGACACCTCGTTCACCCAGCCCCGGCGCTCCAGCTCCGCGCCCAGCAGCTCCTGGGTGCCCACCGCCCCCGTCGCCGTCTGCACGTACGCCGGAAGCTCACGTTCCGCGTACCAGGACGTCACTCGCGCGAGTGCTTCGTCCAGCGGGACCCCCGGGTCGCCGAGCGGCAGCACCGAGTTGGCCCGCCGGGTGAACCCGCCGGCCGCCCGTAGCGTCCACTCGCCCAGCGGCTCGCTCTCCAGCGGCTGCCAGGCCCGCGCCCCGACGCGCGCCAGCTCCTCGAAAGAGGCCGCGGGACCCCGCCGCCGGGCCGGGGCCGGCGGCACGATCTTGCCCGCCACCAGCGCCGATTCCGCGATGTGGACGGACTCGCCGCTCTTTCGTGTGATCGTCAGCACACCCTGGTTCCAGGATGTGAGAACCCCTACCGTGTCGGTGAACGACGGTGACCCTCTCGAGCCACTCTCCACCCGTCGTACAGAGACACGTTTACCCACGTCAGCCGGGGTAATACGGATCTCCAGCAGTCCACCGGCAGTGATTTCCACAGCTCTGTCCGCCCCTCCTGTTCGGATCGTGCCCGGGAACGGAGATACTAGGCGTGGGCATCGACGACGCCGCGCTCCCGCGCGATATGGAAAGCCCTACCGAGGAGGAACGAGAGCGTGACCTACGTCATCGCGGAGCCTTGTGTCGACGTCAAGGACAAGGCATGCATCGAAGAGTGCCCCGTCGACTGCATCTACGAGGGCCAGCGGTCCTTGTACATCCACCCGGACGAATGCGTCGACTGTGGTGCGTGTGAGCCGGTCTGCCCGGTCGAGGCCATCTTCTACGAGGACGACACTCCGGAAGAGTGGAAGGACTACTACAAGGCGAACGTCGAGTTCTTCGACGAGCTCGGTTCGCCCGGTGGTGCCTCCAAGCTGGGCCTGATCGAGCGCGATCACCCCTTCATCGCCGCACTGCCGCCCATGGGCGAAGGCCACTGACGGCCACTGCCCCACACGGCAGAACGCGTGCTCCGGTCCCGTACGGCCCCCGTGCCGCGCGGGACCGAGTCGTTTGCCCGTACGTCCGGTACGTCCAGCACGTCCAGCACGTCCAGCACGTCCAGCACCAGTAGAGAGCAGAGAACACCGTGGCCGCAGTATCCGCACGTCTTCCCGCCTTCCCCTGGGACAAGCTGGAGCCGTACAAGAAGACGGCGGCGGCCCACCCGGACGGCATCGTCGACCTGTCCGTCGGCACGCCCGTGGACCCGGTCCCGCAGCTGATCCAGGACGCCCTCGTCGCGGCCGCGGACTCCCCGGGCTACCCCACGGTGTGGGGCACCGTAGCGCTGCGCGACGCGGTCACCGGCTGGCTGCAGGGCCGCCTCGGCGCGAGTGCCGCCGGGCACCGCAACGTCCTGCCGGTCGTCGGCTCGAAGGAGCTGGTGGCCTGGCTGCCGACCCAGCTGGGCCTGGGCGCCGGCGACAAGGTCGCCTACCCGCGGCTCGCGTACCCCACGTACGAGGTCGGGGCGCGGCTGTGCGGCGCCGAAGCCGTGGTCTACGACGACCCTGCGGACCTCGATCCGGCGGGCGTGAAGCTGCTGTGGCTGAACTCCCCGTCCAACCCGACCGGAAAGGTCATCCCGAAGGAAGACATGATCCGGATCGTGGCCTGGGCGCGCGAGCACGGGATCCTGCTCTTCAGCGACGAGTGCTACCTGGAGCTCGGCTGGGAGGCCGAGCCCGTCTCCGTCCTGCACGACGACGTCTGCGGCGGCTCGTACGAGGGCATCGTCGCCGTCCACTCCCTCTCCAAGCGCTCCAACCTGGCGGGCTACCGGGCCGCGTTCATCGCCGGTGACGCCGACGTGCTCGGCGAACTGCTGGAGATCCGCAAGCACGGCGGCATGATGACCCCGGCCCCGGTGCAGGCGGCCACGGTCGCCGCGCTCGGCGACGACGCGCACGTCGAGGAGCAGCGCGTGCGCTACGCCGCGCGGCGCGAGGCGCTGCGGGCGGCCCTGGTGGCGCACGGCTTCCGGGTCGAGCACAGCGAGGCCAGCCTGTACCTGTGGGTGACCCGGGACGAGCCCTGCTGGGAGACGGTCGCCCACCTCGCCGAGCTGGGCATCCTGGTCGCGCCGGGCGACTTCTACGGCGAGGCGGGAGCGCAGTTCGTCCGCGTCGCCTTCACGGCCACGGACGAGCGCGTCGAGGCGGCGGTCAAGCGCCTCGCCTGATCCGGCGCCGGGTCCGTCCGCACCCTGCACAGGCCGAGGGGCCGGGAGTTCGTGCTCCCGGCCCCTCGGCATTCGTGCCTGCGGCGGATCAGCCGCCCAGGGGGAGGCCGCCCAGCGGCAGCCCCTGGGCGGGAACCGCGCTGGTGAGGTCGCCGGCGGGCACGGCGTCGGTCGGCAGGTTCCCGGTCGGCAGCCCCTTGGCCGGCAGCCCGCCGAGCAGGGCGCCCGCGGTGTCGGTGACCTGGGCCGGGGCGCCGGGTACGGCCTTGGCGGCGGTGTCCGTCGCGGTGGTGGCAGCGGCCTCACCGGTGCCGACCACGTCGCCCGCGGTGCCTGCGGCGTCCGGGCTGGTGAGGGCGCCCAGCTGCGGCACGGACTCCAGGCCCGCGGCGCTGGCCGCGCCGGCCGCACCGACCACGGGAGCTGCCCCGGCTGCGAGCAGCAGCGCGGTACGGGCGATCCGGCGGGTCAGGGGGAGGGACATGATGCTCCTAAGCGGTAGCGGCTGAGTACGCCCTGTACAACCGCTCAGGGGGCGGGTGGAGTTGCGGAGCCACCGGGTAAAGGATCAGTAACGCATCGTTTAATCGGGTTCCGGGAAAAGCCCATTGAATGGGCGCCGACCAGGGCTTCCGTCCTCCCGGGGGCTGACCGGGCCGCCCGCCGGGTCACCCCCGTGCGGGGGACGTCTCGTACGCGCGACCGCACTGCGCGACCGGCGTGTCAGCGGGCCACGAAGATCCGTACCTCGTCGTGCTCGGCACCGTAGGGATCGCCGGAGCGCGACTTCCCGCCCTTCCCGCCCTTCTGCTGCCACTTGCCCTTGGCCTCGCCCGCCACCCAGCCGTCCGGGCCGTACGAGACGCGCACGATGCCCATGCCCCGCGAGTTGGCCACCGCCCAGCCCGCCATCGCCTTGCTGCCGCGCGCCGCGGACGCGCCGCCGTCCTGCTTCTCGACGAAGGTCACCTCGGCCTCCTTGACCTCCTGGCCCGCGACCGGCGTCCGGCGGGGCTGCGCGGGGGCGGAGTGCAGCTTGTCCTTGGCGAAGATCCGGGTGAGCTCCGTGCGCACCTTCTCCGGGTCGCCCGGCGCGGTGGGCGCGGGCCCGCCGCACGTCAGCTCGCCGTCGCCGGCGAAGGCGGCCGTCAGGACGGTCGCGTCCGGCTCGTGCTTCGCGTACGCCTGGGGGAAGCCGCTGAGCTGCACCTGCTGCGCGGCCTCCGTCAGCGGAAGCCGCGAGTACCCCTTCACCGCGACGAGGCGCTCGTAGAAGATCCCGGCCGAGTACACCGGGTCCATGATCTGCTGCTCGGTGCCCCAGCCCATCGAGGGCCGCTGCTGGAACAGGCCCAGCGAATCCCGGTCGCCGTGGGGCAGGTTCCGCAGCCCGGACTCCTGCATCGCGGTCGCCAGCGCGATGGTCACGGCCCGGTCCGGCAGGCCCTTGGCCACGCCGACCGCGGCTATCGTCGCCGCGTTGCCCGCCTGCTCGGGGGTCATGTCCACGAGGGTCGGACTCGTCCGCATGGCGGCCGTGCAGTGCGGGGCGCCGCCACCGCCGTTCGTGGACTCGTACTGCACGGCGAAATAGCCGATCAGCGCGAGCAGCACGAACGCACCGGCGAGTTTGAGCAGCGGCCGGCGGCGGCGAGGGCGGGGGTGATCGCTCTTGGACACGCCGCCCACCGTACTTGAGCCACGTGACGCGTCCACCGGCCGGACGTGGGACGTTCGTCGCAGCCCGGGGCGTTAGGGTCAGAGACATGTCCGAATCCGAGCTCGACCTCACCCTGGACGCCGCCGAGCTGACCGCCCGGCTCGTCGACATCCCGTCCGTGAGCGGCGACGAAAAGGTCCTCGCCGACCTGGTGGAACACGCCCTGCGGGCGCTTCCGCACCTCACGGTCGACCGGTACGGCAACAACGTCGTGGCCCGTACGAACCTCGGCAGGGCCGAGCGCGTCGTGCTCGCCGGCCACCTCGACACGGTGCCGATCGCCGACAACGTCCCGTCCCGCCTGGACGAGAACGACGTCCTGTGGGGTTGCGGAACCACCGACATGAAGTCCGGCGTCGCCGTACAGCTGCGCATCGCCGCGACCGTGCCCGAGCCCAACCGGGACCTCACCTTCGTCTTCTACGACCAGGAGGAGGTCGCCGCCGACCTCAACGGCCTGGGCAAGGTCGCCGAGGCCCACCCCGACTGGCTGACCGGCGACTTCGCGGTCCTGCTGGAGCCGTCGAACGCCGAGGTCGAGGGCGGCTGCCAGGGCACCCTGCGCGTCCTGCTCCGCACCCGCGGCGAGCGCGCCCACTCCGCGCGCAGCTGGATGGGCTCCAACGCCATCCACGCGGCGAGCCCGATTCTCGCCAAACTCGCGGCGTACGAGCCCCGCAAGCCCGTCATCGACGGCCTCGAGTACCACGAGGGCCTCAACGCGGTCCGCATCGAGGGCGGCGTCGCCAACAACGTCATCCCGGACGCGTGCACGGTGACCGTGAACTTCCGCTTCGCCCCCGACCGCAGCATGGACGACGCGATCGCCCACGTCCGGGAGGTCTTCGAGGACTGCGGCGTCGAAGAGTTCGTGATCGACGACTTCTCGGGCGGCGCCCTCCCCGGCCTCTCCCACCCCGCGGCGGCGGCCTTCATGGAGGCGGTCGGCGGCCGCGCCATGCCGAAGTTCGGCTGGACGGACGTGTCCCGCTTCAGCGCCCTCGGCGTCCCGGCGGTGAACTACGGCCCGGGTGACGCCCTGCTGGCCCACAAGGTGGACGAGCGCGTGGAGACGAAGGCGATCCTCCACTGCGAAGAACGACTCCGCGCCTGGCTGACCTCCTGAATTCCGCTTCCCGTCACCTTTGTGCGCCTACCCTGATCCAACGATCAGCAGGAGGGAGCACATCATGGGCAACCCCGAAGGCAACGCTCGTCGTCGGCCCGAGGAGCAGCAGCTCGGGCCGGTGCTGCGCAGGCGGAGCCAGGTGCAGGCGGGCAGTACGACGGACCAGCGGCTGCTGGATTCGGCCGGGCCTTCCGAGTGGGTGCACACCGATCCCTGGCGGGTCCTGCGCATCCAGTCGGAGTTCATCGAGGGCTTCGGCACGCTGGCGGAGCTGCCGCCGGCGATCAGCGTGTTCGGCTCGGCCCGTACGCCCGCCGGCTCGCCCGAGTACGAGGCCGGCGTACAGATCGGCAGCGCGCTCGTCGAGGCGGGCTTCGCGGTGATCACGGGCGGCGGCCCGGGCGCGATGGAGGCGGCCAACAAGGGCGCCCGGGAGGCCAACGGCATCTCCGTGGGCCTGGGCATCGAGCTGCCCTTCGAGCAGGGGCTCAACCAGCACGTGGACCTCGGGCTGAACTTCCGGTACTTCTTCGTCCGCAAGACGATGTTCGTGAAGTACAGCCAGGGCTTCGTGGTCCTGCCGGGCGGACTCGGCACGCTGGACGAGCTGTTCGAGGCGCTGACCCTCGTCCAGACCCAGAAGATCACCCGGTTCCCGATCGTGCTGTTCGGGTCGGAATACTGGTCCGGCCTGGTCGACTGGCTCAAGAACACGGTGATCGCGCAGGGCAAGGCCTCCGAGCGCGACCTCTACCTGTTCCACGTCACGGACGACGTGGACGAGGCGATCGCGCTCGTCACCAAGGAAGTCGGCAAGTAGCCGCGCCGCTGCGCGAGCCCCCGGCGGGCGACCGCCGGGGGCGCCGCAGTACGGCTCCGGCTCAGGCCAGTCCGCGGCGCGCCACCGCGGGCGGCCGGTGGCCCTGGATCGAGCGGACCATGTCCAGGACCTGCCTGGTCTCCGCGACCTCGTGGACGCGGTAGACCTGGGCGCCGAGCCAGGCCGAGACGGCCGTCGTGGCCAGGGTGCCCAACAGGCGCTCCTTGACCGGCTTGTCGAGGGTCTCGCCGACGAAGTCCTTGTTGGACAGCGAGACCAGCACCGGCCAGCCCGTGTCCGTCATCTCGCCCAGGCGGCGGGTGGCCTCCAGCGAGTGGCGGGTGTTCTTCCCGAAGTCGTGGCCCGGGTCGATCATGATCGCGTCCCGGCGGACGCCGAGTGCGGCGGCCCGTTCGGCGAGGCCGACCGTGACGCGCAGGATGTCCGCCACCACGTCGTCGTACGTGGTCCGGTGCGGCCGGGTGCGCGGCTCGACCCCGCCCGCGTGGGTGCAGACCAGGCCCACGTCGTGCCGGGCGGCGACCTCCGCCAGCTTCGGGTCCACGCCGCCCCAGGCGTCGTTCAGGAGGTCGGCCCCGGCTTCGCAGACCGCCTCGCCGACCTCGTGCCGCCAGGTGTCGACGCTGATCACCACGTCCGGGTGGCGGCGCCGTACCTCCGCCACGAAGCCGACCGTGCGCCGGGCCTCCTCGGCCGCGTCCACGTGCTCGCCCGGGCCCGCCTTGACCCCGCCGATGTCGATGATCGCGGCACCCTCGGCGACCGCCTGCTCGACCCGGTCCAGCGCGGGCTCGTCGCGGAACGTCGCGCCCTGGTCGTAGAAGGAGTCCGGAGTCCGGTTCACGATGGCCATGATCACCGGCTCGTGGGTGTCGAACTCGCGCCTGCCCAGTCGCAGCATCCCGTTCTTTCCTCCTCCAGCGGCCCTCGCGCCTCGCTGCGACCTTAACCTGGTGGCCGGTGGCCCGATGTCTCTCAGGGAGTTGCTCGTGTTCTGGTTCTTGCTGATCGCGCTGGTCGTGGTCGTCGCGGCGGTCACCCTGGCCGTAGTGGGCGGTGGTTCCGAGGCCGTACTGCCGGACGCGGAGCCGGACCGGGTGGCCGACGCGCTGCCGGAGAGCCGCCCGGTCGTGCGGGCCGACATCGACGCGCTGCGGCTGCCGGTCGCCCCGCGCGGGTACCGCATGGCCGAGGTGGACGACGTACTGGAGCGGCTCGCGGCGGAGCTCGCCGAGCGGGACGCGCGGATCGCCGAGCTGACGGCCGCGGCCGCGGCCGCGCACGGCCACGCGCAGCCGCAGGGCGGCGCGGTCGACCTGCACAAGGAGGAGCAGTGACGGCCGTCGCGGGTCCGGACGGGGACCTGCGCTGCCCCTGGGCGCTGGCCACCGAGGACTACATCGCGTACCACGACACGGAGTGGGGCCGAGCGGTGCACGGGGACGACGCCCTGTACGAGCGGCTGTGCCTGGAGGCCTTCCAGTCCGGGCTGTCCTGGCTGACGATCCTGCGGCGGCGGGAGGGCTTCCGCGAGGCCTTCGCGGGGTTCGTGATCGCCGAGGTCGCGGAATTCGGGCCGGCCGACGCGCAGCGGCTGCTCGCCGACGAGGGGATCATCCGCAACCGGGCCAAGATCGACGCCACGCTCGCCAACGCGAAGGTCCTGGCGGGGTGGGAGCCGGGCGAGCTGGACGCGCTGATCTGGTCGTACGCGCCGGAGCCGGGCCGCCCGGCCCCCGCGACGGTCTCGGAGGTCCCGGCGGTGACGCCCGAGTCCACGGCCCTGTCCAAGGCCCTGAAGAAGGCCGGGATCCGCTTCGTCGGCCCCACGACGGCCTACGCCCTGATGCAGGCCTGCGGGCTGGTCAACGACCACCTGGCCGCCTGCGCCGCCCGTACCCCCGCCTGAGGCGGGGGACGGCGGGGGCAGGGGGCACCGGGACTCAGCGGCCCAGGTACTTCGGCGGCTGCTTGGCGAGGAAGGCCTCGACGGCGATGGAGTGGTCCTCGGAGGCGCCCGCGCGGGCCTGCAGGGTGTCCTCGTGGGACAGGGCCTCCGCCAGCGAGTGGCCGGCGCCGTAGGCCAGGGACTCCTTCAGGGCCGCGTAGGCCACCGTCGGGCCGGCCGCCAGCGTGCGGGCCACCGCCTCGGCCTCGGCGTGCAGGGAGTCCGAGGGGACCAGGCGGTTCACGATGCCGAGCTCGTACGCCTCCTGCGCCTTCACGGAGCGGGGGAAGAGCAGCAGGTCGGAGGCCCGGGAGGCGCCGATCAGGCGGGGGAGGGTCCAGGAGACGCCCGAGTCCGCGGTGAGCGCCACCCCCGCGAAGGAGGTGTTGAAGGAGGCCGTGTCGGCGACGACCCGGAAGTCCGCCGCGAGCGCGAAGCCGAAGCCCGCTCCGGCCGCGACGCCGTTGACGCCCGCCACCACCGGCTTGGGCATCTCGGTCAGGGCGCGCACGATCGGGTTGTAGTGGTCCGCGACCGTGCTCATCGTCAGCGAGGACCCGTTCTTGCGGTCCGCCGCCAGGTTCCCGATGTGTTCCTTGAGGTCCTGGCCGACGCAGAACGCCCGGTTGCCGGCCGCGGTCAGCAGCACCGCCCGGACGGCCGTGTCCGCGGCCGCCGCCTGGACCGCGTCGCGCAGCGCCACCTTGGCCTCGGTGTTCATCGCGTTCATGGCGTCGGGACGGTTGATCGTGATTTTTGCGAGTCCGTCGGTCACTTCGTAGAGCACGCTGTCGGCCATGGCAGGGGGTCCCCCTTCGTCGCGGGCTTGGCTACCGGCCGGTACCGGCCGGTGCAAGGGCCAGCATGGCGGACCGGACCGTCCCGGGGCATGTGATGTGCGTCAAAGAAAGCGGAGGGCGGACGCCGGGTGCGGCGGCGAAGTATCGCAGGCACGTCCCCGAAATGAGTGGTTTTGGCCGAGCGCGTTGCGCAAGCGTTCCCTGCCGATGTTGGTCATCGGGTCCTGACATGCGGGATAATGGCCAGGAAGCAATGTGTTCGATGCCGGGTTCCAGGCGCCTGAATGGGGCCGTCGGCTGACGATGAGCTGGTTTCAGGAAGGGGAACGAGCATGGCGGCCATGAAGCCGCGGACGGGCGACGGCCCGCTCGAGGTCACCAAGGAGGGGCGGGGCATCGTCATGCGCGTACCGCTCGAGGGCGGCGGTCGGCTTGTCGTCGAGCTGACTCCGGACGAGGCGGACGCCCTGGGTGACGCCCTGAAGAAGGTCGTCGGCTGACCCGCTGACAGCACTGCCACCTTCTGCTTTTCTGCATACTCTGCGCTGCCCCGACCGCGATGAGCGGCCGGGGCAGCGTTGTGTCGTGTCCGGGGACGCCGTCTCCGGGGGCCCCGACTCCGGGGGCTCGACTTCCGGGTCCTCGTCCCGCACCGATTCCTGCGCCCCGCGGAGCCCGTCGTGACCTTCTCCCCGCCCGCGCCGCCGGCCTTCGCCGACTGCACTCCCCGCCAGAAGGCCGCCCGCGTCGTCTCCGACGGACTGGCGCCGGCGAACATGGTCGTCGCCCTGCTGCTGCTCATCGGATGGCACAGCACGGCGTCGTGGACCGGTCTCGGCTGGGGCCTGCTCGCCGCCCTGTTCTGCGGTGTGGTCCCGATCGGGATCATCGCCTCCGGCGTCCGGCGGGGGGCGCTGACCGACCAGCACATCCGGGTGCGCAGGCAGCGGGTCGTCCCGATGGCCCTGAGCCTCGTCTCCGTGGTCGCCGGGGTCACCCTGCTGCGCTTCCTCGGCGCGCCGGGCGAGGTGTTCGCGCTCGTCGTCGCGATGCTCGTGGGCCTCGTGTCGTCCCTGCTGGTGACGATCGGCTGGCAGATATCGATCCACATGTCGGTGGCCGGCGGCGCCGCGATGATCCTGCTGCTCATCTTCGGCCCGCGGGTGCTCCCGGCGGCCCTGATCGCCGCGGCCGTCGCCTGGTCCCGGCTGGTGCTGCGGGCGCACACCCCGGCGCAACTCCTCGCCGGCACGGCGCTGGGCGGTGCGTCGGCGCTCACCTTCCTGCTCCTGAGCTGAGCCGGTCCCGCCGAGTCGCGAGGGTCTCAGCGCCGGACCGCGCAGAGCAGGCCGTCGCCCACCGGGAGCAGGGCCGCCTCCAGTGCCGGGCTCTCCCGGACGCTGCGCAGCAGCTCCCGCACGCGCATCACCTCGACCTGCTGGGCCGCCGAGTCGACGGTGCGGCCGTCGGCGAAGACCCCCTCGAAGCACACCAGCCCGCCCGGGCGCAGCAGGCGCAACGATTCGGCGAGGTAGTCGAGGGACTCGGACGGGTCCCCGTCGCAGAAGACGAGGTCGTACCCGCCGTCGGCGAGCCGGGGGAGTACGTCGAGTGCGCGGCCGGGGATGAACCGGGCGCGGTTGCCCGCGAATCCGGCGGCGCGGAAGGCCTGGCGGGCGAAGGCCTGCCGGTCGGCCTCGGGATCCACGGTGGTCAGCACCCCGTCGGGGCGCATGCCGTGGAGGAGGTGGATGCCGGAGACGCCGGTGCCGGTGCCGATCTCGGCGACCGCCTTGGCGTCCGCGGTGGCGGCGAGCAGGCGCAGCGCGGCCCCGGTGCCCGGGGAGACGGAGCGCAGGCCCGCTTCCCTGGCCCGGTCGCGGGCCCACCGCAGAGCGTCGTCCTCGGCGACAAACGCGTCGGCGAACGCCCAGCTCGTCTGCCGGTTGCCGGTAATGACCCTCTCCTGTCCCCATAGTTGGCGCAACGGTGACTGTATCCGCTGACGTCGGGAACCCGCAGATGGGACCGGGCGTTGAAGAAAACGGCGGCGGAAAGACCCAGCGAGGCAAAAGGGGGCGTAAGGGCGGGGCGCAGCCGGGATAGATGGGGACGGCACCGGGCAGATCGACGGCCCGGCGTGGCGAAGACACGTGCAAAGTTAATGCAAAAATGCTTATCCGGAGCTGACGGGAGGGGTGGCTATGGTAGGGACTCCACTGGACACCACCAGAGCCGATAGGGGAGGTGCGGCTGCGCCTGTGGATCGTGGAGGCGTATTCAGACGCCTCTTCTGGTCGGCGGGTGAGCCGAAATCCGTGACCAACATTGCTGACCGCTTCCACGTTGCCGCGACCGCAACCACCGCGACCTTTGCCGCCGATGCGGGCACCCAGGCGTGGACCCCTCCCTCATGGGAGGAGATCGTCAGCACGCACAGTGCGCGGGTCTACCGCCTTGCCTACCGTCTGACGGGTAACCAGCACGACGCCGAGGACCTGACGCAGGAGGTCTTCGTCCGCGTCTTCCGCTCGCTGTCCACGTACACGCCGGGCACGTTCGAGGGCTGGCTGCACCGGATCACCACCAACCTGTTCCTGGACATGGTCCGCCGCAAGCAGCGGATCCGCTTCGACGCGCTCGGCGACGACGCGGCCGAGCGGCTGCCGAGCCGTGAGCCGTCCCCGCAGCAGGTCCTCCACGACACCCACTTCGACGCGGACGTGCAGCAGGCGCTGGACACCCTCGCGCCCGAGTTCCGCGCGGCCGTGGTGCTGTGCGACATCGAGGGCCTCTCGTACGAGGAGATCGCCGCCACGCTGGGCGTGAAGCTCGGCACCGTGCGCAGCCGTATCCACCGGGGCCGTTCGCATCTGCGCAAGGCGCTCAAGCACCGGTCTCCCAAGGCCCGTGCCGAGCAGCGGGCGCTGGCGGGAGTGGCGGTGGGCGCGCCGGGCGCCGGGGGAGAGGGCGGAGCCGAGTGAGCGGAGTCAGTCCGTCTCCTGCCGAACAGCACCTGGGCGACCGTCTCGCCGCGCTGGTCGACGGGGAGCTGAGCCACGACGCGCGCGAGCGGGTCCTGGCGCATCTGGCCACGTGTGCCAAGTGCAAGGCCGAGGCCGATGCGCAGCGCCGTGTGAAGAGTCTTTTCGTGGAGAGCGCGCCGCCGCCGCTGTCGGCCGGACTGCTGGCCCGGTTGCAGGGGCTGCCGGGCGACGGTCCCGACGGGCCGTCCGGTCCGCCGGGTCCGCAGAGTCCGCCGGGGGCGGAGCTCTTCGGGTACGTGCCCCCGACCGCACCGCAGCAGGGCTTCCGCATCCACGAGGTGGGGCGGCCGCGCCGCCGCTTCGCGTTCGTGGCGGCCGGGGCGGTCTCGCTGGCCGCGATCGCACTGGGCGGTTCGCTGCCGGTCGACACCCTCGAGCCGAACGTGCGGGGCGAGGCCCCGGCGACGCGGCCCGGTCCCGCGGTGTCGGTGGCCGATGCGGTGGTCCGGGACCGGGAGCCGAGCCCCGGGTTCGTCGCCGGCCCGCGTCCCACGGGCCCGCTGCCAACGGTCCACCCCTCCATCTCCGCCTCACCCCGACCGGTCTCCCTGACCCGCTGACGCCTCAGGGGGTGTCGGCAAAGTCCCTCCCGCGGCTGCCGCCGGGAGGTGCCCCCGGGCAGGCCGGGGACCGGGAACCGGGGGTGTGGCCCCCGAGGGGTCGGGTACCTGGTTGAATCGGCGGCAGATGCGCCGCCCGGCGGTGCTACAGGTACCCCCGGGGAGCGCCCATGGCCGACCAGCAGCAGTCCGACACGGCTCCGTCGTGGTGGAGCCGCCCCGCCGGCCCCGAGGCAGCGGCCGGGGCGGAGCCCGGGCCGCCGGCCGAACCGGGCGCAGGCTCCGATCCGGCGGACGGGCCCGCGCCACAGGCGACGGTGCCGGGGCCGCGGTACGACCCGTGGGGCGAGCGGCCGCTCCAGGTCGCCGACCAGGGGAAGGCCCCCGGCGGGCGCGGCATCCGGCTGCGGCACGCCGTGGCCCTCAGCCTCGGCACGGCCCTCCTCGCCGGCGGCATCGGCGGCTGGCTCGGCGTCCTCGCCGAACGGCAGACCGGCACCCGCCTCGAACTCCCGCAGGCCGCCGTGGAGAGCAAGGGCCGGGCCCCCGACAGCGTGGCCGGGATCGCCGCCACCGCGCTGCCCGGCGTCGTGACCCTGCACGTCCGCGGCACCGGCGGCAGCGGCACCGGAACGGGGTTCGTGCTCGACCAGCAGGGCCACATCCTCACCAACAACCACGTCGTCTCCGACGCCAAGGACATAACGGTCACCTTCAGCACCGGCGAGAGCGTCCCCGCCGAACTGGTCGGCCGGGACGGCGGCTACGACCTGGCCGTCGTCAAGGTCGAAGGCGTACGGGGCCTGCAGCCGCTCTCCCTCGGGAACTCCGAGAACGTGCAGGTCGGCGACCCGGTGGTGGCCATCGGCGCGCCCTTCGACCTTTCCAACACCGTCACCGCCGGCATCATCAGCGCCACCGGCCGGCCCATCACCGCGGGCGGCGACAAGGGCGACGGCAGCGACATCAGCTACGTCGACGCCCTCCAGACGGACGCCCCCATCAACCCCGGCAACTCCGGCGGCCCCCTCCTCGACGCCAAGGCCCGCGTGATCGGCATCAACAGCGCGATCCGCGGAGCCGACAAGGGGGATACCGAGAAGCAGAGCGGCAGCATCGGCCTGGGCTTCGCCATCCCGGTCAACCAGGGCAAGCGCGTCGCCGAGGAGCTCATCCGCACCGGCCGCGCCACCCACCCCGTCATCGGCGTCACCCTCGACATGGAGTACACCGGCGACGGGGCCCGCGTCGCCACCAAGGGCGAGGGCGGCAAGCCGGCCGTCACCGCCGACGGCCCGGGCGCCCGCGCCGGTATCCAGGGCGGCGACGTGATCACCAAGGTGGACGGCGTCCGCGTGCACGGCGGCGACGAGCTCGTCATCAAGATCCGGGCCCACCGCCCGGGTGATCCGCTCACCCTGACGGTGCTGCGCGACGGCCGGGAGCGCACCCTGGAACTCGTCCTCGGTTCGGCGAACGGATCATGACCATACGGAGAATCCGAGGCCGAAGGCGCACCGATGTATGGGCCCGTCGGCAACGCCGGGTACCGTGTGTCGTGGCCCGAAGTGAAGAGAGCCGAGGAGCGGCAAGGTGTTCAACGACATAGGCGCACTCGAGCTGGTCACGATCGTGGTGCTCGCCATCCTCGTCTTCGGCCCGGACAAGCTGCCGAAGGTGATCCAGGACGTCACCGGCGTCATCCGGAAGATCCGCGCGTTCTCCGACAGCGCCAAGCAGGACATCCGCTCCGAACTCGGTCCCGAGTTCAAGGACTTCGAGTTCGAGGACCTGAACCCGAAGACGTTCATCCGCAAGCAGCTGACCGAGAACGAGGACCTCAAGGAGATCCGCAGCACCTTCGATCTCCGCAAGGAGCTGAACGACGTCACCGACGCCGTCAACAGCAGGGAGACGGCCCCCGCCCCGGCCGCCGCCGGCACCTCCGCCGCGCCCGCCGCCACCGGCCCGGACCTGATGAAGAAGCCCGCCGCCCCGGCCGCCGAACAGCGCACCCCCTACGACGCCGACGCCACCTAGTGGCCGCGGACGTCCGACAAGACACCCCCTGATTCGAGCCTTCCCCGGTGATCCGGGGTCCGGTGGCTATCCTCCATGAGTCCGGACCCAGGACGCCCCAGGGTGGGGGTCCCCCCGACGAGATGTGGGGGAGGGCGCGTTCCGGACCCCACGGAACGAGAGGCCGCATCGATGGAGACGACGAGCAGTAGCCGGGTAGGGGTGCAGCCCGCCGAGGCGCCCGCTCCCGCCGCCGCACCAGCAGAACCGGCGGAACCAGCCGCACCGGCGGCTGCATCCCCGCAGCCCGCCGCCGCGCAGCCCCAGGAGGCCGCCGCGCCCGTCCCGACGGCCCGGCGGACGGCCGAGGGGTACCTGCGGGCCGATTTTCCCTGGTACGGGCTGGACGGGGCCTTCACCGGCCCCCGCTGGCTCATGCAGGTGGGCACCGGAGCCGACGGCACCGTCGAGCACGGTTCCACCGGCCACGGCGACGAGCCCTCCGCGCGCGGGGAGCTCGCCACCGGTGAGAAGGAGCGCTTCGCGGTGGTCGTCACCGTCGCGAGCAATCCGCTGCGCCGCAGCAGCGACGGCACCGGCGTCCTGGAGGCCACCTCGGTCTCCTCCGCGGCCTGGCTGGCCGGCTCCGGACTGCTGGCGTACAGCTGGCCCGGCCAGATGGACCACACCCTGCGCGACGACTGGCTCGACCAGCAGACCGAGGCCGCGTGGGAGCTCGCCGACGACCTCGACGGCGCGGACTGGTCGACGCTCTCGCTCCCGGTCGACGGGGAGCCGACGCCGTTCCACTACCGCGAGTCGGAGTTCGGCTGGGTGCTCGCCGGTTCCACGCCGGGTGGCGTGCACCTGGGCGCGTACGGGCGGGGGATGAGCGCGTACGGGCTCGGCTTCTCGGTGATCGGCGACATCGCGTCGTACGAGTAGGCGGGTACGGGAAAGGGCACCGCCGGCCGGCGGTGCCCTTCACGTCGTACGGCGCGGGTCAGAACTTGTTGCGCGGCGTGATGCCCAGCGACATGCCGGCCAGGCCGCGGGCGCGGCCGCCCAGCTTGCCCGCGATCGAGCGCAGCGCCGCACCGGCAGGGGAGTCCGGGTCGGACAGGACGACCGGCTTGCCCTCGTCGCCGCCCTCGCGCAGCCGTACGTCGATCGGGATGGATCCGAGCACCGGGACCGTCGCGCCGACCGTCTTGGTGAGGCCGTCGGCGACCTTCTGGCCACCGCCCGAGCCGAACACGTCGACCATCTCGTCGCAGTGCGGGCACGGCAGCCCGGACATGTTCTCGACCACGCCGACGATCTTCTGGTGCGTCTGCACGGCGATCGAGCCGGCCCGCTCCGCGACCTCGGCCGCAGCCTGCTGCGGGGTCGTCACGACCAGGATCTCCGCGTTCGGCACCAGCTGCGCCACGGAGATCGCGATGTCGCCCGTACCCGGCGGCAGGTCCAGCAGCAGTACGTCCAGGTCGCCCCAGAACACGTCCGCCAGGAACTGCTGGAGGGCCCGGTGCAGCATCGGACCGCGCCACACGACCGGCGCGTTGCCCGGGGTGAACATGCCGATGGAGATGACCTTCACGCCGTTCGCGGACGGCGGCATGATCATGTTTTCGACCTGGGTCGGGCGGCCGTCCACGCCCAGCATGCGCGGCACGCTGTGGCCGTAGATGTCCGCGTCCACGACGCCGACCTTCAGGCCGTCCGCGGCCATCGCCGCGGCCAGGTTCACCGTCACCGACGACTTGCCGACGCCGCCCTTGCCGGACGCGACCGCGTAGACGCGGGTCAGCGAGCCCGGCTTGGCGAACGGGACCTCGCGCTCGGCGGTGCCGCCGCGCAGTGAGGCCGCCAGCTCCTTGCGCTGCTCGTCGCTCATCACGTCCAGGGTGACGGCGACCGAGGTGACGCCCGCGACCCGCTCGACGGCCTCGGTGACGTTCTTGGTGATCGTCTCGCGCATGGGACAGCCCGACACCGTCAGGTAGACCGTGACGGCGACCTCGCCGCCGTCGCCGATCTCCACCGATTTGACCATGCCGAGCTCGGTGATCGGCCGGTGGATCTCGGGGTCGTTCACCGTCGCCAGCGCGTCGAGGATCGCATCCTGCTCGGGCACGGCGGCGGAGCTTGTGTCGGTAGCCATGCCCCGATGGTACGGCTCGGTAGCCTGCCTCAGGAAAGGCCGCTAGCGGTCGCCTTCGTCACTCTCGAGCGGGAATAGCCGCCGCTCGTCCATCTCCTTGATCAGGTCCTGGAACTCCGACCGGATCCAGTCGCGGGTCGCGACCTCGCCCAGGCCCATCCGCAGCGCGGCGATCTCCCGGGTCAGGTACTCGGTGTCGGCGATGGAGCGCTCGTTCTGCTTGCGGTCCTGCTCCAGGTTCACCCGGTCCCGGTCGTCCTGCCGGTTCTGCGCGAGCAGGATCAGCGGGGCGGCGTACGAGGCCTGCAGCGACAGCATCAGCGTCAGGAAGATGAACGGGTACTGGTCGAAGCGCAGGTGGTCCGGCGCGAAGATGTTCCACAGCACCCACACGATGATGACCAGCGTCATCCAGACGATGAACCGGCCCGTGCCGAGGAACCGCGCCACCCGCTCCGACAGCCGCCCGAACGCCTCCGGGTCGTAGACCGGCAGCAGCCTGCGCCGGTCCGTACGGGGCTGGTCCAACCGCCCCCGGGGCGACCGGGTCAGCGCGGTCGACCCGGTCGCGGAAGCGGCCGTCCTGGCCCGCAACCGCTCGGCGATCTCCTCCTCGCGGCCCGTCAGCCCGTGCTCGCGCGCGGACTCGCGGGCATGCTCGCGCGCCAGCTCGCGCCGCACGCGGATCTGCTCACGGCGGCGTTCGCGCGCCGGCTCACCCCGTCGCTCACCGGGCACCGGGGACCTCCTCGGCGTGGTAGTCCGTCTCCCGCCAGTCGTCCGGCAGCAGGTGGTCCAGTACGTCGTCCACGGTCACCGCGCCCAGCAGCGAACCGCTCTCGTCGACCACCGGTACCGCCACCATGTTGTAGGCGGCGAGATAGCTGGTCACCTGGGGCAGCGACGCGTCCGGGCGCAGCGGCGGCAGGCCCGCGTCCACGATCGAGCTCACCAGCGTGAACGGGGGGTCCCGCAGCAGCCGCTGGAAGTGCACCGTGCCCAGGTACTTGCCCGTCGGCGTCTCGTCCGGCGGCCGGCACACGTACACCTGCGCGGCCAGCGCCGGCGACAGGTCCGCCTGCCGTACGCGGGCCAGCGCGTCCGCGACCGTGGCGTCCGGGCGCAGCACGATCGGCTCGGTGGTCATCAGACCGCCCGCCGTGTTCTCCTCGTACGACAGCAGACGGCGCACGTCGGCCGCGTCGTCCGGCTGCATCAGCGTCAGCAGCCGCTCCTTGTCGTCCTCCGGGAGCTCCGAGAGCAGGTCGGCCGCGTCGTCCGGGTCCATCGCCTCCAGGACGTCGGCGGCGCGCTCCTCCTTCAGCTTGCCGAGGATCTCCACCTGCTCGTCCTCGGGCAGCTCCTCCATGACGTCCGCGAGGCGGTCGTCGTCGAGGGCGTTGGCCACCTCGGCGCGCCGCTTCGGCGTCAGGTGGTGCAGGACGTTCGCGACGTCGGCCGGGCGCATCTGCTCGAAGGTGGCCACCAGGCTCTCGGCGCCCTGGCCCTCCTCCTCCAGCGAGAAGCCGGTCACCGCCGACCACTCCACGGTCAGGGTCTCGCCGCGGCGGCGCAGCGCGCCGCCCTTGCCCTTGCGTACGAAGATCTTGTCGATCTCCCAGTCGCGGCGGGCCGGCAGCTGCTGGATGGCCACGTCGAGGACGGTGACCTCCTCGCCGGTGGTGCCCAGCGTCACGCGGCGGTCCAGCAGTTCGCCGAGGACCAGCCGCTCGGTGGGCCGCTGCTCGAAGCGCCGCATGTTGACGACGCCGGTGGTGATGACCTGACCGGACTCCACGCCCGTCACCCGGGTCATCGGGAGGAAGATCCGGCGCCGGCTGACCACCTCGACCACCAGGCCCAGCAGCCGCGGCGGACGGCCGCCGACGCGCAGCATCGCGACGAGGTCGCGGACGCGGCCGACCTGGTCGCCGTTGGGGTCGAAAACGGGCACACCCGACAGATGCGAGACGAAGATCCGCGGGGCGCCACCAGCCATGCGAGCGCCTCCTAGAGCGTCGATCCTCAGTCCTGCCGCCCCTCAGGCTAGCCCGTGCCGCGGGAGAGCGTCCTGGTGGGGCGGTCCGCCCGTGCGCAGCCGGGGGAGGCGGGTCGGCCGGGCGGGCCCGGGCGGGCCCGGGTGGGCCCGGGTGGGCCGACCACCCGCCCGGCCCGGTGGCTACGGGCGGGTACGCTGCCTGCTGCTCGAAGACGCACGACGAGAGGCACCTGCCCGTGACCGCCTACCTCCCCGCCGCACGGCTGCGCCGGGCGGCCTTCGCCGGTGTCCTGTTCGCGGGCCTGGCCGTCACCGGCGCGGGCTGCGGCGCCGACCCCGACGAGGGCACCAACGGGGTCGGCAAGCTCTCCGCCGACCAGATCGAGGACAAGGCGAAGGCCGCGGCCGGCGCCGCAGCCTCGGTCCACCTGTCCGGCACGCTCGTCAGCGGCGGCAAGTCCTTCACGCTCGACATGCGGCTGGGGAAGGACGGCGGCTCCGGCGAGGTGAAGTCGCAGGAGGACACCTTCCAGGTGCTGCGGGTCGGGGAGCAGCTCTACCTCAAGGCGAGCGCCGCCTTCTGGGGCAAGTCCGACTCGGCCGGCAAGCTCGGCGACAAGTACGTGAAGGTGCCCGAGAGCGACCCCACGTACAAGCAGTTCCGCGGGTTCACCGACATGCACGTCCTGCTCGACGGACTGCTCGGACTCGACGGCAAGCTCGCCAAGGGCGACTACACCAAGGTCGGGCCCACCCGCGCGGTCCTGGTCACGGCGGACAAGGGCAAGGGCGGCAAGCTGTCGGTCTCCCTGGAGGGGACCCCGTACCCGCTGCGCCTGGAACGGGCCGGCGGGGCCGGCCGGGTCGACCTCGCCGAGTGGGGCAAGACGTTCCCGCTGGAGGCACCCGCGCAGGACCAGACCGTCGACTACGGGTCCCAGATGCCGACGACCAAGGAGCAGAGCGGGGCGCCCGCCCCGGCCCCGAGCAAGGGCTCCGGCCAGGGCTCGAACCCGACGAAGTAGCCGAGTGCCCGGAAGGAAGTGTCCGGAAGGAAATGCCCGGAAGAACCGGAAGAAGGGGACACCCCTAGCGGGCCGCCTTCTTCCGCTTGAGCAGCAGCTTCGGCAGGCCGGCCGGGATGGGGCGGCGGGTGACCGCCGGCGAGCCCAGCGGGGCCGCGGCCAGCGATCCGCCCGGCAGGTCGGTGCTCGCCGTCACCGGCTCGAGCCGCAGCAGCCGGCACTCGCGCGCCCACCGCTCGGTCATCTCCTCCGAGTCGGGCGCGTTCAGCCGCTTCCCCTTGAGCTCGGCGACGGCGGCCTGCCACTCCTCGCCGCGCGGCGCGAGCTCCCGTACGGTCGCGGTCCAGGCCACCAGCCGGCCGCCCTTGTCCTTGCTGCGCACGGTCACCTCGGCGCTCGCGCCGTCCGCGAGACCCGGGAACGGCTGCTCACCGGGCCCGTCGCCCAGCACGTGCGCCGCGCCGTCCACCCAGGCGTGCCACAGGGCCCGGTCCGCCCCGGAGCCGCGGACCCAGATCAGGCCGGACTTCTTGGTGGCCTCCTCGACGAGGGCCAGGTCGAGCGTGCTGAGAGTCATGCGCACCAGAGTAGGGGGTGCCCCCGCAGCCGACGGCGGGGCCTCAAGACTCCCTCTAGAGCCAGCCGTGGCGGCGCAGGGCGCGGTGGATGGTGAAGCAGATGCCCACGATCGTCGCCATCACCATCGGATATCCGTAGCGCCACCGGAGCTCCGGCATGTGCTCGAAGTTCATCCCGTAGACCCCGCAGATCATCGTCGGGACGGCGATGATCGCCGCCCAGGAGGTGATCTTGCGCATGTCCTCGTTCTGGGCGACCGTCGCCTGGGCCAGGTTGGCCTGGAGGATCGAGTTCAGCAGCTCGTCGAAGCCGACGACCTGCTCGTGCACCCGCGCCAGGTGGTCGGCGACGTCGCGGAAGTACTTCTGGATG
Source organism: Streptomyces sp. R33 (assembly GCF_041200175.1). Lineage (NCBI taxonomy): Bacteria > Bacillati > Actinomycetota > Actinomycetes > Kitasatosporales > Streptomycetaceae > Streptomyces > Streptomyces sp. R33. The sequence goes on along the minus strand of NZ_CP165727.1, from coordinate 3,403,379 downwards.
GCCGGGTCCACCAGCCGCATCGGGCGCTCGCTCAGCAGCTCCATCGGCCGCAGCAGCGGGGCGACGGCCCGCTTGAACTCCAGTACCTCGCGCTTGAGCTGGTAGATGCGGCCCGCGTCGCCGCCGCGCGCACTGCCCTTTGCGGGTGCGGCGAAGACCTCGCTCTCCACCTCGTCGATGTCGTCCTGGACGGCCGCCGCGACCGCGATGTACCCGTCGACGACGTGGTCGGCGATGGAGTGCAGGACCGAGGAAGGGCCCTTGGCCAGCAGCTCGGGGTCGTCCTGGAGCCGGTGGCGCAGCCCCTTGAGGGAGCCCTGGCCGCCGTGCCGGACCGTGATGACGAAGTCCGGGCCGGTGAAGCACATCACCTCGCCGGTCTCCACCACCTCGCTGGTGGCGGTCAGTTCGGCGTGATCCACGTAGTGGATCGTCTTGAAGACGGTGAAGAGCGTGTCGTCGTAGCGCTCCAGCTTCGGCCGCTGGTGCGCGTGCACCGCGTCCTCCACGGCGAGCGGGTGCAGCCCGAACGTGGCGGCGATCCCCGCGAACTCCGCCTCGGTCGGCTCGTGCAGGCCGATCCACGCGAAGCCGCCGCCCTCACGGACCCGGGCCATGGCCTCACGCGGCGTCAGGCGGGCCGATCCCAGGGCGCGTCGGCCGTCGCGGTACACGGCGCAGTCGACGACCGCGCTGCTCGCGGACGGGTCGCGGGTGGTGTCGTAGCCGGGCTGGGCCGGGGTGGACCTGCGCAGGGCCGGACGTACGGCGGCACGCAGGTAGGGCAGCATCGACATGGCAGGCTCCTTCGCACGCACGGCTGCGGACCGTACGGGTGGGAGGCCTTCCGTCGCCGCCGGCGGGCGGGGCCGGGCAGACGGAAGGAACAGGACGGGAGGACAAAGTTCTGCCGTCGCTCTTCGACTGATCAGATGATCAAACGGGCTGGAACGTGCCCGTACCGGGAGTGGAAGAGCGGTTGGTACTGCACGATCGACTTCGATCCATTGCAGCCCCACCTCCTCCGGCCGGTCCCCCGTGGAGGACGTCCTGTCGTCGGACGCCCCGAAACAACTCCTCAGGAGTGTGGCCCCGACCAGCGGTCAACATTATCAGCCGACGGATGGTCAAGACCCGCCCTTTACCCGCCTCATACGAGTTCTATGCTCGCTTCATGGCAGAAATTCTGGCTCTCGTCGAAGCCCGGCTCCGCAGCGCACTCGGCGAACCCGACGCCCGCGCCGCCGTCACCTTCCTCGGCACCGACCGCATCGAAGTACTCCGCTTCGCCGAGGGCGACCTCGTGCGGTACGCGACCCTCGGCATGTCCGCGCACCCGATGGCCGACCCGACCGTTGTGGTCGCCGACCCGCTGCGCGGACCGCGCGCCGAGCTCGTGCTGACCGTACGGGCGGGCCTGGCGCCCACCGACAAGCTGCTGCGGCCCCTTGCGGTGCTGGGCGCCTCGCCGCAGGTGGAGGGGCTGGTCGTGGCCCCCGGCGCCTCGCTCGACGTCGGCGGCCCGCTGTGGGACGGGGCGCCCTTCACCTCCGTACTCGTCGCGGAGCCGGGCGGACTGGTCGAAGACCTGGAACTCGACGAGCCCATGGACCCGGTGCACTTCCTCCCCCTCCTGCCGATGACGGCGAACGAGGCCGCGTGGAAGCGGGTGCACGGCGCGGCGGCGCTCCAGGAACGCTGGCTGTCGCACGGCACGGATCTGCGGGATCCTCTTCGTACCGCCGTGGCGCTGGACTGAGACATCCGGACGGGTGATCGTGTCTTGACGGGGCGCCGGGCGGGGAGGAGCGTGGCTTCTTATGAGGGGCGAACCAAGTTGCCCGAAGTGCGGTGGCCGGGTCAGGGCGCCCGGGCTTTTCTCCGACTCGTGGCAGTGTGCGGTGCATGGCACGGTGCACCCCCTGCAGCCCGTCATCCCACCCAGCGTCGAGGGCCTGGGCGTCGTGGTGAACCGGGCGAAGGTGCCGGTGTGGATGCCGTGGCCGCTGCCGGTGGGGTGGCTGTTCACCGGGGTGGCGGCGGCCGGTGACGACCGCAGCGGGGGCCGCGCGACGGCGGTGGCCTGCTCGGGTCCCGGACCGCTCGGCGGGATCGGGGAGCTGCTGCTGGTCGCCGAGGAGTTGGGGGTCGGCCTCGGCGCGCGGTACGCGGGGATCGACGGGCCCGACCCCGGTACGTACATCGACGTCTCGGCCCCTCCGCACGCCAAGGTCGTCGCGGCGGGCCGCCCGACGCCGCTGTGGCACGTGAAGGGAGCCCCGGAGGACCGGGCCGTGTTCGCCGGCGAGGCGCGCGGGCTGTGGCTGTGGGCCGTGGTCTGGCCGGAGCAGTCGGGTCTGCTGATGTACGACGAACTGGTGCTGACGGACCTGCGGGACGCGGGCGCCGAGGTCGAACTCCTCCCGTGCGGCGCCCTGAGCCCGCGCGTCCTGGGTCCGTAGCCGGACATCGGCCGGACATCGGCCGGACATCCCCAAAGCCCCTGCCGGGGCCGGGCGTCGGGTGGCGTGGCGCCCGCGCGGCAGGCGGGCGGTATCCTGGGGTGTCCCCCCGTACCCGCGAGACCCCTGGAGCCCCGGCCGTGCGCATCGATCTGCACGCCCACTCCACGGCCTCCGACGGGACCGACACCCCCGCCGAACTGGTCCGCAATGCGGCCGCCGCCGGGCTGGACGTGGTCGCCATCACCGATCACGACACCGTCGGGGGATACGCCGAAGCCCTCGCCGCGGTGCCGCACGGGCTCACCCTCGTCACCGGCATGGAGCTGTCCTGCCGGCTCGACGGCATCGGGATGCACATGCTCGCGTACCTCTTCGACCCCGAGGAGCCCGCGCTCGCGCGGGAGCGGGAGCTCGTCCGCGACGACCGCACCCCCCGCGCCCACGCCATGATCGGCAAGCTCCGGGAGCTCGGCGTCGGCGTCACCTGGGAGCAGGTGTCCCGGATCGCCGGCGAAGGCTCCGTCGGGCGGCCGCACATCGCCACCGCGCTCGTCGAGCTGGGCGTCGTACCCACCGTGTCCGACGCGTTCACGCCGGACTGGCTCGCCGACGGCGGCCGTGCGTACGCCGAGAAGCACGAGCTGGACCCGTTCGAGGCCATCCGCCTCGTCAAGGCGGCCGGCGGGGTCACCGTCTTCGCGCACCCCGCAGCCGTCAAGCGCGGCCGGTGCGTACCCGAGTCCGCGATAGCCGCGCTCGCGTCCGCAGGCCTGGACGGGATCGAGGTGGACCACATGGACCACGACCCCGACACGCGCGCGCGGCTGCGCGCCCTGGCCGGCGACCTCGGACTCCTCGCGACCGGGTCCAGCGACTACCACGGCAGCCGCAAGACCTGCCGCCTCGGGGAGTACACGACCGACCCCGAGATCTACGGCGAGATCACGCGCCGCGCGACGGGGGCCTTCCCCGTTCCGGGCGCCGGCGGAGCGAACGGCGCGTAACCGCGCCTCGCCGCCCCTTCTTCTTTCTTCGTAACACCCCTCTCTCCTGCAAGGCATCACTGTGTTCGACTTCGCCGTCTTCGGATCCCTATTTCTCACGCTTTTTGTGATTATGGACCCCCCGGGGATCACGCCGATCTTCCTCGCCCTGACCTCCGGCCGCCCCGCCAAGGTGCAGCGCCGCATGGCCTGGCAGGCCGTCTGCGTGGCCTTCGGCGTCATCGCCGTGTTCGGTGTCTGCGGCCAGCAGATCCTGGACTACCTGCACGTCTCCGTCCCCGCGCTGATGATCGCGGGCGGTCTGCTGCTCCTGCTCATCGCGCTCGACCTGCTCACCGGCAAGACCGACGAGCCCAAGCAGACCAAAGACGTGAACGTCGCCCTCGTCCCGCTCGGCATGCCGCTGCTGGCCGGTCCCGGTGCGATCGTGTCCGTCATCCTCGCCGTGCAGAAGGCGGACGGCGTCACCGGCCAGGTCTCGGTCTGGCTGGCGATCATCGCCATGCACGTCGTGCTGTGGCTCACCATGCGCTACTCGCTCGTGATCATCCGTGTCATCAAGGACGGCGGCGTCGTCCTCGTGACACGGCTCGCCGGCATGATGCTCTCCGCGATCGCCGTCCAGCAGATCATCAACGGCGTGCTCCAGGTCGTGCACGGCGCCTGACCGGCGCCCGACCGGCTCCCTGGCCGCTCCGCGTAACGCGAACGCCCCCGCACCGGATCGGTGCGGGGGCGTCGACGTCTTGGTGCGGAGGTGTCAGGAGGACGCACTCTCGGCCGGTCGGATCAGAATGCGCTGGCCTACGGCGGCCGCCTGCTGCACGATCCGGTTGACGGAGGCCGCGTCCACGACGGTGCTGTCCACGGCGGATCCGTCGACATCGTCCAGGCGCAGAATCTCGAAGCGCATGGGGCTTCTCCCTTCGTCAGTGTTCTCCTTGCACTGTTCCAACGAAGTGTAAGAGGCAAACATTCCCTACGCTAAGGAAATTTTTTCATTCGCTAACTAAACCTGGGGGTGGGCATCCCAGAAAGCGGCCAGCGCACCTGCTGTGACCTGCGGGTCCTCCGCATTGGGGGAGTGCTCGGTACCGCGTACGACAACCCGCTCGGCGCCCAGTCGATGTGTCATGTCGTCCATCAGCGGGACCGGCCACGCGTAGTCGACCTCGCCGGACAGCACCAGCTTGGGCAGGTCCACGCCGCGCAGTCCGTCCACCCGGTCCGGCTCGGAAACCAGGATCCGGCCCGTGGCGATCAGCTGCTCGGGCACCGTGGCCAGCCACCGCCCGCGCAGGAACTCCGCGAGCTCGGGGGCGTCGGGCACCGCGTCCTCGGGGTCGAACGACCGCATCGCCGTCCAGACGCCCGCCATGTCTTCGCGCATCGCCTCCAGGGCGGCGACCAGCAGCCTCGTGCGCTCCTGCTGCGCCTGCGAGATCGCGGCGGGCCCGCTGCTCATCAGGGTGAGGGAGGCGAAGGGCGCCGCGTCGCGCAGTACGGCGGCCCGCGCGATCAGCCCGCCCAGCGAGTGGCCGACCAGGTGGACCGGACCCCCGCCCAGCGCGGCGGCCTGGGCGAGGACGTCCAGCGCCAGCTCCTCCAGCGCGTACGCCGATTCGTCGCGCGGTCCGGGGCTCTCGTGCTGGCCGCGCCCGTCGACCGCGACCACCCGGTACCCGGCGTCGGCCAGCGGCTCGAGGAGGCCGATGAAGTCCTCCTTGCTGCCCGTGAAACCGGGGACCAGCAGGGCGGTGCCGCGGACCGGCTCGCCGGCCTCGTGCACGGCGAACCCGCCGCGGGCGGTGGACAGGACGTGCGCGCGGGCACCGGACGGCAGCGTGAGGCGGGGCGGCTTGCTCATGGCCAGAGGTTACCGGCCCGTAGGGGCCTGTCCAGCCCGGGTATGCCGATGGCCCCGGCCCCCTGGGAAGGGGACCGGGGCCACCGGACGGCGGAGCGGGGATCAGGCCTCCGCGGTCTCCACGACGGCCTTGCGGGTCCGCGTGCGCTTCGGCTTCACCGGGGCCTCGTCGGCAGCCGGCGCGGCCGGGGCCTCGACGACGGCAGCGGCGGCCTTGCGGGTCCGGGTGCGCTTCGGCTTGGCCGGAGCCTCCTCGGTCACCACGGCGGCCTCGGCGACCGGAGCGGCCTCCGCGACCTTGCGGGTCCGGGTGGTGGCGGTCCGGCGGGCCTTGACCGGGGGCTCCACCGGCGGGGCCACCTGGAAGTCCGGCTCCGGGGCCGCGTCGACGACCTTGCGGGTCCGGGTCCGGCGGGCCTTGACCACCGTCTCCGCGGCGGGAGCCTCGGCGATCGGGGTCACCTGGGCGAGGACCGGCTTCTGGGTCGGGACCCGGCGGGCCCTGACCGGCTCGGTCTTGACGGACTCGGCCTGGACCGGCTCGGTCTTGACGGGCTCGGCCTTGACCGCCTCGGCCGGCGGGGCCTGCCGGAGCTCCGGCTCGGCTGCGACCGGCGCCTCGGCGGCCTTGCGGGTCCGGGTCCGGCGCGCCTTGACCGGGGCCTCCTCGGCGGGAGCCTCGGCGACCGGGGCCACCGGGGCGGCCTCGACGAGCGTCGCGACCGGGGCCGCTTCGGCCACGGCAGCCGCAGCGGCGGCAGCCGTCGTCACGGAACGCGTCCGGCGGCGCCGCGGCTTGCGCGTCTCGTCGCCGGCCGGAGCCTCGGGGGCCTCGGCCTCGACCACGGGGGTGACGGCAGCGCCCTCGGCACCGAGCTCGGCCCCGCCGCGCGTACGGCGGCGCTGGCGCGGGGTGCGCGTACGGGCGGGACGGTCCTCGACCACCGCAGCGGCGGCGGCGGCCGGGCCACGGCCACCGCGGCCACCGCGGCCGCCGGTCTCGCCCAGGTCCTCGAGCTCCTCGGCCTTCAGGCCGGCCCGCACGCGCTCGGCGCGCGGCAGGATGCCCTTGGTGCCGGCCGGGATGTTCAGCTCCTCGAACAGGTGCGGCGACGTGGAGTACGTCTCGACCGGGTCGTGGAAGTCCAGCTCGAGCGCCTTGTTGATCAGCTGCCAGCGCGGGATGTCGTCCCAGTCGACCAGGGTGACGGCCGTGCCCTTGTTGCCCGCGCGGCCGGTACGGCCCACGCGGTGCAGGAAGGTCTTCTCGTCCTCCGGCGTCTGGTAGTTGATGACGTGGGTCACACCCTCGACATCGATACCGCGCGCGGCGACGTCCGTGCACACCAGCACGTCGACCTTGCCGTTGCGGAACGCGCGCAGCGCCTGCTCGCGCGCACCCTGGCCCAGGTCGCCGTGGACGGCTCCGGAAGCGAAGCCGCGCTTCTCCAGCTGCTCGGCGATGTCGGCCGCCGTGCGCTTGGTACGGCAGAAGATCATGGCCAGCCCGCGGCCCTCGGCCTGCAGGATGCGGGAGACGAGCTCCGGCTTGTCCATGTTGTGCGCACGGAAGACGTGCTGCTTGATGTTGGCGACGGTCACGCCCTCGCCCTCGGGCGAGGTGGCGCGGATGTGCGTCGGCTGCGTCATGTACCGGCGGGCCAGGCCGATGACCGCGCCCGGCATGGTCGCCGAGAACAGCATCGTCTGACGCTTGGGCGGCAGGTAGTTGATGATCTTCTCGACGTCGGGCAGGAAGCCCAGGTCGAGCATCTCGTCGGCCTCGTCCAGGACGAGGGCCTTGACGTGCGACAGGTCGAGCTTGCGCTGACCGGCCAGGTCGAGCAGACGGCCCGGGGTGCCGACGATCACGTCGACGCCCTTCTTGAGCGCCTCGACCTGGGGCTCGTACGCGCGGCCGCCGTATATGGCGAGGACGCGGACGTTGCGGACCTTGCCCGCGGTCAGCAGGTCGTTGGTGACCTGGGTGCACAGCTCGCGCGTCGGGACGACGACGAGGGCCTGCGGGGAGTCGGTGAGCTGCGCGGGCGTGGCCCGGCCGGCCTCGACGTCCGCGGGGACGACGACCCGCTCCAGCAGCGGAAGGCCGAAACCGAGCGTCTTGCCGGTTCCGGTCTTCGCCTGGCCGATGACGTCCGTGCCGGAAAGGGCGACGGGGAGGGTCATCTCCTGGATCGGGAAGGGGGACACAATGCCGACGGCCTCAAGGGCTTCGGCCGTCTCGGGAAAGATCCCGAGGTCTCGGAACGTAGTCAGGGTGCTGCCTCTTCTGTGAGACGCGGCGCGAGGCGGCGAGGGGGGTCGTACCGTGCCTGGCTTGCAGTACTGCGACGTACATACGAAGCTGCGCGGGACCACTAGCCTTCGCTCAAGCGCTTGTGCCGCTGAGGGGGCCCCTCGTGGAGAAGCGGTACGCATGGACGTACGCATCACGCCGAGGGCGGTCGGGTGGAGCCGATCGGGCCACCGACCGGGCATCCTCATTCGGATGGCCCGCCGAGTATCCGGCAGGCGCATTACCACTGTACCCCGGAATCGCGCAGCTGTGTCGGGTGAATTCACCTGGTAGCCGCGTTTAGGCGGACCGACAGTGACCGCATGCGGTGCCTTGCAGTGCGTTCCGGCGGGCTATTGTGCGGAGCATGTCGACCGTTGAAAACGCATCGCTCTCCGACGACGGCGCCGCCGCCCAGGCGACCGGGATCGCTGCCCAGGACTGGGCGACCGCCTCCGCCTCGCCGCAGTACCGGGCCGCCGTCGTGGACCTGCTGGGCGCACTCGCGTACGGAGAGCTCGCGGCCTTCGAGCGCCTCGCGGAGGACGCGAAGCTCGCACCCACCCTCGACGACAAGGCCGAGCTCGCGAAGATGGCCTCCGCGGAGTTCCACCACTTCGAGCGGCTGCGCGACCGGCTGGCGGCGATCGACGCCGAGCCCACCGCCGCCATGGAGCCCTTCGCCAAGGGCGTCGACGACTTCCACCGCCAGACCGCGCCGTCGGACTGGCTGGAGGGCCTGGTCAAGGCCTACGTCGGCGACTCGATCGCCAGCGACTTCTACCGCGAGGTCGCCAGCCACCTGGACACCGACACCCGCGCCCTGGTCGTGAGCGTGCTGGACGACACCGGCCACGGCGGCTTCGCCGTCGAGAAGGTGCGCGCCGCCATCGAGGCCGACCCGCGTTGCGGCGGCCGGCTCGCGCTGTGGGCCCGCCGGCTGATGGGCGAGGCGCTCTCGCAGGCGCAGCGCGTGGTCGCCGAGCGCGACGCGCTCTCCACCATGCTGGTCGGCGGCGTGGACGGGATGGCGGCCGGCTTCGACCTGGCGGCCGTCGGCGAGATGTTCACCCGGATCACCAAGGCGCACACGAAGCGGATGGCCGCACTGGGCCTCGCCGCCTGATCGTTTTACCTGCTCGTCCCCACGTGCACGTACGTCGGCCCCGGCGCGGAATCCCGCGCCGGGGCCGACGTACGTGGTCACTCGGAGGAGTCCGAGGAGTCCGAAGACCCAGAGGAGTCCGGGGGCCGGTCAGCCCTGCGACGGGAGCGAAAACGGAGCCCGGTGGGATGAGCGCCGGGGCCCTCCGCCGGGACGCAGCAGCAGCGACAGCACCACCGCGGACACCAGCACCGAGCCGATGAGGGTCGCGGTCAGCGTGTTGTGCCCCGGGCCGAGCGCGAACTGCGTGAGGTAGGCCCCGAACAGCGCTCCCAGCATCCCGCTGACCAGCACCACTCTCGGGGACGGCAGCCGCTGTGCGAGCACCCGCACGGCCACTCCGGCCAGGGCGAGGCCCAGGAGGGCAGAGCCGAGCGCTTCCATCAGCAGCATGTGGGCCTCCCGCAGGTCAGGGGCAAACCGGTTCACTGCGGTCCTACCCGAAGCGGAAGAAAGGGAAACGGCCCGGTGGGATCAACCACCGGGCCGTTCCACCCAGTTCTCGGACGCCGGTCGCGCTGCGTCAGAGCGCGCCGAAGCCGACCTTGCGCACGCTCGGCTCGCCCAGGTCGACGTACGACAGGCGGTCGGCCGGCACCAGGACCTTGCGGCCCTTGTTGTCGGTGAGGCTCAGCAGCGGCTCCGAACCGGTCAGCGCGGCGGTGACGATGCGCTCCAGCTCCTCGGCGCTCAAGTCGCTCTCCAGCACGATCTCCCGGGGTGCGTGCTGCACGCCGATCTTGACCTCCACGGCTTTGTCCCTCCGATGGTCGGTTGTGCGCGATCAGCCGCGCCGTACCGGTCCACATTAGCCCGGAGAGGGGACGCGGATGCGGCGGTCCCGACACGCTCGCAGCGAACAGCGACCGCGGTCAGACCGCATCGGGCCGACGGGGCGGGCCTGCCCGGCGGGACGAGGTCAGGCCTGCGCCGCCTGCCCGCCCTCCGTGCCGTGCAGCGGGAAGCCGGCGATACCGCGCCAGGCCAGCGAGGTCAGCAGTCCCACAGCCGTGTCGCGGGCGACCGGGCTCTCGCTGGAGAGCCAGTAGCGGGCCACGACCTGCGAGACCCCGCCCAGGCCCACGGCGAGCAGCATCGACTCGTCCTTGGACAGGCCGGTGTCCTCGGCGATCACGTCGGAGATGGCCTCGGCGCACTGCAGCGAGACGCGGTCGACGCGCTCGCGCACCGCCGGCTCGTTGGTCAGGTCGGACTCGAAGACCAGCCGGAACGCGCCGCCCTCGTCCTCCACGTACGCGAAATAGGCGTCCATGGTCGCGGCCACGCGCAGCTTGTTGTCCGTCGTCGACGCGAGCGCCGTGCGCACGGCGAGCAGCAGGGCCTCGCAGTGCTGGTCCAGCAGCGCCAGGTAGAGGTCGAGCTTGCCCGGGAAGTGCTGGTACAGCACCGGCTTGCTGACTCCGGCACGCTCGGCGATGTCGTCCATCGCCGCCGCGTGGTAGCCCTGCGCGACGAAGACCTCCTGGGCCGCGCCCAGGAGCTGGTTGCGTCGGGCTCGGCGCGGCAGTCGCGTGCCCCGGGGACGCGCTGCCTCCGTCTGCTCGATGGCTGTCACGCCGCCTCCCACTTTCTCTAAGAACACAGTGCGCTCTGCGCCGCGCCGCCATCGTACTTTTCGGTAACCGAATCTGTAGGGTCGAAGCCGAGTTTTCTCGCTGTACGGACCGCCCGGAGGCGCTGGTCAGCGGTGCTCGGCACGGGTACCGCGCGGTAGCTTCGAGCTGGGGTCGCCTCCGGGGCCGCCGGGCCCAGGGGGAGTCAGCGGTAGTCGTCCTCGTCCAGGGTCACCACCCGCGCCTGCTCGACGGCGTCCCCGTCCGCAGCCTCGTCGCGGTCCACCCCGGTGACCCGGTCGTCGTCATCGGGCTGCAACTCGGCCAGCTGCTCCGCCGCATCGGCCTCGGGCGCCTCGGCGTCGAGGGTTTCCCGGGATCGGTCCTGGAAGGTATCCGGCTCTGCCGGGTCGACGGTCATGTGGCTCCCCTTCTTCCCTCACCCCTCGTGGGCCTGCCCTATCTATGAGCCTAGGAGGATCGCGGATACCCCGCTACGCGGATCCCCATGCATCTGTGACGCCGAACACAAGAGTCCGGACGTGATCGTCTCGTAACATTGCCGCATGTCTTCGACCGAGCTGCCGGGTGTGCGATCCACATCCGAGCCGTCCCCCCAGGTGGGAGCCGTCCACGTCGCCGAGGGCGAGCAGCTGCGCACCGCCGTGCTGCCCGGACTGGAGCTCGCCGTCCGGTCCCGGCCCCCGCGGCGCACGGATCTGCCCCCCGCGCTGTTCGTACACGGACTCGGCGGTTCGTCGACGAACTGGTCGGACCTCATGCTGCAGCTGGAGGACACCGTCGACGGCGAGGCGCTCGACCTGCCCGGCTTCGGCTGGTCCCCGCCGCCCGCCGACCGGGACTACTCGGTCACGGCGCTGGCCCGCGCGGTCATCCGGCACCTCGACGCCGACGGCCGCGGCCCCGTGCACCTCTTCGGCAACTCCCTCGGCGGCGCCGTCTCCACCCGTGTCGCGGCCGTCCGCCCCGACCTGGTGCGCACGCTCACGCTGGTCTCACCCGCGCTGCCCGAGCTGCGGGTGCAGAGGTCGGCCGTGCCGACCGCGCTGCTCGCCGTTCCCGGGATGGCCTCCCTGTTCGTCCGGCTGACCCGCGGGCTGACCGCCGAAGAACGCACCCGCGGGGTGACCGCCCTCTGTTACGGGGACCCCTCCCGGGTGACGCCGGAGGGCTTCGGGCACGCCGTCGCGGAGATGGAGCGGCGGATGGCCCTGCCGTACTTCTGGGAAGCGATGACCCGCTCCTCGCGCGGCATCGTCGACGCGTACACCCTCGGCGGCCAGCACGGGCTGTGGCGCCAGGCGCAGCGGGTACTCGCCCCGACCCTGCTGGTCTACGGTGGCCGGGACCAACTGGTCTCGTACCGTATGGCGCAGAAGGCGGCGGCCTCCTTCCGGGGTTCGCGGCTGCTGAGCCTGCCCGAGGCCGGGCACGTGGCGATGATGGAGTACCCCGAGGTGGTGGCGAACGCCTTCCGGGAGCTGCTGCACGACACCGACCGAGATACCGAAGACGGCAGAGGCTGAGGCGCGTGGGACGACATAGTCGCAAGGGGCCCGCTCCGGCCCCCGCCCCTGTCCGCCCGGCGCCGGTGGCGGAACCCGCAGCGGATTTCCCGTACGGGGAGCACGTGGCGTACGGGGAGCAGCCGCCGTACACCGAGTACCCGCCGTATACGGAGCAGCACCCTCCGTACGAGGAGCGCCTTCCGTACCAGGAGCACGCTCCGTACCAGGGGCACCAGGAGAACGAGGAGTACCGGGCACACCAGGAGGCCTTCCCGTACGAGGAGCAGTTCCCGTACGAGGAGCCGCGCGCCGGCCACCCCGAGCAGCGCGAGCCCGGCGGCGCCTGGGGCGCGGGGCCCGACACGGTCTACGGGGACTGGCACGGCGTACCGCGGGCGCGCCGTTCGGCCGCCGCCGTCATGGACAGCGACACGCCCGCCTTCGGCACCCCCGCGGTCGGCTTCCCGCAGGTGACCCTCCCGCAGCCCCCGGCCGACCCCTTCACCTCCACCGGCGCGCACGGCCTGGTGCCGGGACCCCGTGCGCCGATGACCGCGGCAGCCGCGGCGCCGCCCGTGGCGCCTGCAGAGCCTGTGGCTCCGGCCGCCCCCGCCGATCCCGCCGATCCCGGCGAGGAGCAGCCCGGGTCCGGTCGCGGGCGGAAGGTCCGTGCGTACACCGGGATGGCCGCCGCGGCCGTCACCACCGCGCTCGCCGTCGTCGTCGCCGTGCAGATGGCCACCGACGGCGACAGCGGCTCCGCGCCCACCGCCCGGGCCGCCGGCGACAACGCGAAGCGCGCCGAGCCCGGCCAGTCCCCGGCCTCCCGCTCCGACGGCCGGGCGACCCCGGCCGCACCCGCCGTGGAGCTCTCGTACGAGCAGAAGATGGCCCAGCAGCTGCCCATCGACGAGAAGCTGAAGGGACCCGGGACCTTCGACACCGTCCCCGGTGTGGCCCCGGCGCCCGGCAAGGGCAAGAAGATCCGCTACCGGGTCGACGTCGAGCAGGGGCTCGGCCTGGACGCGCAGCTGTTCGCCGAGGCCGTCCACCGCACCCTCAACGACGACCGCAGCTGGGGCCACGGCGGGACGAAGACCTTCGAGCGGGTGCCCGGCGGCGAGGCCGACTTCGTCATCACGCTGGCCAGCCCCGGCACCACCGGCGTGTGGTGCGAGAAGTCCGGTCTGGACACCACCGTCGACAACGTCAGCTGTGATTCCGCTTCCACCGAGCGGGTCATGATCAACGCGTTCCGCTGGGCCCAGGGCTCGCCGACGTACGGCGCGGACCAGATGTTCGCGTACCGGCAGATGCTCATCAACCACGAGGTCGGACACCGGCTCGGGCACGGGCACGTGAACTGCCAGACCCCGGGCTCGCTCGCGCCGATCATGCAGCAGCAGACGAAGTCGCTCGACATCGGCGGCGTCCAGTGCAAGCCCAACCCCTGGGTGTTCCCCGGGAATTGACGGCCGGTGGCGGCGAGCTGCCGCCGTGGCGGGCCCGTCCGCTCCGCACGGAGCGGGAGGGCCGTGAGGGGCCCGAGAGGTGCGAGGGCCGCAGGCCCTTTGTAGCGCGCTCGAACGCGGGCCGCAGGCGAAAGTTACGACTCTTCACCCCTTCCGGTGGCGCGACGGACAACCGTCCGTCGCGTCATCGGCATATCCGCTTGAGTTTCCCGCGGCGGGTCACCGGACCGACGGCGACCGCCTGGACGGGAGATCGGGGGTGCCACTCGTGCGGATCGGAATGCTCACGGAAGGTGGTTATCCGTATGCGACGGGAGAGGCGAGGCTGTGGTGCGACCGGCTGGTCCGCGGGCTGCCGCAGCACGAGTTCGAGCTCTACGCGCTGAGCCGCAGCGCCGAGCAGGAGGAGCGCGGCCGGGTCGTCCTCCCCGAGCACGTCACCCGCGTCTGGACCGCCCCGCTCTGGGCCCCGGCGGACGACGGCCGCACGTACTCCCGGCGTGAGCGCCGGCGTTTCGCCGAGTGCTTCAAGGACCTGGTCCGCGGGATCTGCGCGGGCGAGCCCGAGCCCTTCGCCGCCGGCCTGTACGGGCTCGCCGAACTCGCCCGGGAACAGGGCGGGTTGTACGCGGCCCTGCGCTCCGAGACCGCGGTCCGGGCGGTGGAGTCGGCCTGCCGGGCCCCCGGGGCGCTGCGCTCCGTACAGCGCGCCCAGGTGGCCGACCTGCTGGACTTCGTCGACGAACTGGAGCGGCTGCTGCGGCCGTTGTCCCTCGACTGGTACGAGGACCTGCGGGAGGTCGACGTCTGCCACGCGGCCGCGGGCGGGGTGGCCGCGCTCCCCGGCCTGCTGGCCAAACGCTTCTTCGGGGTCCCGCTGCTGGTCACCGAGTACGGGGTCCAGCTGCGGGCCCACTACCTGGAGCACTCGGCGGACGCTTCCCCCGGGCAGGGAGGCCCCGGGGCCACGGGAGCGGGCCGAGGCGCCCCCCGGCCCGCCGTCCGGGCCCTGCTCGCGGCCTTCCACATGCGGCTGGCGGCCGAGATCTACGCCCGGGCCGACCTCCTGACCCCCGGCAACGCGCACGCCCGGCGCTGGCAGGAGCGCTGCGGCGCCACACGGGACCGGCTGCAGACGGTGTACCCGGGGATGGAGGCGGACCGATTCGCCACCGTCGGCGAGGACCCGGACTGCGGGGACCCGGACACCCTGGTCTGGGTCGGCCGGATAGAGCCGGCCAAGGACCTGATCGCGCTGCTGCACGCCTTCGCCGAAGTGCGCAGGGCCGCCCCGGACACCCGGCTGCGGATCTTCGCGACCGCCGCGGTCCCCGGCTACCTCGCCGACTGCCGCTCGCTCGCCGCGCAGCTCTTCCCCGACGAGGCCGCCGACGCCGTCACGGCCGGGGAGAACCCCGTCACCTTCGAGGAGATCGGCGGGCCCGAGGCCCCCTCGCCGGCCGACGCCTACGGGTCCGGGCGGGTGGTCGTGCTGTCCTCGGTGATCGAGGGCTTCCCGATCACCCTCGCCGAAGCGATGCTCTGCGGCCGGGCCACCGTGTCCACCGACGTCGGCGCCGTGTGCGAGGTCATCGGCGGCACCGGCCTCGTCGTCCCGCCGCGCAATCCGCGGGCGCTGGCCGACGCCTGCCTGTCGCTGCTGCGGGACCCCGAGCGGGCCCAACGGCTCGGTGCGGCCGCCAGGGCCCGGGCCCTGGAGCTGTTCACCGTCGAGCAGAACGTGGCCGCCTTCAAGGAGATCTACCTGCGGTTGCTGGCCGGGGGACCGGCTCGGCCCGACGGCGGGATCCCCTTCGAGCAGCCCCCCGAGGCCCGGGTCCCGGGCCACTGGACGAGCCCCACCTGGGCGGCTCCGGCCGCGGCTGCCGACCGGACCCCGGCGGCCCCGGCCGGCGCGCCGGGTGCGGGTCCGGGCGCGGGCGAGGCCCGGGGCGCCGGCCCGGCTCCGGCCACCACCACGACCACGGAGGCGACGGTATGACCCTGGACGAAGCCGCCCCCGTCGCCCCGGCCCCCCGCCGCAGGGCCGGCGGGGATCCCGTCAAGACGCTGCTGCACCGGCACCGGGCCCTCTGCGAGCGGGCCGTGGACCCGCTGGAGATCGCCGCCGGGCTCGAGGTGCAGGGCATCACCGACCGCACCGCCGCGCGCTTCCGGCACCGGGACGTGTTCTCGCTGGCCGAGGAGCTCTACGCCCGCACCCCGCGCGGGGACGAGCCGGTCGCGCCCCGTACCGTCCGCCCGTCCGACGCCCGGGCGTTACGCGGCTTCGGGTACGCCCTGCTCCCCGGAGCCCTCGCGCTCGGGGCCGCCGCCGCCGGGGTTCCGTACGCCGGGCCCGTCGCCGTACTCGCCACCGTCGCCGCCCTGGTGTGGCCCCGGCGGACCGGGTGGGCCGGGCGGGCCGCCGCGGGGCGGTTCCCGTACGCCGCGCTGCTGCTCGCCGCGGCCGTCGTCGGCTGGGCGGTGCACCGCCACGGGACGCCCCTCGGAGCCGGCCTCGCACTGGCCGCGGCCCCCGGCCACCTGGTCGGCGCCGTGTACGCCGCCCGCGCCCGCAGCCGGCTCGCCGGCAGCCGAGCCCTGGAGGACTTCGCCGACCGGGCCCGGCCGCTGCTGGTCGCGGCCGCCCTGGCCTTCGCCGCGACCGCCGCGGGGGCGGCCGCGCTCGCCGGGACCCCGCCGGGCGTGGCCGTACCGCTCGCCGTACTGCTCTTCCTGACCCGGCTGCTGCTCGTACACGGCGCCCCGCGCGGGCCCCTCGCCGCAGCCCTGGCCCTCGCCCTGGTCCCGACCCCGCCGGCGGTGATCGCCGCCGCGGCGGGGCTCCTCGTACACGCCGTCCTCGTGCTGTCCCGCGCATCCGCGCACGCCCGGCCCTGAGCCGGAGCGTCCCCTTACCGCCGCCGCTCCCCGGAGCCGTACCCACCCCTACCCCCGACCCCCTGCCCATCGACCAAGGAGACACAGGATGACCGGCCAGCCAACCAACCGAGGGGCCGCGCGATGAGGGTGCTGCTGATCGGAGCCAACGGATACCTCGGCCGCTACGTCGCCGACCGGCTGCTCGCCGACCCCGCCGTCCAGCTCACCGCCCTCGGCCGCGGCGACGACGCGGACGTCCGCTTCGACCTCGCCACCGGCAGCCCCGGCGCCCTCACCCGGTTCCTCGACGCCGTCCATCCGGGCGTGGTCATCAACTGCGCCGGCGCCACCCGCGGCGGGGCCCGGGAGCTGACCCGGCACAACACCGTCGCCGTGGCCACCATCTGCGAATCCCTGCGCCGCAGCGGCTGCGGGGCCCGCCTCGTCCAACTCGGCTGCGCTGCCGAGTACGGTCCCAGCCAGCCCGGCTCGTCCACGGCCGAGGACGCCGTGCCGAGACCGGGCGGACCGTACGGCGTGAGCAAGCTCGCCGCCACCGAGCTGGTGCTCGGCTCGGGGCTGGACGCGGTCGTCCTGCGGATCTTCTCGCCCGTCGGACCCGGCACCCCCGCCGGATCCCCGCTCGGCCGGCTCGCCGAGGCCATGCGGCGCGCGATGCAGAACGGGGACGGCGAGCTCAAGCTCAGCGGGCTCGGGGTCCAGCGCGACTTCGTGGACGTACGGGACGTGGCGCGGGCCGTGCACGCCGCCTCGCTCTCCGCCGCCCAGGGCGTCGTCAACATCGGCACCGGGCGCGCGGTCCGGCTGCGCGACGCGGCGGCGGTACTGGCCCGGGTCGCCGGGTACGGAGGCGCCCTGCACGAGCTCGACGTACCGCAGCAGGGGCAGCACGGGCAGGGACACGGCCACGGACCCGGTCACGCGGCCGGGCACGGCGCCGGCCACGGCCACGGGCTCGGGCCCCAGGGCCGCTCGCCCGGGCTCGCCGCCATCGGCGCCCCGCGCTCCGAGGCGACGGCCGAACAGCTCGCCGCCGGCGGCGCGGCGCCCGCGTACCCGTACCCCGACGGCTGCGGCGCCTGGCAGCAGGCCGACGTGCGCACGGCCCGGGACCGGCTCGGCTGGCGGCCCCGGATCAACCTGGAGGAGTCCCTCGCGGACATCTGGATGGAGGCGGCGTGCCGCATCTGACGACGGCAGCCACGGCGGCCGCCGCGACCGAGGCGGGCCGCCTCGGCCTCGGCGTCCCCGGCTACGCCCACCCGCTGCTCGCCCCGGTCGAATGGGCCGAGCTGACCCGGCCCGGGACCCCGCTGCACTGGACGGTGCTCAACGTCACGGACGGGCCGGGCGGCCGGCCCGACCCGCACTGCACGGAGGCTGCGGCCAAGCTCCGGGAGGCCGGCGGCACCATGCTCGGTCATCTCGCGATGCGGGACGGGGCGCGGTCGTTCGGCGAGCTGGTCTCCGACGCCCACCGCTTCCTCGACTGGTACCGGGTGGGCGGCTTCTACCTGGCCGACGCCCCGGCGGACGAGGCCGAACTGGCCGAGGTGCGCCGGGTCGCCGACACCCTGCGCGGGCTCGGCGACGGCCTCCGCATCGTGCTGGGACACGGCACGCACCCGTACGAGGGCTACGCGGAGGCGGCCGACCAACTGGTCACCTTCTCCGGGGCCTGGTCGGACTACCGCTGGTCGCAGGTGGCGGAGTGGACCGCCGAGTACCCGCCCGAGCGCTTCTGCCACCTGGTCCACGGGGTGCCGCGGACGCACCTGGAGGAGGCCGTCCGGATCGCCCGCTGGCAGGGCGCCGGCACGATCTGGTTCACGGACCGGGGAGGCGCCGCCGGGCGCGATCCGTGGGCCTCGATGCCCGCGTACTGGGACGAAATCGTCTCGCGGATCGGGACGGGTGTCTCGGAATGAAAGGGGCCGTGGCAGTGTTACGGGATAGAACAACCTACAAATGCTCCCCGCGTCCGCGGGGATGACCCTGGAGTCCCCGTGTCGCTGCCACCCCTGGTCGAGCCAGCTGCTGAGCTCACCGTTGACGAGGTCCGCCGGTACTCGCGTCACCTGATCATCCCCGACGTCGGGATGGACGGCCAGAAGCGCCTGAAGAACGCCAAGGTGCTGGCCGTGGGTGCGGGCGGCCTCGGTTCCCCCGCCCTCATGTACCTGGCCGCGGCCGGTGTGGGCACGCTGGGCATCGTGGAGTTCGACGAGGTCGACGAGTCGAACCTGCAGCGCCAGATCATCCACAGCCAGTCGGACATCGGCCGGTCCAAGGCCGAGTCCGCCCGTGACAGCGTGCTGGGCATCAACCCGTACGTGAACGTGGTCCTTCACGAAGAGCGGCTCGAGGCCGAGAACGTGATGGAGATCTTCAGCCAGTACGACCTCATCGTCGACGGCACGGACAACTTCGCCACGCGCTACCTCGTCAACGACGCGTGCGTACTGCTGAACAAGCCGTACGTGTGGGGCTCGATCTACCGCTTCGACGGCCAGGCCTCGGTCTTCTGGTCCGAGCACGGGCCGTGCTACCGCTGCCTGTACCCGGAGCCGCCGCCGCCGGGCATGGTCCCGAGCTGCGCCGAGGGCGGGGTGCTGGGCGTGCTCTGCGCGTCCATCGGGTCCATCCAGGTGACGGAGGCCATCAAGGTCCTCACCGGCGTCGGCGAGCCGCTGGTCGGCCGCCTGATGATCTACGACGCCCTGGAGATGCAGTACCGCCAGGTCAAGGTCCGCAAGGACCCCGACTGCGCGGTGTGCGGCCCGAACGCGACGGTCACCGAGCTCATCGACTACGAGGCCTTCTGCGGCGTCGTGTCGGAGGAGGCGCAGGAGGCGGCGCTCGGCTCCACGATCACTCCGAAGCAGCTCAAGGAGTGGATCGACAACGACGAGCCGATCGAGATCATCGACGTCCGCGAGATCAACGAGTACGAGATCGTCTCGATCCCCGGCGCGAAGCTGATCCCCAAGGGCGAGTTCCTGATGGGCACCGCCCTCCAGGACCTCCCGCAGGACAAGCGCATCGTCTTGCACTGCAAGACGGGTGTCCGCAGTGCGGAAGTCCTCGCGGTCCTGAAGTCCGCGGGCTTCGCGGACGCGGTACACGTCGGCGGCGGTGTGATCGGCTGGGTCCACCAGATCGAGCCCGAGAAGCCGGTCTACTAGGTCTACTAGGTCTACTCGTCACGTCCCGGAGGGGGCCTTCCGCGCAGCCGCGGAAGGCCCCCTCGGTGTGTCAGGCGCCCTGCGGCGGGGGCTCCGGTGCGACGGGCGTCCCGGAGGGGTTCTGCGAAGCGGTGCAGACCGTGTCGGCGGCGGGGACCTTCCCGTCCAGCAGGTAGGAGTTCACCGCCTGCTGCACGCACTTGTCGCCGCTGTTGTACGCCCCGTGCCCCTCGCCCTTGTACGTGAGCTCCACACCGACGCCGGGGCCGAGCCGCTCCACCATCTTGCGGGCGCCCTCGTACGGGGTGGCCGGGTCGCCGGTGTTGCCGATCACCAGGATGGGCGCGGCGCCGGGGGCCGAGACGTCCGGGGTCTCCCAGGCGCCCGGGACCGGCCAGTCGGTGCAGCTCATCAGGGCCCAGCCGAGGAAGTCCCCGAAGACGGGAGAGGCGGCGCGGAAGGCCGGCAGCTTCGCCTTCGTCTGCTCGAGCGTGAACCGGTCCTTGAAGTCGGCGCAGTTGATCGCCGTGTTGGCGGCGCCGATGTTGCTGTAGTGCCCCTGCTGGTCACGGCCGTTGAGCGCGTCGGACAGCGTCATCAGCAGCTGCCCCTGCCCGCCTTCGGCCTCGTCCAGCCCCTGCTCCAGCAGCGGCCACAGCTCCTGGGAGTACAGGGCCTGCGCGATGCCGTTGGTCGCGGCGGAGTCGGTGAGCATCCGCGTGCCGATGCCGGGGATGGGCTTGTCGGCCAGGCTCTTCTGCAGCTTGATGATGTTGTCCTCGATCTCCTTGGCGGTGCTGCCCTGGAGCCGGCACTCGTCGCCGCGGTTCACGCAGTCCTGCGCGAAGTTGCCGAGGGCCAGCTGGAACCCCTTGGCCTGGCCCAGTGCCCCCTCCTCGGAGGTCTTGGTCGGATCGACGACGGCGTCGAAGACGGCCCGGCCGACGTTCTTCGGGAAGAGGTGGGCGTAGACCCCGCCGAGCTCGGTGCCGTAGGAGATCCCGAAGTAGTTCAGCTTGTCGTCGCCGAGGGCCTGGCGGATCCGGTCGAGGTCGCGGGCGGCGTTCTCGGTGCCGACGTACGGCAGCAGGCGGCCGGAGTTGTCCTTGCAGGCCTGCTGGTACTTGTCGATGTTGCCGACGAAGGCCTTCTCCTCGGCCGGTGTCTCGGGGCTGGAGTCCTGGGCGTAGTAGGCGTCGAGCTGCTTGTCGTCCTCGCACCGGACGGGGGCGCTGCGGCCGACGCCGCGCGGGTCGAAGCTCACGAGGTCGTACCGCGAGCGGAGGGCCTCGTACTCCTTGGCGGCGCCGGGCAGCGTACTGATCCCGGACCCCCCGGGACCGCCGAAGTTGAACACGAGCGACCCGAGCCGCTTGCCCTTGTCCCGCGCCTTGGCCCGGATCAGCGCGAGCGGAATGGTCTCGCCCTCGGGCTTGGCGTAGTCGAGGGGCACGTGGAGCGTGGCGCACTCCCAGTCCTTGGGCGGCGCCTGCCCCCCGCCTTCGGCGACGGTGGGCGCCTCGCACTCCCCCCACTTCAGCGGCGCGGCACCCGGGGTCCCGCCGGCCTCGGGCTTCTTCTCGCTCTCGTCGGAACACCCACTGACCCCGGCCAGCCCAAGGGCAACGACAACGGCAACGGCACCCCGCAGGAGGTTTCTCGACATGCCCCCATCCTGCGACCGCCCCACCCGCCCCGCCCCTGCGCTGACCCATTCGGGGCGCCGTGGTCAGAGGTGACCTGGGCGACTTCAACGGTCGGAAACGCTGACGAGCAGTTCCTTGAGGCCGATCCGCCCTGCTCCGCTGCCAGCGAGGGTGATTTTGGCCAGCGGGCCGCGCCGCCTGGTTTCCGGCCGGGGCGGGTACCAGCGGAGCGCGGTCAGCAGAACCTCGACGCCGGGCACACCGACGGCTCGGAACACCATGCCGACCTCTGCCTCACCGGTGAGGCTTTCCGCCACGCACAGCAGCTCCTCGGCGGAGCTCCTGGCGAGCTGGGTCACGTACAGCCGCGCCGCGGTCGGCGGTGCGGGCTGCGCGGCGATCGCCTGAATGATGAGTTCGATGTCCTCGGACGCGGCGACACAGAACTCCTGGTCGTGCTGGCTGATGGCCGCTGCGAGATCATTGAGGCCGGCTCCATCCGGACCGGACTCGTTGATCAGCCTCGCCGGCACAATCAATGAGTTCT
This sequence comes from Streptomyces sp. R33, assembly GCF_041200175.1. NCBI lineage: Bacteria > Bacillati > Actinomycetota > Actinomycetes > Kitasatosporales > Streptomycetaceae > Streptomyces > Streptomyces sp. R33. Next base: position 3,381,722 of record NZ_CP165727.1, on the reverse strand, counting down.
TCTTTTCGTCGAAGAGCCAGGCGATGTTTCGCGGTGCATCTCGCACCACAGAGGCGAACATTCCCTTCAGCTCCGGGTGTGGCTCGCTAAAACGCCAACCGAGCGTGGGTGCCTGGACGAGCCCGGTGGTGCGATTGATTTCGCTGGTGGACTTGAGCCAGACCACAGGCGCGAATCGCTCAAGGGCCGCCTTGGCGCGCTGGAAGCGCGACAGTGGTTCCTCCGTGGTCACCTCCACTGCGTGTTCCTGCGTAGCTGCCGCAGCGCGTTCAGGTCGGCCGGGCCTTCCAATCGTATGACTCGCTCGGGGTTCTGCGATCGCAGAGCCCGCTCGTAGTCTCCTCGTGGTACTGGATCCGGACTCAGGGTCGGGTCGAGCGCACATATTGAGACGGCGTCAGGAGTGGAGGGCCGCCAAGCCCGGCGCAGCCGGGGTGTGCGACGGCGCCGCAGCCGCAGCCCTGCTGCCGCGGCCCGGCACCCCCGACCCCGCGGAGCTAGATGGCTTCCTTGCGGGTCAGGTAGTTGAACGAGATCCAGCCCGGCAGCACCGGCAGCCAGAACGTCATCAGGCGGAACAGCAGCACCGCCGAGATGGCGACCTCCTTGTCCAGCCCGGCGGCGATCAGGCCCAGCGTCAGGGTCGTCTCCACCGCGCCGATACCGCCCGGCGTCGGCGCCGCGGACCCCAGGGCGTTGCCCGCAAGGAAGACCACCGCGATGCTCGCGTAGCTGATGGCCTGGCCGCCCCCGAACGCCCGGATCGACGCGTCCAGGCACATCACGAAGCAGCCGGTCAGCAGCAGCATGCCGCCGATGCCCGTCATGAGCTTCTGCGGCCGCTGGAGCACGTCCAGCATGCGCGGCACGACACCCGCGAACAGCGCCCGCACCCGCGTCGCCACGAACTTCCGCAGGATCGGCACCGCCGTCACCACCAGCACCAGCACCGCCACCGTCAGCAGACCCGCGATGACCGTCCGGGACGGGGTCATCTCCGGGGTCTTCTCGGTGCCCGTCAGGTAGCCGAAGGCCAGCAGCAGCAGGATGTGGCTCGCCAGCCCGAACAGCTGCGAGGCACCCACGCTCGCCACCGCCAGCCCCGGCCGGATCCCGGCCCGCTGCAGGAACCGCGTGTTCAGTGCGACACCGCCGACCGCCGCCGGTGCCACCAGCTTCACGAAGGACCCCGCCACCTGCGCGACCACCGTCCGCAGGAACGGCACCCGCTCCGGCACGAAGCCCAGCAGGCTCATGGCCGCCGCGAAGTACGTCAGGGCCGAGAAGGCCAGCGCGGCCCCCACCCAGCCCCACTCCGCCTCGCCGACGATCGTCGCGAAGTCCACGTGCGCCAGCTGCGTGAGCAGGAAATACGCACCGAACGCGCCCGCGATGAACGACACCAGCGTGCGCGGCCGGATCCGCTCCAGCCGGGCCGGCTCCACCGGCGCCTGTGGGCGGATCAGCAGCACCTGCTGGCGGATCTGGCTCAGCAGGTCCTCCTCGCGGGCCCCGTCGAGCGCGTCGTCCAGCGCCTTCTTCTCGGCCTTCTTCTCCGCGGCCGTGACCGCCGCCGCCTTGGCCCCGGGCTTGCCCGCCTTGCCCGTCTGCCGGTCCGGCTTCGCCTCCTCCGCAGCCGCCTCGCGTGCCGCCTTCGCCGCCCGCGAAGACTCCAGTACGGCCTCCCGCTGCCGGTCGGCCCGCTCCCGGGCCAGCCTGCGCAGCGTCGCCCGGGTGGAGCGGCTCAGTGCGATCGGCTGGAGCAGCGGCAGGCAGTCCGCCACCGCGTCCGGGCCGAGCACCGACACCGCCGAGGCCACCGCGCGCTCCGCGCCGACCCGCAGGCCGAGCGTGGTCAGCAGCTGCGCGATGTCCATCCGGAGCACCAGGTCGCCGGCCGCGATCTCGCCGCCGCGCAGGTCGGTGAGGACGACATTGCCGGAACGATCCACCACGAGCGCGTCGCCGGTGAGCCGCCGGTGCGCGATCCGCCGCGACTGGAGGGCCCGTACCTGCTTCCACGTGCTGCGGGTCAGGTCGTCGGTGATCTCCTCGTCGGCGAGCGCGTCGAGGGGCCGGCCGTCCAGGTGCTCGTACACGAGCATCACGGCGTCCGGGCCGAGTTCGGAGGTGGCGATCAGCTTCGGCGCGTTGGCCCCGGCCGCGATGGCCGCGTACGCGAGGAGCGCCTCCTGCTCCAGTGCCTGGCGCAGCGACTGGAGGCTGCGCCGGGTCGTGATGCCGCGCAGGGTGAGCCGGCGCCAGACCCGGTAGAAGAACCCGTGCGCCTGCTGCTCGCGGTCGACGACGGTGACGTCGAGCGGCGGGCCGTCCTCCAGCGTGACGTGGTACCGGCGGCCCCGGTCGCTCACCTCCGAGGCGTCGGCGCCGTCCGGGAGCTCCGCGCGCATGGCGCTGACCGGCTTGAAGCCGACCCGGCGCAGGCCGGCGAGGAGGGTCTGCCCGGTGGGGCGGACGTTCGGCGAGCCGACGGCGTACAGGGTCCCGTACGCGACGCTCCAGCCGATCAGCACGGTCAGGATGATCGAGAACGGGGTGGTGTACCCGCTGACCAGCATCGCGAAGGCGTCGAGCAGCAGCACCACCCACAGCGCGACCCGCCAGCGCGGCCTGCGGGTCATGCCGACGGCGGTCATGTACGCGATGACGGGCGCGAGGTAGCCGTGCACCGGGTCGGTGATGGGGCCGCCGACGCTGGTGGGACGGGTGAGGGCTTCCTGGATGGTGTCGGAGGCGGCCTGGGAGACCCACAGGTCCGTGGCCAGGGTGACGCCGTGCGCGAGGACCGCGGCGAGCACGCCGTCGGCGATGCGCAGTCCGTCCCGCTTGATCAGCCGCTCGATGGCGAAGGCCACGGGTACGAGCAGCACGGCGATGCTGGACACCAGCCCGGCGACCTTGATCAGCAGATCGGGCGCGGCACCGGTGCCCTGGGAGATGTCGGCTTCGAGGCCGGCGGTGGTGCGGTGGGCGAAGGCGGCGATGGCGAGGACGACGGCGATGCCGAGGACACCGACGAGCAGGCGTACGAGGTCGGAGGGGCGGTGGACGCGGGCGGCGAGCAGCGGCTCGTCGACCTCGACCTGGTCGGCGGGCGCGGAGGCGCGCCCGTGCGGCCCGTCGGCGCCGGGCTCGTTCCCGGCTCCGGCTGCATCCTCGGCTCCGGCTCCGGCTCCGGCGTTGGCCCGGGCCCGGGGGCCGGGTGCGGCCCGGCCGGGGGGCTCGTCGGGGAGCTTCCCGGGCCCGGGCCCGGGGTGCGGGTCCGGGCGCGTGCCGTCGTCCTCAGCCGCGCCGTCCGGAGGACTCACACCCTGCTCCTTCGTCGTCACTTCCGTCTCTTCTTGATCACGTATCACCAGTCACCGCCCGGAAGATGGTGGCACGGACCGACCGGCGGGCGGGTCATCAGGGTGCGCGCCGGTACGGAAGGAAACCTTCCGGGAACCGGTCCGTGATGTACGGCACCATGGGCGGAATGAGCGAAGAGCTGCCCGCGTACGCGGAGCGGGTGCTGGAGGCGGCCGAGCGGATTCCGCCCGGCCGGGTGATGACGTACGGGGACGTCGCCGAATGGCTCGGCGAGGGCGGGCCGCGCCAAGTCGGGCGCGTGATGGCCCTGTACGGGGGAGCCGTGCCCTGGTGGCGGGTGGTCCGGGCGGACGGACGACCGCTGCCCGGCAGCGAGCACCGGGCCCTGGAGCACTACCGCGCGGAGGCCACCCCGCTGCGGCTGACCGCCGACGGCGAGGCCCGGCTGAACATGCCGCGGGCGCGCTGGGACGGGCCGGAGGAGCACGCCGCACGGGACGAGGGTCACATCTGACAGCTTGGTCCATGCGGAGCCCGGGCGGGCGGTCGAGCGCCCGTACGGGCGACGGTACGGGGGACGGTCCGGGGGACCGGCGAGCAGTGCTGCGGCCCCCCTGCCCCTGCCCCGGGGAACTGCGCGGGACCCGCCGGTTGCCGTAGCGTTGCCTCTTCGGCAAGCGCGGCAGCGGCCGCGGAGCCCGCAGCGAGTGCAGCAGCCGCAGTAACCGCAGACCCACCAGGACCTGGACCGGCACCCCACGTGATCACCTCTCCATCCGACCGCTCCGAGCGGCGGCGTACGCGGACCCCTGACGCGTACCGCCTCGTGCGCACCGGGCCGCAGCGGGTGGATCCCCCTGTTCTGGACGCAGCGCAGCAGGCGGTGGTTGATCACGCCCACGGGCCGCTTCTCGTCCTGGCCGGACCGGGCACCGGGAAGACGACCACGCTGGTCGAGGCGGCCGCGGCCCGTGTCGAAGCCGGGACGGACCCCGCCCGGATCCTGATCCTCACCTTCAGCCGCAAGGCGGCGGTGGAGCTGCGCGACCGGGCCGCCCTGCGGCTCGGCGGGGCGCGGGCTCCGCAGGCCACCACTTTCCACTCCTTCTGCTACGGGCTGGTCCGCGCCCACCAGGACACCGACCTGTTCGCGGATCCGCTGCGCCTGCTGTCCGGTCCGGAGCAGGACGTGACCGTCCGCACCCTGCTGGAGGGCCAGCGGCACATCCGGTCCATCCGCTGGCCGGACGACCTGCGGGCCGCGCTGACCACGCGCGGCTTCGCCGACGAGGTCCGCGCGGTGCTCGCCCGCGCCCGCGAGCTGGGCCTCGGCCCGACGGCGCTGGACGCGTTCGCTACCCGGCTGGGCCGCCCGGACTGGAAGGCGGCGGCCGCGTTCCTCTCCGAGTACCTGGACGTCCTCGACATGCAGGGCACGCTGGACTACGCGGAGCTGGTCCACCGGGCGGTCCTGCTGGCGGAACGCACCCCGTCCCTCACCGGCGCCTACGACGTGATCTACGTGGACGAGTACCAGGACACGGACGCCTCCCAGATGCGCCTGCTGCGGGCCCTGGCCGGGCCGGCGGGCACGCTGGTCGCGTTCGGCGACCCGGACCAGTCGATCTACGCCTTCCGCGGCGCCGACATCAACAACATCCTGGACTTCGAGGGTTCCTTCCCGGGCGCGTCGGTGCACGCCCTGACGGTGGCCCGGCGCTCGGGCGCCGACCTCCTGGCGGCGACCCGCCTCCTGACCACCCGCATGCCGGTCCCGCGCCTCCCCTCGGAGGCGGTCCGCGCCCACCGCGCCCTGACCCCGGTCCGGGAGGGCGGCGCGGTGGAGGTGTTCACGTACCCCACGGCCGGGGCCGAGCTGGACAACATCGCCGACATCCTGCGCCGCGCGCACCTGGAGGACGGCGTTCCGTGGCAGGACATGGCCGTCCTGGTCCGCGCCGGCGGCCGCACCCTCCCGGCGATGCGCCGCGCCCTTATCTCGGCGGGAGTCCCGGCGGAAACGGACGGCTCGGACACCCCCCTGCGCCACGAACCGGCGATCACCCCCCTCCTCACAGCCCTCCGCACGGCCGCCACCCCGGCCACGGCCGACGGCCGCCCCTCCCCGGCCCCGGCCTCCGCCGCCGCGGACACGGCCGGCCCCGGCCTGCCCGGCCCCGGCACCGCACCGGACTGCGAGCCCGCCGCCGCCGACGACGGTGCCCCCGGGCCTTCCGCGGGCGACGGCGGCGAAGCCGAGCGTTCCGACGGCGAGGGCGGCGACGGCGCCGGGTCCGGGCACGCCTCGGGCGAGGGCGAAGGGTGGGTCGGGGTCGAGGCGGCGCTGGCGCTGCTGAGTTCGCCGCTCGGCGGGATGGACGCCGCCGATCTGCGGCGGCTCGGGCGGGCCCTGCGCGACGAGGAGCGGGCCGCCGGCATCAAGGTGCCGGCCCCCTCCGACGTCCTGCTCGCCCGCGCCCTCGCCGAGCCCGAACGGCTCACCGCCCACGACCCCGCCTACGCCCGCGGAGCACAGCGCCTCGGCCTGCTCCTGCGCAAGGCCCGCGAGCTCCTCCAGGGCGGCGGCACCGCCGAGGAGGCCCTGTGGACCCTCTGGGAGGGCACCCCCTGGCCCCAGCGCCTGGAGCGGGGCGCCCGCCGCGGCGGCGCGGCCGGCCGCAACGCCGACCGCGATCTCGACGCCGTCTGCGCGCTCTTCGACACCGCCGCCCGCGCCGAGGAGCGCACCGGCGGCCGCGGCGCCCTCAACTTCCTCGAACAGCTCGAGGCCGAGGACATCGCCGCCGACACCCTCACCACCCGCGCCACCCGCTCCGAGGCCGTCCGCCTCATGACCGCCCACCGTTCCAAGGGCCTGGAGTGGCGGCTCGTCGTCGTGGCCGGCGTACAGGAAGGGCTCTGGCCCGACCTGCGCCGACGCGGCTCCCTCCTCGAAGCCGACCGCATCGGCCGGGACGGCCTCGCCGAGCCCCTCACCCCCGGCGCGCTGCTCGCCGAGGAGCGCCGCCTCTTCTACGTCGCCGCCACCCGCGCCCGCGACCGCCTCGTCGTCACCGCCGTCAAGGCCCCCGCAGAGGACGGCGACCAGCCCTCCCGCTTCCTCACCGAACTCGGCGTCACCCCCAAGGACGTCAGCGGCCGACCCCGCCGGCCCCTCGCCGTCCCCGCGCTCGTCGCCGAGCTGCGCGCCACCACCGTCGACCCCGACGCCTCGCCCGCGCTGCGCGACGCCGCCGCCCGCCGCCTCGCCCGCCTCGCCGCGCTCACCGACGAGGACGACCGCCCGCTGGTCCCCGCCGCGCACCCGCAGCGCTGGTGGGGGCTGTACGAGCCCACCCGCAGCAGCGTCCCGCTGCGCGACCGGGACCGGCCCGTCACGCTCTCCGGCAGCGCCCTGGACCAGCTCGCCAACACCTGCTCCCTCCAGTGGTTCCTCGGCCGCGAGGTCAAGGCAGATGCCCCCTCCACCGCCGCGCAGGGCTTCGGCAACGTCGTCCACGTCCTCGCCGACGAGGTCGCCTCCGGCCGCACCCCCGCCGATCTCGCCGTCCTGATGGAACGCCTCGACTCCGTCTGGGACGCCCTCGCCTTCGACGCCCCCTGGAAATCCCGCCAGGAGAAGGACAACGCCCGCGCCGCCCTGGAGCGCTTCCTGCGCTGGCACACAACCGACCGCGCGGGCAGGGCGGCCGTGGCCACGGAGCACGCGTTCGACGTCACGCTCGAAGCGGGCGACCACACCGTCCGGATCCGGGGCTCCATGGACAGGGTCGAATCGGACCCCCAGGGGCGTGCGTACGTCGTGGACTTCAAGACCGGCAAGGCCGCGCCCACGAAGGACGAGGTCGCGCGGCACCCCCAGCTCGCCGTGTACCAGCTCGCCGTACGCGAAGGCGCCGTCGACGAGGTCTTCGACGGGCTGCGCCCCGAAGCGGGCGGTGCCGAGCTGGTACAGCTGCGCCAGGGCGCCGCCCAGCGCGACGGCGGCGACGCGGTGCCCAAGATCCAGGCGCAGCAGCCGCTGAACGGCGAATGGGTCGGCGACCTGCTCGCCACCGCCGCCGGCCGGGTCCTGGACGAGCGCTTCGCGCCCGCCACCGGCAAGCACTGCGACCACTGCTCCTTCCGCAGCTCGTGCAGCGCCCGCCCGGAGGGCCGGCAGACGGTGGAGTGAGTCACACGGCCGCAGCCTCGGGGCAACCGGCGGCTGGCCGGTGGCCGACCGGCCGGTGAGACGGCGGACGGGAGTGTCCGTGGGTCCGGCTAGCCTCTTCACGTGTCCGCGCGTCCGTCCGTCCTCACCGACCCCGAACAGCTCAAGGAGCTCCTCGGCATCCCCTTCACGCCCGAGCAGCTGGCCTGCATCACCGCCCCGGCCGCCCCGCAGGTCATCGTGGCCGGCGCCGGCTCCGGCAAGACCACGGTCATGGCCGCCCGCGTGGTCTGGCTGGTCGGCACCGGAGCGGTCGCGCCCGAGCAGGTCCTCGGCCTGACCTTCACCAACAAGGCCGCCGGCGAGCTCGCCGAGCGCGTGCGCAAGGCCCTCGCGCGGGCCGGCATCACCGACCCGGACCCTCCCCCCGGCTTCGCCGGGCCCGACGCGGCCGGCGGCGAGCCGCGCATCTCCACGTACCACGCCTTCGCCGGCCAGCTCCTGAAGGACCACGGCCTGCGCATCGGCCTGGAGCCCAGCGCCCGCCTCCTTGCCGACGCCAACCGCTTCCAGCTCGCCGCGCGCGTGCTCCGCGAGGCGCCCGGCCCGTACCCGGCGCTCACCAAATCCGTCCCCGACCTGGTCAGCGACCTGATCGCGCTCGACGGCGAACTCTCCGAGCACCTGGTCACCCCGGCCGAGCTGCGCGCGTACGACACGGAGCTCCTCGACGCCCTCGCCGGCGCCAAGCTCACCAACGACGACCTGCGCAAGGTCCCCGAGGCCGTGCGCGGCCGCCTCGAGCTGCTGGAGCTGACCGAGCGCTACCGCACCGCCAAACGCTCCCGCGACCTGCTCGACTTCAGCGACCAGATAGCCCTCTCCGCGCAGCTCGCCACCACCCGGCCCGAGGTCGGGGCGCTGCTGCGCGAGGAGTTCCGGGTGGTCCTGCTCGACGAGTACCAGGACACGTCCGTGGCCCAGCGCCTCCTGCTGTCCGGCCTGTTCGGCGCAGGCAGCGGACACGCCGTGACCGCCGTCGGCGACCCCTGTCAGGCGATCTACGGCTGGCGCGGAGCGTCCGTGGCCAACCTGGACGACTTCCCCGAGCACTTCCCGCACGCCGACGGCAGCCCCGCGACCCGGTTCTCGCTGAGCGAGAACCGGCGCAGCGGCGGCCGCCTCCTCGACCTGGCCAACGAGCTGGCCGCCCCGCTGCGGTCCATGCACGAGGGCGTCGAAGCGCTGCGCGCGGCGCCGGGGGAGGAGCAGGCCGGCACCGTCCGCTGCGCCCTGCTCAACACGCACGCCGAGGAGCTGGAGTGGCTCGCGGACTCGGTCGCGCACCTGGTCCGTACGGGGACGGAGCCGCGCGAGATCGCGGTGCTGTGCCGGTCCGCGCGGGACTTCGCGCAGATCCAGGCCGTACTGGTGGCCCGGGACGTGCCCGTGGAGGTCGTCGGGCTCTCCGGGCTGCTGCACCTGCCGGAGGTCGCGGACCTGGTCGCGGTGTGCGAGGTGCTCCAGGACCCGGGGGCCAACGCCTCCCTGGTCCGGCTCCTCATCGGCCCGCGCTGGCGGATCGGTGCCCGCGACCTGGCGCTGCTGGGCCGCCGGGCGCGGCAGCTGATCGGCCGCACGGCGGGCGAGGTGGACCCGGACGAGCGCCTCGCGGCGGCGGTGGAGGGCGTGGACCCGGCGGAGATCGTCTCGCTGGCGGACGCGCTGGAGACGTTCCTCGACGGCTCCGGCTCTGCCGCGGACGACCTGCCGTTCTCTGCCGCGGCCCGGATCCGTTTCGCGCACCTGGCCCAGGAGCTGCGCGACCTGCGGCGTTCGCTCTCCGACCCGCTGATGGACGTACTGCACCGGGTGCTGGCCGCGACCGGCCTCGACGTGGAGCTGTCGGCGTCGCCGCACGCGCTGGCGGCCCGGCGCCGCGAGTCGCTGTCCGGCTTCCTGGACGTGGCGGCCGGCTTCGCGTCGCTGGACGGCGAGGCGTCCCTGCTGGCCTTCCTCGGCTTCCTGCGCACGGCGGTCCAGTACGAGAAGGGCCTGGACCACGCCCTGCCCGGCGGGGAGAACACGGTGAAGGTGCTCACCGCCCACAAGTCCAAGGGGCTGGAGTGGGACGTGGTGGTGGTCCCGGACCTCTGCGCGGGCTCGTTCCCGAAGGAGAAGGCCCCGGAGCCGTGGACCTCGTACGCCAAGGTCCTGCCGTACGGTCTGCGCGGCGACGCGGCCACCCTCCCGGCCGATCCGGCGTGGACCTCGGCAGGCCTGAAGTCCTTCAAGGCCGCCCTGAAGGAGCACAAGGCGGTGGAGGAACTCCGCCTGGGCTACGTGACGTTCACCCGCCCGCGCTCGCTCCTCCTGGCCTCGGCGCACTGGTGGGGCCCGACGCAGAAGAAGCGCCGCGGCCCGTCCCCGTTCCTCTCCTCCCTCCACGACCACTGCGTGGCGGGCCACGGCGAGATCGAAGCCTGGGCGCAGGAACCGGATCCGGACGCGGAGAACCCGTCCCTGGCCACGGAGTCCACCCCGGACCGGTCCTGGCCGCTGCCCCTGGACCCGGATTCCCTCAGGCTCCGCCGCGAGGCAGCGGCCCTGGTCGAGTCCCACCTGGCGGCCCCGGCACCGGATCCGGCCCCGGCACCGGACCCCTACGTCTGGCCGCCGCACTGCGAGGACCCGTCGTACGCGGACGAACCCGCCTCTGCCGATACCGACCTGTGGGCGGCGGACGCCCCCTGGGCCGCCCCGGCCACCGCCCCGCACGTCCCGCACGCGCGTGCCGAGGCGGGCGCCGACCTCTGGGCCGGAGACGACGCCCTGCCCGAGCCGGACGACGCCGACCTCTGGGCGGCGGACGCGGCCTTCGCCGCCGCCCCGAGCGACGGCGCGGCGGCGGCGCCCGCCCGCGCCGGGGCCGGCTCCGGTGCGCCGGACTCCGAGGACCCGTGCGCCGCGGACCCGTGCGCCGCGGACCCGCCCGGCGTCACAGCCGCGCCCGGGGTCCGGGGCGCCGCACGGCTCACGCCCGAGGAGGCCCGGGCCATCGCATCCTGGGACCGGGACCTCGACGCCCTCGAGGGCGAGCTCCGGCGTGCCCGCGCCGCCGTGCGCGACGTCGAGCTGCCCGCCGCCCTCTCCGCCAGCCAGCTCCTGCGCCTCGCCGCGGACGAGCAGGGCTTCGCCCGCGACCTCGCCCGCCCCATGCCCAAGCCCCCGCAGCCCGCGGCCCGCCAGGGCACGCGCTTCCACGCCTGGGTCGAGTCCCGGTTCGACGAGCTCCCGCTGCCGCTCCTCGACGTCCTCGACCCCGCCACCGAGCTGCCCGGCTCCGATCAGGAGATCGCCGACGAGGCCGACCTCGACTCCCTCAAGGCCGCCTTCGAGCGCAGCGAGTACGCCGAGCGCACCCCCCACCGCATGGAGGTCCCGGTCCAGCTCACCCTCGCCGGCCGCGTCGTCCGCGGCCGGATCGATGCCGTGTACCGCAACGACGACGGCTCGTACGAGATCGTCGACTGGAAGACCGGCCGCACCACCGAGGCCGACCCCCTCCAGCTCGCCGTCTACCGCCTGGCCTGGGCGGAAGCCACCGGCACGCCCCTCGACCGGGTCGCCGCCGCCTTCCTGCACGTCCGCAGCGGCCGCGTGATCAGGCCCCGCAACCTCCCCGACCGGGCCCGTCTTGAGCGGATCCTCCAAGGCGAACCGGCCACGGACAGTGACCGGCAACCCGACAGTTAGGCTCAGGGCATGAGCGAAACCCCGGCGGACAACGTCGTCCGCACGTACATCGAGACCCACCGCGGCGCCTTCCTCGACGACCTCGCCGAGTGGCTGCGCATTCCCTCCGTCTCGGCCCAGCCCGAGCACGCGGACGACGTACGTCGCAGCGCCGAATGGCTCGCCGCCAAGCTCAAGGAGACCGGCTTCCCGGTCACGGAGATCTGGCCGACCCCCGGCGCGCCCGCCGTCTTCGCCGAGTGGCCGAGCGCCGACCCGGACGCCCCGACCGTCCTCGTCTACGGGCACCACGACGTGCAGCCCGCCGCCGTCGCCGACGGCTGGCACACCGACCCGTTCGAGCCGGTGATCCGCGACGGCCGGATGTACGCGCGCGGCGCCGCCGACGACAAGGGCCAGGTCTTCTTCCACACCCTCGGCGTACGGGCCCACCTGGCCGCGACCGGCGCCGAGGCCCCGGCCGTGCACCTCAAGCTGATCGTCGAGGGCGAGGAGGAGTCGGGCTCCCCGCACTTCCGCGCCCTGGTCGAGCGCGAGGCGGAGCGCCTCGCGGCCGACGTCGTGATCGTCTCCGACACCGGCATGTGGTCCGAGACCACTCCCACCGTCTGCACCGGCATGCGCGGCGTCGCCGACTGCGAGATCGACCTCCACGGGCCCGACCAGGACATCCACTCCGGCGCCTTCGGCGGGGCCGTGCCCAACCCGGCCACCGTCGCCGCCCGCCTGGTGGCAGCGCTGCACGACGCCGACGAGCGGGTCACGATCCCCGGCTTCTACGACAACATCGCCGAGCTCACGGACGAGGAGCGGGCGCTGATCGCCGAGCTGCCGTTCGACGAGTCCGAGTGGCTGCGTACGGCCAAGTCGCACGCCGCCGCCGGCGAGAAGGGCTACTCCACCCTGGAGCGGGTCTGGGCCCGCCCGACCGCCGAGGTCAACGGCATCGGCGGCGGCTACCAGGGCCCCGGCGGCAAGACCATCGTGCCCGCCTCCGCCCACCTGAAGCTGTCGTTCCGCCTGGTGTCCGGGCAGGACCCGTACGAGATCGAGGCGGCCGTCCGGGACTGGGTCGCGGCGCGCATCCCGGAGGGGATCCGCCACTCCATCGTCTTCGGCGCCCCGACCCGGCCGTGCCTGACGCCGCTGGACCATCCGGCGCTGCAGTCCGTCGTGCGGGCCATGGGCCGCGCCTTCGGCGAGAAGGTCCGCTTCACCCGCGAGGGCGGCTCCGGACCGGCGGCGGACCTCCAGGACGTCCTGGACGCGCCCGTCCTGTTCCTCGGCATCTCCGTGCCGTCGGACGGCTGGCACTCGCCGAACGAGAAGGTCGAGCTGGACCTGCTCCTCAAGGGCGTCGAAACGGCCGCCCACCTGTGGGGCGACCTGGCCGCCCACCACGGGAAGCCCGCCTGACGCACGCACCCGCCACCGCACCGCACGCACCGAGACGTACCGAGACGTACCGAGACGTACCGAGTCAAGAGTCACGAGTCACTGAGCCTGCCTGTCCCACCACCGGGGGAGTTGGAAGTACCTGTGAGCACCCATACCGAGCAGCCGATCTCGCTCACCGCGCCCAGCGGAATCGACCGCGCCGCGCACCACCGCCTCGACGAGGCCTGGCTCGCCGCCGCCTGGAGCCACCCGACGACCCGCGTGTTCGTGGTCTCGGGCGGCCAGGTCCTGATCGACGACACCCCCGACGGGGAGACCGGGATCGTGATGACCCCGGCCTTCGAGGCCCCGGTCACCGAGACGCACCGCTACTTCCTCGGCACCGACGAGGACGGCGTACGGTACTTCGCACTCCAGAAGGACTCGCTGCCCGGCCGGATGGACCAGTCGGCCCGCGCGGCCGGCCTGCGCGAGGCCGGACTGCTGCTGTCCCCGCGCGACGCCGGGCTGATGGTGCACGCGGTGGCCCTGGAGAACTGGCAGCGGATGCACCGGTTCTGCTCCCGCTGCGGCGAGCGCACGGTGGTCGCGGCCGCCGGGCACATCCGGCGCTGCCCGGGCTGCGGCGCCGAGCACTACCCGCGCACCGACCCGGCGGTGATCATGCTGGTCACCGACGAGCACGACCGTGCGCTGCTGGGCCGGCAGGTGCACTGGCCGGAGGGGCGCTTCTCGACGCTGGCCGGGTTCGTGGAGCCGGGCGAGTCGATCGAGCAGTCGGTCGTGCGCGAGGTGTGGGAGGAGGCGGGCGTCAGGGTCGGCGAGGTCGAGTACGTCGCCAGCCAGCCCTGGCCGTTCCCGTACAGCCTGATGCTGGGCTTCACGGCGCGCGCCACCACCACCGAGATCACGGTCGACGGCGAGGAGATCCAGGAGGCCCGCTGGTTCTCCCGCGAGGAGCTGCGCGCGGCGTTCGAATCGGGCGCGATGGTCCCCCCGTCGGGGATCTCCATCGCGGCCCGCCTGGTCGAGCGCTGGTACGGAGAGCCGCTGCCGCGCCCGCTCGCGTAGGGCGCGGGACGGACGACGTAAGGCTTCTCACACAGCAGAAGGCCCCCGCCGCGGCGGGGGCCTTTCTGTTCACGCAGCTCGTGCAGCTCTGTTCACAGAGCGCGCTGAGCTGCGGTTCAGACGGCGAGGGCCTGCTTGACCTGGGCCAGGCTCGGGTTCGTCATGACGGCCTCGGTGCCGGCCGGGGACACCACGAGGACGGTCGGAACCGTCTGGTTGCCGCCGTTCGCCTTCTCGACGAACGCCGCGGACTCGGGGTCCAGCTCGATGTTGATCTCGTTGTACGCGATGCCTTCCCGGTCCAGCTGGGTCTTCAGCCGGCGGCAGTAGCCGCACCAGGTCGTGCTGTACATCGTGACGGAACCCGTGTCCTGCATGCTGCGCTCTCCTCTGTGGGGTCTGGGTGGTCCGAGTACTCGAACGTACGGGACCGCGGGGCCATTCCCGCACCCGCGGTACGGCTGGTACGTCAACTACGTCACGTCCGTCAAGGACGCCGGTACGAAGAATGCCCGCACCCTGTGGACAGGTTTCCCGTGCGCCTCTGCAGACCTGGCAGCATGGCGGGGTGACATCAGCAACGCACCTCTCATCCTTCCCTGCCGGAGCCGACTCGGCCGACGCGGTGCTCCTGGGCCTGGACCCGGAGCAGCGCGAGGTCGCGACGACCCTGCGCGGGCCGGTGTGCGTGCTGGCGGGCGCGGGGACGGGCAAGACCCGGGCGATCACCCACCGCATCGCCTACGGGGTCCGCTCCGGTCAGCTGATGCCGGCGAGCGTGCTGGCCGTCACGTTCACCAACCGCGCCGCAGGCGAGATGCGCGGCCGCCTGCGCTCCCTCGGCGCCGGCGGGGTGCAGGCGCGGACGTTCCACTCCGCCGCCCTGCGCCAGCTCCACTACTTCTGGCCCAGGGCGATCGGCGGCGAGATGCCCCGGCTCGTCGAGCGCAAGGTCCAGCTGGTCGCCGAGGCGGGCGCGCGCTGCCGCATCCGGCTCGACCGGGGCGAGCTGCGCGATGTCACCGGCGAGATCGAGTGGGCGAAGGTCACCCAGACCGTGCCCTCCGACTATCCGGCGGCCGCCCTGAAGACGGGCCGCGAAGCCCCCCGGGACATGGCGGAGATCGCCCAGATCTACGGGACGTACGAGCAGCTCAAGCGCGACCGCGGCATGATCGACTTCGAGGACGTGCTGCTGCTCACGGTCGGCATCCTCCAGGACCGGCACGACATCGCGGAGCAGATCCGCACCCAGTACCAGCACTTCGTGGTGGACGAGTACCAGGACGTCAGCCCGCTCCAGCAGCGGCTGCTCGACCTGTGGCTCGGCGAGCGCGACAGCCTCTGCGTCGTCGGCGACGCCAGCCAGACGATCTACTCCTTCACCGGGGCCACCCCGGACCACCTGCTGAACTTCCGCATCCGCTACCCGCAGGCCACCCTGGTCAAGCTGGTCCGGGACTACCGTTCCACCCCCCAGGTGGTCCACCTCGCCAACGGGCTCCTCGCCCAGGCCAAGGGCCGCGCCGCCGAACACCGGCTCGAGCTGGTCTCCCAGCGCGAGCCCGGCCCCGACCCGGTCTACGCCGAGTACCCCGACGAGCCCGCCGAGGCCGAGGGCGTCGCCATCCGGATCCGGGACCTGATCGCCGCGGGCGTCCCGGCCGGCGAGATCGCCGTGCTCTTCCGCATCAACGCCCAGTCCGAGGTCTACGAGCAGGCGCTCGCCGACGCCGGGGTCCCGTACCAGCTGCGCGGCGCCGAGCGCTTCTTCGAGCGGGGTGAGGTGCAGAAGGCGATCCTCGCCCTGCGCGGCGCCGCCCGCTCCGGCGGGAACGACCCGCTGCTCGACGACGTCGTCGAACTCGGCTCCCAGGTGCGGGCCGTGCTCAGCTCCACCGGCTGGACCAGCGAGCCGCCCGCCGGTTCCGGCGCGGTCCGCGACCAGTGGGAGTCCGTGGCCGCCCTGGTCCGGCTCGCGGAGGACTTCGCCCGGAGCCGTCCCGGGGCCACGCTGGCGGACCTGACCGTCGAGCTGGACGAGCGCCGGGCCGCCCAGCACGCCCCGACCGTCCAGGGCGTCACCCTCGCTTCGCTGCATGCGGCGAAGGGCCTGGAGTGGGACGCGGTGTTCCTGGCCGGCCTGACCGACGGCATGCTGCCGATCACGTACGCCAAGACCGAGGAGCAGGTGGAGGAGGAGCGCCGGCTGCTCTACGTCGGCGTCACGCGGGCGCGGCTGCACCTGACGCTGTCCTGGGCGCTCTCCCGGGCTCCGGGCGGCCGGGCCTCCCGACGCCCCAGCCGCTTCCTGAACGGGCTGCGGCCGGGCTCTGCGGCCCCGGGCGGCCGGGCGGGCGCCGCAGGCGCCACGGCCGAGCGGGGGCTCCGCAAGCGGGGCCGCCGCGGCCCGGCGCTGTGCCGGGTGTGCGGCAAGACCCTGACCGAGGCCGGCGAGCTGAAACTGATGCGCTGCGACGACTGCCCGTCCGACATGGACGAAGGCCTCTACGAGCGGCTGCGGGAGTGGCGCGCGGGGCAGGCGAAGGAGCAGGGGCTGCCCGCGTACTGCGTGTTCACGGACCGGACGCTCGTCGCGATCGCCGAGGCCGCGCCGTCCGAGGAGGGCGAGCTCTCGATGATCTCTGGAGTCGGCGGCCGCAAGCTCGACCGGTACGGGGCCGACGTCCTGGCCATCTGTGCAGGTCAGGAGCCTGGGGGCGCGGAAGCTGACGGCGCGTAGAAACTCGTCGGAAAAATAGTTTGCACATGCCCAGCGAATCCCCATAGGTTCTTAGCAACGGAAACGGTGGCTTCTCCGAAGCTCCGGATCCGTGCTGTACTTATCCGAATACGTATGGGACAGGCCCCCGGGCCCCGTCCCCGAGACGCCGAGAGGAGGCGAGACCAGTGACCAGCTTCATCACCAGCACCAAAATGACCGATCGCTCGGTCGCCGCTTCCTGCACGCTCGGCTCCTCCTCGCTCCTCCCGCTCCTGGGTACCGGTCTGTCTGCGATTTGCGCTGACAGCCGCGCCCTGCTGGCCGCGCCCGCCGCGCGCCTTGCGAGCGAGCGGAATGAGCGACCGACCCAGGCACCGGTGGCAGTACTGGAAGCCCAGGCGCATGGCGCCTATGGGTTTGCGGCCGCAGCCGGTGCCGGATCCCAGACGAAGCAGACGAAGCAGCAGCACCACCTGATGTGGGCCTTCCGCGGGCTCGAACCCTGGAGCGATCCAGCCTGATTCCAAGATCAGGCCGGCGCCTTCAGGGCCGCGGAACCCCACCCGGGATCCGCGGCCCTTCTGTTTGTCCCCGAACGGGGACGACGGCACGAAGGAGCCTCGGGACTGGCAAGACCAGTCGGTGTGAGACGTAGCCCAGCCGCCCCCGGCCGAACCCGGCCGGAACGACTAGCCAACAAGACGAGGAAGAAAACACCGTGCAACTCGAAGCGCACGCCCCGTCCGTACCGCAGACCCAGACGATCTCCCCGCCCGCAGTCCCGGAGGACTCCACCTTGACTCCCCTCACCGCGCTCACCGCGCTCGACGACGCCATCGAGAACCTCGGCGTACCCGTCGCCTGCCGTACCTACGACCCCGAGGTCTTCTTCGCCGAGTCCCCGGCGGACGTCGAGTACGCCAAGTCCCTGTGCGCCACCTGCCCGCTGGTCGAGGCCTGCCTCGCCGGTGCGGTCGAGCGCCGCGAGCCCTGGGGTGTCTGGGGTGGCGAGCTGTTCGTCCAGGGTGTCGTCGTAGCCCGGAAGCGCCCCCGTGGCCGTCCGCGCAAGAACCCGGTTGTTGCGGCATGACCGCCATCGGAACCATCGACCGCCCCGTGACGCACGACCCCTTGAAGCAGGCCTCCATGACCGCCCACACGACGAGCGAGCAGCCGTACGGCTCCGCCACCGCAGACTTCATCACCGCCGGCGCGATCACCTCGCGTCAGAACAGGACCCGTGAAATGCAACTCATCCCAGAAGCCCTGGCTCGTGCCCATATGGACGACCGCATGCGTGAGGTCGACGCCGAGCGCCAGGCCCTGCGCCTGGTCGCCGCCCGCCGCATGCAGCGGCGAGCCGAGCGCGTCTCGCTGCGCGCCCGGCGTGCACTCGCCATGGCGGTCATGCACTGATCAGCCGCTGAACTGCCGCTGACCAGCGGCGCAGCAGCGTACGGGGGGACCGGTCCGAACGGACCGGTCCCCCCGGTGCGTTGCGGACGGTTCTCCACCCCTTGCGGAGATATCGTCTGGAGGTGGACCAGCCGAATCCCCACCCCGCCCCGTCGGGACCCGAGGCCCAGCCCGTCGTCTGCGCGCGCTGCGGCAAGAAGGCACCCGACGGCGCCCCGCCCACCTGGACCTGCTCGGTGGAGAACGGGACCAGACAGTACTTCTGCGTCGACTGCGCGCGCGCCAACCTCAGGGCGATCGAGGGCCGCCTCGATTCGTCCTGGTGGTGACCTCGGGCGCTCAGGCCTCCTCGGGCAGGAACCCCGGGAGCCAGGACTCCAGTTCGCTGCGCAGCCGTACCGTCGCGCCCAGCTGGCAGAGCACGCCGATGGTGCTCAGCGTCACACGGTGGATCAGCAGGTACGAGGGCGGCAGATTGATCTGCCGGCCCAACTGGTGTGCGGGGGAACGGGGATCGGCGATCCGGGCCGCCTGACCGCGCAGCCACGGCCGCGTGAAGGTGAACTCCTCGGCCTGGGCGGGCTCGATGATGGGCAACAGGTAGTCCAGCACCGCCTCCGGGTCCAGTTCGATGGACTCCTTCACGAACCCCTCGGCGCACAGGTGCCCGTATATCCCCTCGGCATCGCCCTCGAGCGTCATCCGCAGCGACGTGCCGATGGGCTTGGGCCAGCCGCCGGGCAGGCGGTCGACGGTGCCGAAGTCCAGCACCCCGAGGCGCATCCGGCCGTCCGCCCCCGTCAGCAGACGGAAGTTGCCCGGGTGCGGGTCGGCGTGCAGCAGCCCGGTGCGGGCAGGCCCCGAGAAGAGGAACCTGGCCAGCAGCTGACCGGCGCCGTCGCGCTCCTCCTCGGTGCCGTCCGCTATCACCTCAGACAGCGGGGTCCCCTCCATCCACTCGGTCACCAGCACCTGGTCGCCCTGGTGCACGACGTCCGGTACGACGACGTCCTCGTCGCCCTCGAACGCGTCCGCGTGGATCCGCTGGGCCTCGGCCTCGAGCTCGTAGTCCAGCTCCTCCGCGACCCGGTCCCGCAACTCCTTGATCAGCGGCTTGACGTCCATGCCGGGAATCAGCGGCCCCAGCAGCCCGGCGAACCGCCCCAGTTGCCTCAGGTCCGACAGCAGAGCCTCGCCGGCCCCCGGGTACTGGACCTTCACCGCCACCTGCCGGCCGTCGTGCCACACCGCCCGGTGCACCTGCCCGATCGAGGCGGCCGCGGCCGGCTTGTCCTCGAACTCCTCGAACAGGTCCCGCCAGTCGGCGCCCAGCCGCTCCGCCAGCACCTGGTGCACCGTCTCGGCCGGCAGCGGCGGGGCCGCCTCCTGGAGCTTGGTCAGCGCAGCCCGGTACGGCCCGGCGACCTCCTCGGGCAGGGCCGACTCGAAGACCGAGAGCGCCTGCCCGAACTTCATGGCGCCGCCCTTCAACTCCCCGAGCGTGCGGAACAGCTGCTCGGCGGTCCGCTGCTGGAGCTCGCGCGCCACGATCTCCGCGGACTTGCCCCCGATCCGCTTCCCCAGCCCCCAGGTGACCCGGCCCGCGAAGCCGAGCGGCAGCGCGGCCAGCTTGACGGTACGGGTGACCGCCTTCCGGGGAAGATCAGACATATGCCCCTCCAGTTCCCAGACTGCTGTGCCGCAAGCGGCGGTTCAGATGACCCCTCGGCCACCCGCATCCTGTCATGGCGCCCCCACCCCACCCCGCCCGAGGCACCTGCTCCGGACCCGACACCGATCCAGCCACCGCCGGACGGCATACACCCCGATGGGACGGCATGACCGGACGGCGGACCGAGCCTTCACGACCCCGCCGCCTGCTCCGCCGGGACCCGGGCGGCCGCGCACGGGCAGGCGGCGTGGGGGTGTACTGGGGTCCGGTCCCAGTGGAGGGCCGGGAGGGCGGCCTCCCAGCGGGCGGCCGTGGAGGCGGGGAGTTCGCCGTCGAGGAAGGACAGGGCGTGCGCGGCGGCGAGGCCGGCCACCATCGTGGCCAGGCCCAGGTCGCAGGCCGCGGTGGAGCGGCGGCGGTGGGCCGAGCGCCATTGGACCAGCATCCGGGGCCATGCCGGGTCCGCCTCGACCCGGTCGCGTTCCATGCAGCCCGCGCACGCCGTGGCGCCCGGCAGCACCAGCGGCCCCACCAGCCCGGTGCCCTCCAGTACCCCGGCATACAGGTGCGGCGTGCCGGTGGCGATCCAGTCGGCCGCGAGGCCCGGATCCGGGGCCCACGCCTGCAGGCCGTCCCGGGGTGCGACCACCACCAGGGACACCCCCGGCTCGGGCCCCTCGTGCTCCGCGGTCCGCGGCGCGCGCCCCGGGGCCGATGCGCGGACCACCCCGGCCGCGGCCTCGGCCCGCAATCGGCCGATGCTGCCGGGCCCCAGTCCGCCCGGAGCCACATCCGCCGGCTCCACGCGGCCGCCGTCGAGGACCTCGACGCGGCCCACGCCGGCTCCTGCCAGGACCCCGGCGATCACCCCGCCCACGCGGCCGCTCCCGCGCACCTGGACCCGTATGGCCCGGCGCGCGGCGACTGCGCGCAAGTCCCCTCCCGGGTCGCGGTGGACCAGCGAGAGCGAGCCCAGATCGGGCCCGAGCCGCTCCAGGGTCTCCGGCCGCTTGCGCACCGCCTGGGCCCGCGGCCCGCCCGCGGTGGCATCGTCCAGCAGCCCGGCCGCCGCCAGCCTCCGCACCAGCGCGTCCACCTGACCCTCGGCCAGCCCCACGGCCGCCGCTTCCGCGCGCAGCAGTTCCATGCCCCGCGTCCCGTCGATCCGGTCGAGGAGCGATCCCGTCGCCGTGTCCACCGGGCCGAGCACCACCGCATGCGCGGGCGTCACCCCGAACTGCACCGTCTGCAGATCCCGCCAGGCCCTCGCCAGCGCCGGCTTCACCTTCGGATACATGACTTTCCCCCCTCGTACGAACTCCGCCTCTTTCCCTTCCCCCGCAGAGTGCCCGCCCGCCGCATTCCGTGCGCGCATTTGTCCACAGGCAAGGGTTATTAGGCATATGAGATGAAGAAAAAGGGTGTTTCTGTACCGGCTCCGAATCGATCATGTTCGAACCGTGGAGCAGGGCGACTTCCGCCACGGCGAGCGGGTACGGTCTTGGGCGTGTCCGCCGACCCACAGCAGCGCGCCGTCGAAGTCCGCCGGAGCGCGCGCCGCCGCAGGACCGTATCCGCCTATCGCGAGGGTGACCGTACGGTCGTCCTCATCCCTGCCCGGATGTCCGAGGCCGAGGAACAGCGATGGGTGGGGGTCATGCTCGACAAGCTGGCCGCGCAGGAGAGCAAGCGCACCCTCGGGGACGCGGAACTCACCGAGCGCGCCGAGCGTTTGTCCGAGCAGTACTTCAGCGCCCGTGCCCGCCCCCGCTCCGTGCGCTGGGTCACCAACCAGAACACCCGCTGGGGCTCCTGCACCCCGGCCGAAGGCAGCATCCGGCTGTCGCACCGCCTCCAGGGGATGCCGGAGTACGTCGTCGACTACGTGCTGCTCCACGAACTCGCCCACCTCCTCGTGCCCGGCCACGGCCCCCGCTTCTGGGAACTGCTCGAGGCCTACCCCCGCACCGAGCGGGCCCGCGGCTACCTCGAGGGAGTGGTCGCCGCCGAGCGCCTCCCCAAGGTCCCGGCGGCCCGCGAGGAATGACCCCGCCCGCGCACCGCCGGGCGCGGACGTATCGATATGTACCGGCTCGGTACCGGCTTGGCCGGATGTCGGCAGATGCGGCTAGCCTGAGCGGCACGCATTTCACTGTCGGGATGGGGGACGGTCGTTACGTATGGCCAGGGAATTCCAACGCGGTCACAAGGCCAAGATCAGCGATCTGACGGCAGGCACCGATCTGTACGTGGGTGTCCAGATCGCCGGCCCCGGACTCGCCTTCGACATCAGCTGCTTCGGACTCGACGCCAACGAGCAGTTGTCGGACGACCGCTACTTCGTCTTCTACAATCAGCCGAAGTCGCCTGAGGAGTCCATTCAGCAGCTCGGCACGCAGGCCGGCGACACCGAGTCCTTCCGGGTGACGCTGGACCGCGTTCCGGCGAGCATCCACAAGCTGTCCTTCACCGCCACGATCGACGGCGCCGGACAGATGTCGCAGATCGGCCCGGGTTACATCCGGATCGTGGCCGGCGGCGAGGAAGTCGTCCGGTATTCCTTCACGGGCGCGGAGTTCAGCACCGAGCGCGCGGTGATGCTCGGCGACTTCTACCTCAAGGACGTGTGGCGCTTCGCCGCCGTCGGCCAGGGCTTCGACGGCGGACTCGCCGCCCTGCTCAAGAACTTCGGCGGCGAGGTCGCCGAGGAGGACGAGGCGCAGGTCCAGCAGCAGCCGCAGGCCCAGGCCGGCGCCGCGCCGGGCTTCGCCCCGCCGCCGCAGGCAGCCGCCCCGGCGCCGTCCTTCGGAGCCCCGGTCCAAGCCCCGCAGGCACCCCAGGCACCCCAGGCACCTCAGCCCCCGCACGTCCCGCAGCCGGCCCCGGCCCCCGCCCCGCAGTACCAGCAGCCGGCCGCGCCCGCCCCGGTGCACACGGCCCCGACCATGGTCGGCCCGATCACCACCCCGCCGGCCCCCGCGCCGTACGGCCAGCCGCCCCACGCCCCGCAGCCGCCCGCCCCGCCGTCGTACGGGCAGCAGCCGCAGCCCTCGTACGGCCAGATGCCCGGCCAGGGCCAGGCCCCGCCGCCGGCCCCGGCCCCCGCGCCGTACGGGCAGCAGCCCCCCGGCTACGGCCAGGTCCCCGGCCAGCAGCCGCCCCCGTACGGCCAGGCGCCCGGGCAGATGCCCGGCCAGCAGCCCGGCTACGGCCAGGGCGCCCCGCAGGCCGCCGGCGCCGGTCTCGCCGCCGCCCTCCAGCCGTACAAGGAAGTCCCCACCGGCACCCGCTGGACCGCGCAGAACCAGCAGCTCATGCGGGTCGACCTGGCGATGGGCGGCCAGCCCGTCCTCGCCCGCCAGGGCAGCATGGTCCTCTACCAGGGCAAGGTCGACTTCAGTTACAAGGGCGCGGGCTTCGCCGGCCGCATCGTCGGCAACGCCACCGGCCAGGAGATGCAGCTGATGCGCTGCAGCGGCCGCGGCCAGGTCTTCCTCGCCGAGAACGGTGCACACCTCCACGCCATCGAGCTCCAGGGCGACGGGATCTGCGTCTCCGCCGAGAGCGTCCTCGCCTTCGACGAGTCGCTCCAGCACGAGGTCCGCCGCATCGAGGGCCACGGCATCCCCGGCGGAGCCCTGTTCACCATGCTGTTCCAGGGCTCCGGCACGGTGATCGTCAAGACGCACGGCACCCCGGTCGTGCTGCCCGTCACCCCGACCACCTTCGCCGACAGCAACGCCATCGTCGCGTGGTCCGCGGCCTCCCAGGTGATCGTCTCCAGCCAGGTCCGGCTGCGGCGCAACGCCTACCCCGGCCACAGCGGGGAGACCGTGAACCTCCAGTTCCGCGGCGCTCCCGGCAACTTCATCGTCGTCCAGCCGTACGAGGTCTGAGGGAGCCCGTCATGAACGCAATGAACCAGCAGCTCGCGGGCTACGCCCCCACCCCCGTCACGGCCCGCATGGAGAACCACGGCCGGGCCATGCTCAAGGTCGCCATGCAGAGCGGCCAGGACCTCTTCGCGCGCACCGGATCGATGGTCGCGTACGAGGGCTTCGTCCAGTACGAGCCGAATCCGCCGGCCCTGCGCCAGATGGCCTCGCAGTGGCTCACGGGCGAGGGCGCCCCGCTGATGAAGTGCACCGGCGACGGCCTGCTCTACCTCGCCGACTACGGCGCCGACGTCGTCGTGATCAACCTCAACAACGACGCGCTGTCGGTCAACGGCACCAACCTGCTCGCCTTCGACGCCCACCTCCAGTGGGGCGTCGAACGGGTCAAGGGCATGGCCAAGTTCGCCGGCCAGGGCCTGTTCAACGTGCAGGTCGCCGGCACCGGCTGGGTCGCGATCACCTCCCGCGGCACCCCGATCGTCGTCGACTGCGGCCGCGGCGAGGACGAGACGTACGTCGACCCCGATGCGCTCGTCGCCTGGTCCCCGAACCTCAAGGTGAAGGGCAAGCGCAGCTTCAAGGCCTCGTCGATGATCGGCCGGGGCAGCGGGGAGGCCTACCAGATGGCCTTTTCCGGCCAGGGCATCGTCGTCGTACAGCCCAGCGAGGACAGCACCGACCGGCTCCGGACCCGGGGCTGAGGGGGAGCGGACACATCATGCAGAGCGCACTTTTCGCCCACGCCGAGGCGCAGTCCCAGGAGCGGTACGCCGTCCAGAACCCGCAGCTGCTGCGGGTCACCCTGACCGGCTCCGACGACGTACTCGCCCGCAAGGGCGCGATGGTCGCCTACCAGGGGATCATCGACTTCGACGGCGAGTACCAGAGCACCACCCAGCGCACCGCCCGCGCCCGCACCGGGGAGGGCCTCGACCTGATGCGCTGCTCCGGGCAGGGCACGGTCTACCTGGCCAACCTCGCCCAGTACGTCCACGTCGTGGACGTGGACCAGGACGGCCTCACCGTCGACAGCAGCTACGTGCTGGCCCTGGACTCCACCCTGCACACCGAGGCGATCGCGGTGGACAGCCAGTACGGGATCTCCGGCTCCGGCAAGTACCAGCTCAACATCTCCGGCCGCGGCAAGGTCGCGCTGATGACCTCCGGGCAGCCGCTGATGATGCAGGTCACGCCCGACAAGTACGTCAACGCCGACGCGGACGCGATCGTCGCCTGGTCCACCTCGCTGCGCGTGCAGATGCAGGCCCAGACGCACTCCACCGGCGTCTGGCGGCGGCGCGGCAACACCGGCGAGGGCTGGGAGCTCAGCTTCCTCGGCACCGGCTTCGCGCTGGTGCAGCCGAGCGAGGTGCTGCCGCCGCAGAACGCCCAGCTCGGACAGGGCATCGCCGCGCAGTACGGCATGGGCCAGCACGGCGCCCACGCCCAGAACCAGAACAACGCCTGGAACTGAGCGGCCACACACGGAAGGGGCGGCTCCGCGGATGCGGGGCCGCCCCTTCCGGGCTGTTCCGAGGGCGTCAGAGCCGCGCTCGGGTCGCTTCCACCAGCCGGACGACCGAGGTGTCGGCCACCGCCGCCACCTCCTCGTACGGGAACCAGCGCACGTCCAGCGACTCCTCGCTGATCTCCGCCACCGCGCCGGCCGGCGCCAGCGCCGCGTACTGCACGTCCAGGTGCCAGTTGCACGGCGCCGGGATGGGGTGCCGGTCCAGCCGCACGGGGCCGCCCGGCAGCAGGGTCAGCCCGGACGCGATGCCCGACTCCTCGACGGCCTCGCGCAGCGCGGCCCCGGCGAGGGTGGTGTCCCCGGGCTCGCAGTGGCCGCCCATCTGGAGCCAGATGCCGAGCTTCTTGTGCAGGGTCAGCAGGACGCGCCCGCCCGCCGGGTCGATGACCAGCGCGCTGCCGGTGATGTGCCCGGCCTGGCAGGGCTTGTAGACCCCGTCGGGGTGAGCGGCCAGGTGCTCCAGGTAGAGGTCCCGCAGTTCGGGCTGGCGCTCGTAGTCCTTGAGGACCAGTACCGCGTCGTCGTACAGGCTCACTTCTTCGCTTCACCCTCGCCGTCGGAGTCGCCGTCGCCCTGCTTGCCCTGGTCGTCGGCCTGATCGCGCTTCTGCGCCGCTTCGCCGAGCATCTTGTCGATCTCGGAGAAGTCCAGCTGCTCGCGGTGCACGAACCCGTCCGGGTCGTCCAGGTCGGAGGCCGTCGGCAGCATGTCCGGGTGCTCCCACAGCCCGTCGCGGCCGTCCACGCCGCGCGCGTCGGTCAGCGAGGCCCACAGCCGCGAGGCGTCCCGCAGCCGGCGCGGGCGCAGCTCCAGCCCGATCAGCGTCGCGAAGGTCTGCTCCGCGGGGCCGCCCGAGGCGCGCCGCCGGCGCATGGTCTCGCGCATGGCGTCCGCCGAGGTCAGCCGGGGCTTGGCCGCCTCGTGCACGACCGCGTCCACCCAGCCCTCGACCAGCGCGAGCGCCGTCTCCAGGCGGGCCAGCGCGGCCTTCTGCTCCGGGGTGTCCTGCGGCTGGAACATGCCGCCCTGCAGGGCTTCCTGCAGCTGCTCCGGGTTCGACGGGTCGAGCTGGCCGACCACGTCCTCCAGCTTCGAGGTGTCGACCTTGATGCCCCGCGCGTACCCCTCGACCGCGCCGAGCAGGTGCGAGCGCAGCCACGGCACGTGCGCGAAGAGCCGGGCGTGGGCCGCCTCCCGCAGCGCCAGGTACAGCCGCACCTCCTCGGCGGGGACGCCCAGGTCCTTGCCGAAGCTCTCGATGTTCAGCGGCAGCAGGGCGGCCTTGCCGGCCGGCCCCAGCGGCAGGCCGATGTCGGTCGAGCCGACGACCTCGCCCGCGAGCACGCCCACGGCCTGGCCGATCTGCTGGCCGAACATGGCCCCGCCCATCGAACGCATCATGCCGAGCAGCGGGCCCGCCATGGCCTGCATCTCCTCGGGCAGGACGCTGCCCATGGCCGCGCCGACGCGCTCGGCGACCGGGTCGACGAGCTCCTTCCACACCGGGAGGGTCGCCTCGACCCACTCGGCGCGGCTCCACGCGACGGCCGTGGTGGCGCCCGAGGGCAGCGAGGTCACCCCGTCCAGCCAGTGGTCGGCGAGGCGCACGGCCTCCTCGACGGCGGACTTCTCGGCAACGCCGACGCTGGTGTCCTTCACCCCGTCCGCCGTGCCCTGGGCGACGGTCTGGCGGGCGATGTCCTTGGCCATGTCCCAGTTCACGGGACCGCCCTCGTAGCTGAGCATCTGGCCGAGCTGCTGGAAGGCCGCGCCCAGGTCGTTCGGGTTCATCGAACCGAACATCGCCGCGAACGGATTGTCCGCGCCGCCGGGGCCGCCGGCGCCGCCCGGCAGGCCCATGCCCGGGAACCCGAACGGATTCGGGCCGCCCTGACCGCCCTGATTGCCCTTCTTCTTGCCCTCGTCGCCGCTCTCCGGCTCCTCCGGCGGAAGGCCGAATCCGAATGGGGTGTCGCTCACGGGTTTCCTCGGCTCGTAGGGCCGCCGGCAGGGCCGACGGGAAATGGTCCGACAACACCACCCAGCGTAGACACCCCGCCCGCTTCCGGGCTCGGTGCTCCGCCGACTCCTGGGCTGCGGCAGGATGGACATCACCTGGTAGGTACGCGTCACGGCGCGTCCCTACTGAAGACAACCGCTGGAGACGCCTGGTGAGTTCCCCAGATCCGCAGGTTCGCGCGCCGCACGACGCCGAAAACCGCCCTGAGCACGGTGAAAGCGCCGACGGCGTTCGCCGGCCGCGAAACCGGGCAGCGCGAGGTCCGGTGATCGCCGTGACCGGCGCCGCCGCCGGGGTCGGGGCGGCCCTGGTGGCGCGCCTGGCCGCCTCCGACGAGGTCAAGCAGGTCGTGGCGATCGACGAGCGGCGCGGCGAGTGCGCGGCCGCGCAGTGGCACGTCCTGGACGTACGGGACCCCGCGATCGCCGAGAAGCTGCGCGGCGCCGACGTGGTCGTCCACCTGGCGCTGGACCTCGACCTCGAGACGGACCCGGCGGCCCGTACGGCGTACAACGTGCGCGGGACCCAGACCGTCCTGACGGCCGCCGCGGCGGCGGGGGTGCACCGGGTCGTGCTGTGCACCTCGGCGATGGTCTACGGGGCCCTGCCGGACAACGACATCCCGCTGTCGGAGGACTCCGAGCTGCGGGCCACGGCCGAGGCGACCGGCGTGGGCGACCTGCTGGAGATCGAGCGGCTGGGCCGCCGGGCGCCCCGGGCGCACCCCGGCCTGAACGTCACGGTGGTCCGCCCCGCGGTCCTGGTCGGCGGTACGGACACCGCCCTGACCCGCTATTTCGAGTCCCCGCGCCTCCTGGTGGTGGCCGGATCGAGGCCGACCTGGCAGTTCTGCCACGTCGAGGACCTGGTCAGCGCGCTGGAGTACGCCGCCCTGGAGAAGGTCGAGGGCGAGCTCGCGGTGGGCTGCGAGGGCTGGCTGGAGCAGGAGGAGGTCGAGGAGCTGAGCGGCATCCGCCGCATGGAGCTCCCGTCGGCGGTCGCGCTGGGCGCGGCGGCCCGGCTGCACCGGATCGGCCTGACGCCGTCCCCGGCCGGCGACCTCGCGTACACGATGCACCCGTGGGTGGTCAGCGTCAGCGGGCTGCACGCGGCGGGCTGGCGGCCGCGCTGGACCAACGAGGAGGTGCTGGCCGAGCTCCTCCAGGAGGTCGCGGGCCGGCACACCGTCGCGGGCCGCCGCCTGGGCCGCAAGGACGCCACCGCAGCGGGTGCCGCGGGTGCGACGGTGGCCCTGCTGGGCGCCGCCGCCGTGGTCCGGGCCGCCCGCCGCCGCCGAGGCCTGTGACCCCCCCCCGCCCCGCCCGATCCCGGCCGGGCCCCGGCCCCGGATCGGGCGGGGGTTCTGTAGGAGGCTCCATATCTGCAGGTCGTACAGCCGGTCGAATCGGCTATTCCGAGAGTGAGAGCCGTGGTGCACGATGGCTTCATGGCACCGCACTTCGACCACCCCGGCGAGCAGGCCGCTCCGGACCCGATCCGGCTGCTCGAGATCCGCGAGACCCCGCTCTCGCTCGACGAGGTATTCACGGCCGTCGGCGACGACGCGACGGGCGGCACGACGCTCTTCGTCGGCACGGTGCGCAACCACGACGGCGGGGCGGACGTCGACGCGCTCGGCTACTCCTGCCACCCGACGGCCGAGGCCGAGATGCGGCGCATCGCCGAGCGCGTGGTGGCCAAGTACCCGGTCCGCGCCCTGGCCGCCGTCCACCGCATCGGCGACCTGTCCGTCGGCGATCTCGCGGTGATCGTGGCCGTGTCCTGCCCGCACCGCGGCGAGGCCTTCGAGGCCTGCCGGATGCTGATCGACGACCTGAAGCACGAGGTCCCGATCTGGAAGCACCAGACCTTCTCGGACGGTACGGAGGAATGGGTCGGCGCCTGCTGATCAGGTAGGGGCCCCCGGGCGCGGGGTGGCTTCCGCGTACCGGTACTGTCCCACCCGTTCGGCCGCGCAACACGCCCTCGATTTGCGTAACCCCCTCCCGGGCACGAGCGTTGAAGCCACCAACGACACGCACTTTCGGGGCAGGGAGGCACGTCCATGGCGTCATTGGCGTGGTTGCTGATTCCGCTGTTCGCCGCCATCGGAGCGGCGATATGGGGCAGCTGGGCGGCACGCGACCGCACTCAAGGTGACATATCCGAACTCGCGGGTTACGCGAGGTTCCGTGAAGCGATGGACAAGGCCGATCCGGCCAGGGCGAAGGCAGCGGCCCATTCCGGTTCCGACGCGGTGTGACGCGTCCCGGGCGAGGCCCCCGGGTTCCCTGAGAATCCGCTGAGAGTTTCCGCGTACGGGCGCCGTACGGACCGGCCCCGGCGGCCGCCCGTCAGGGCCGTCCCGTACTGTCGATCCATGCCACGCCGCACTGCGACGATGCTCGCCTCCACCCTCATGCTGTTCGCGCTGCTCTGCGCAGGGGTGTTCATCAAGGTCCCGTACTCGGAAATGAGCCCGGGCCCGACGGTGAACACGCTCGGGGACTCGCGCGGCGAGCCCGTCATCAGCATCGCGGACCACAAGACGTACCCGACCAGCGGGCACCTCAACATGACGACGGTCCGCGTCACGGGCGCCGACTACGACATGAACCTGCTCGAAGCGGTCTACGGCTGGCTGTCCGACGACAACATCGTCGTCCCGCACGAGAACCTCTACCCGGACGGGAAGACGGAGGAGCAGTCCACCCAGGAGAACGCGGAGGAGTTCAGCCAGTCGCAGGAGAGCGCCAAGGTGGCGGCCCTCAAGCAGCTGGGCACTCCGGGGGTCACCTCCCGCGTCGTGGTCTCCACCGTCGTCAAGGGCAGCCCCGCCGAGGGCAAGCTGCACGCCGGTGACGTGATCCGGGCGGTCGACGGCAGCCCGGTGGGCGCCCCCGAGGACGTGGCCAAGCTCGTCACCAAGCACAAGGCCGGCGAGCCGGTCGAGTTCACCATCGTGCCCACGGCCGAGGCGGCCGAGGCCGAGAAGGCGCACCGCGAGCCCACCGGGTCGACCAAGGTCGCGATCACCACCGCCAAGGCGGAGGGCGACGGGCACGCCATCGTCGGCATCCGGGCGGGCACCGACCACACCTTCCCGTTCGCGATCGACATCAAGCTCGCCGACGTCGGCGGACCGAGCGCGGGCCTGATGTTCGCCCTCGGCATCGTCGACAAGCTCACCCCGGGCGATCTGACCGGGGGCAAGTTCGTCGCGGGCACCGGCACCATCGACGACGCGGGCAAGGTCGGTCCCATCGGCGGCATCCAGATGAAGACGATCGGTGCCCGCCAGGCCGGCGCCGAGTACTTCCTGACGCCCGCCGAGAACTGCTCCTCCGCCGCCCAGCACGTCCCCGACGGCCTGACCCTCGTGAAGGTCTCCACCATCGACGACGCCACGAAGGCGCTGGAGAAGATCAGCAAGGGGGACACGGCCGGGCTGCCGCAGTGCGGCAAGCCCTGACCGGTCCGCCGGAAACGGGGCGGCCGGTCCCGCTCAGTCGAGGAAGGTCGCGGCCAGCGCGTCGGCCAGGCCCGGGACCAGGCTCGCGCCGGTCAGCACCTCGGTCGACGAGTCCTTCTCGCGCAGGCGCACGGCCGACTCCCGCGACCCGTCGCGCAGCACGCCCACGGTGAGCCGCACCTCCTGCCGGTCCGGGTGCGCGGCGACCCACTTCGCCAGCTGCTTGTCGCTCAGCCCCTCCGGAACGGAGGCCTCCGCGGACGGCGGCAGCATCAGCCGCTCCACCGTCAGCGCGCAGCCCACGATCGACGGGGGCCAGGCGATGGTTCCCAGGAACTTGTCCAGCGGCGTGCCCTTCGGCACCTCGTCCTGCTCGATCGGGGTCAGCTGGCTCTTGCCCGCGTCGTCCTGGTCGAGGCCGAGCTGGCTCGCGAGCCGGGGCTCCGACTTGCGGAGCTTGGCGGTGTCGACGAGCGCGAACAGCCGGGCGGGCTTGTCC
Source organism: Streptomyces sp. R33 (assembly GCF_041200175.1). Classification (NCBI taxonomy): domain Bacteria; kingdom Bacillati; phylum Actinomycetota; class Actinomycetes; order Kitasatosporales; family Streptomycetaceae; genus Streptomyces; species Streptomyces sp. R33. The sequence goes on along the minus strand of NZ_CP165727.1, from coordinate 3,350,762 downwards.
CAGCCGAGGGTGGAGGCGTACTCGTCGATCTCGAGGACGGCACGCGTCAGGGGGGTGGCCGCCATCGGCGTGCCGCCCGGGGAAGGCGAAAGGTTGGACATGGACAACATCCTGCCTCCTTTCCACCCGATACCGGGAACTGACTAAAGCCTCAGTAAGTTGCATGAGTGGGCCCTACCATCGGGGGCCCAGCTTGAGAAATGTCCAGCAACGAGACTCAGCGACTTTCGAGGTGCGCACCTTGGCTTTCCAGATGCCGGACCGCGGCGGAGGCCCCTCCGGGCCACGGATGAGAGTCGGCCGCCCCTCCCGGCGTGCCCGAACTCTTCTGATGACCTTGGGCGTACTGGCCGTCCTCGGCATGGCGTTCATCATGTTCGCGGGCTTCTGGACGGACTGGCTCTGGTTCCGCTCCGTGAAGTATTCCACCGTCTTCACCACCACCCTGTGGACCAAGATCGGCCTCTTCGCCGTCTTCGGCCTGCTGATGGCCGGTGCCGTCGGGCTGAACATCTGGCTGGCGTACCGGCTGCGGCCGCCGCTGTCCGCGATGTCGATGGAGCAGCAGAGCCTCGACCGCTACCGGATGAGCGTCGCCCCGTACAAGAAGTGGCTGCTCCTCGGGATCGCGGCGCTCGTGGGCATGATCGCGGGCGCCTCGGCGGCGGGCCAGTGGAAGACCTGGCTGATGTACGTGAACGGGGTGCCCTTCGGGCAGAAGGACCCCCAGTTCCACCTGGACGTGTCGTTCTACACCTTCGACCTGCCCTGGTACCGCTTCCTGCTCGGCTTCGGCTTCGCCGCGGTCGTGCTGTCGGTGATCGCCGCGGTCGTCGTCCACTACCTGTACGGCGGGCTGCGCGTGACCAGCCCGGGCGCCCGGGCCACCGCCGCGGCGACCGGGCACCTGTCGGTGCTGCTCGGCCTGTTCGTGACGCTGAAGGCGGTCGCGTACTGGCTCGACCGCTACGGCCTCGCCGTGAAGTCCAGCGACTTCAAGGCCGCGGACAACTGGACCGGCCTGCGCTACGTCGACGCGAACGCGTACCTGCCGGCGAAGACGATCCTCGTCGCCATCGCCGCCATCTGCGCCGTGCTCTTCTTCGCGACGCTGTGGCGCCGCACCTGGCAGCTGCCCGTCATCGGCTTCGGCCTGATGGTGCTCTCGGCGATCCTGATCGGCGGGCTCTACCCGGCGATCGTGCAGAAGTTCCAGGTCCAGCCGAACGAGCAGGCCAAGGAATCGCCGTACGTCGAGAAGAACATCAAGGCGACGCGCGACGCGTACGGGATCGACCAGTCCGACGTGAAGGACTACCCGGGCGTCCCGCAGACCGAGGACAAGACCAAGCTGCGGCAGGCGGCCAACACCACCGCCAGCGTCCGGCTCCTCGACCCGAACATCGTCTCGCCGGCGTTCCAGCAGCTCCAGCAGGTCAAGGGCTACTACGCCTTCCCGTCCACGCTCGCCGTGGACCGGTACAGCGGCCAGGACACGGTCATCGGGCTGCGTGAGCTGAACATCGGCGGCATCCCGAAGAACAACTGGATCAACGACCACTTCAAGTACACGCACGGCTACGGCGTGGTCGCGGCCAAGGGCACCACCGTCAAGGACGGCGCCCCCGACTTCACGCAGTCCGACCTGCCCTCCAAGGGGATGTTCGGCACGGACTTCGAGCAGCGCATCTACTACGGCGAGCAGACGAAGCAGTACTCGATCGTCGGCGGACCGCAGAAGGAGCTCGACTACTCGGACGACAAGGGTGAGAAGGAGACGAGCTACAAGGGCGACTCCGGCGTCAACCTCGACAACCCGGTCAACAGGGCGGCGTACGCGCTCGCGTTCAGCGAGCCGCAGATCCTCTACTCGGGCGCCATCGGCGACGGCTCGCGGATCCTCTACCACCGCACGCCCAAGGAGCGCGTCGAGGCCGTCGCCCCGTGGCTGACCATCGACGGCGCCCCGTATCCGGCGGTCATCGACGGCCGGATCAAGTGGATCGTCGACGCCTACACGACGACGAACGGTTACCCGTACGCCTCGCGCACCACGCTGGGCCAGAGCACCGCGGACTCGCTCACCAACAGCCAGCGCGCGGTGGTGGCGCAGGAGAACCAGGTCAACTACATCCGCAACTCGGTCAAGGCCACCGTCGACGCGTACGACGGCACGGTGAGCCTGTACCAGTGGGACACCGAGGACCCGGTCCTGAAGACCTGGATGAAGGCGTTCCCGGGGACGGTCAAGCCCAAGAGCGACATCTCCAAGCCCCTCATGGACCACCTGCGCTACCCGCAGGACCTGTTCAAGGTCCAGCGCGAGCTGCTCACCCGGTACCACGTCACGGACCCGCAGACCTTCCTCAGCGGCAGTGAGGCCTGGGCCGTCCCGGACGACCCGACGACCAAGGCCGGCACGGCGGTCCCGCCGTACTACCTGTCGATGAAGATGCCGGACCAGAAGGAGAAGGACCAGGTCTTCTCGCTCACGACGACGTTCACGCCGAACGAGCGGGACAACCTGAGCGCCTTCATGGCGGTCAACGCCGATCCGGGCACCCCGGACTACGGCAAGATCAGGATCCTGAAGCTGCCGACCAGCAAGCCGGTCGACGGCCCCAAGCAGGTGCAGAGCAAGTTCCAGTCCGAACCGAAGATCGCCGAGTCGATCCGGCTGCTGCGCGGCGGCGACTCCGAGGTCGAGTACGGCAACCTGCTCGCCGTGCCACTGGACGGCGGGATGCTGTACGTGGAGCCGGTGTACGTGCGCAGTTCGGGGCTGAAGTACCCGCTGCTGCGCAAGGTGCTGGTGACGTACGGCGGCCAGACCGCGTTCGAGGACTCCCTGGAGAAGGCGCTGAACGTGGTCTTCGGAGCCGAGGCGCCGACGGTTCCCACCACTCCCGAGACCCCGCCGGGCGAAGGCACCACCACGCCCCCGGCCGCCACGGACCCGACGGTCAAGGCAGCCCTCGACGACGCGAAGAAGGCGATCGAGGCGGCCGAGAAGGCCCGTCAGGCAGGCGACTGGGCGGCCTTCGGCAAGGCCCAGGACGACATCAAGGCGGCGCTGCAGCGGGCCATCGACGCGGAGGCGAAGCTGACGGCCCCGAAGCCCGGGGGTTGACGGGTAATGGCTCAGTCCCGCGTCGTGATACTGTGGTTTCACCGACGCGGGGTGGAGCAGCTCGGTAGCTCGCTGGGCTCATAACCCAGAGGTCGCAGGTTCAAATCCTGTCCCCGCTACTGAAGATGAAGGCCCGGATCCATGGGATCCGGGCCTTCGTCATGTCCAGGTTCGACACGTCCTTCGTCATGTCCAGGGGGACACGCGGGAGTCACGAGGTAGCTGGGACGGGTGAGTTGGGGCGGGAGCGTGTTTGACTTATCTCTCTGTGGGCATGTCGACAAAACGCTGTAGTGACCTCACAGGCTGCGACATACCAGGTGTACGCGGGTAGCAGGTGATGCGACGATGGGATTTATGGGGGACAGGTCAACTCTGCTGGAGACAGGGCGGTTTGTGAGGGCGGAAGTCGAATCGGGCGCAGAGGCCAACGAGGAGGCTCCGGTCGTTAACGCGCAGACCGCACTGACCGATGCGGATTTCGCGGAAGAAATGTTCGCCGAGACCGATCCGGCGAGCGACGCCGAGCTGGAAGCACGGCACCGGGTCGCGGCCGACCGGGGTGACCCGGGCGCGATGAGCGTGCTCGGGGCGCTCCTGCTGCGCCGCGGCGACCTGACCGGCGCCGAGCCGTACCTGCGCGGCGCCACCGCGGAAGGGGACCGCGCCGCCGCCAACAACCTGGGAGTGCTGCTGCTCCAGCGGGGCTACCCCGAGGAGGCCGCCGGCTGGTGGCGGGTCGCCGCCGTCGCCGGATCCGCGCCGGCCGCACACGCCCTGGGCCGCCACTTCCGCGAGCGCGGGGACGAGCCCGCCGCCGAATACTGGCTGCGCCAGGCGGCCGAATCCGGCCATGCCCTGGGTGCGTACGGGCTCGCCGACCTGCTCGAGCACCGCGGTGACAAGGGCGTCGAGCGCTGGCTGCGCCAGGCGGCCGAGCAGGGGCACCGCGAGGCCGCGTACCGGCTGGCCCGGCACCTGCGCAAGGGCGACCCCGCCGAGGCCGAGCAGTGGTACCGGCAGGCCGCCGCGCGCGGGCACCGGCGGGCCGCGCTGCACCTGGGCGCCCTGCTGGAGGCGCGCGGGGAGCTCAAGGAGGCCGGGCGCTGGTACCTGACCTCGGCCAAGCAGGGCGAGGCACGGGCCGCGTGCGCGCTCGGCTTCCTGCTGCGCGACGCCGGCGACGAGGAGAGCGCCGTCGCGTGGTGGAACCGCGCCGCACAGGACGGCGACGGGAACGCCGCCAATGCGCTGGGCGCGTTGCACGCCGCGCGGGGCGAGACCCAGACCGCGGAGAAGTGGTACCGGACCGCCATGGACGCGGGCGACCAGAACGGGGCGTACAACCTTGCTTTGCTGTGCGCCGCACAGGAGCGGACCGCACAGGCCGAGCAGTGGTACCGGCGGGCGGCCTACGCCGGCCACCGGGAGGCCGCCAACGCCCTCGCGATCATGCTGTTGCAGGTCGGCGACGCGGCGGGGGCCGAGCCGTGGTTCTCGAAGGCGGCAGAGGCGGGCAGCGTCGACGCCGCGTTCAACCTCGGGATCCTGTTCGCGAGCCGGGACGACGACCGGACGGCGCTGAAGTGGTACGAGCGGGCCGCGTCGGCGGGCCACACGGACGCGGCGCTCCAGGTCGGCATCGCGCTGGTCCGCGACGGCGAGGACCGGGCGGCGGAGCGGCACCTGCGGTGCGCCGCGGGCGGCGGCAGCGCGGAGGCGGCGTTCCGGCTGGCCGCGCTGCTGGAATCGCTGGCTCCGCCGCCGGAGCCGGTGGCGCTGGGCGAGCCGGTCGGCGGCGCCGAGCGCACCGAGAGCGAGGAGTGGTACGAGCGGGCCGCCGAGCTGGGGCACCGGCGTGCGCAGGTCCGGGTCGGGATGCTGGCCGCTGCGCGGGGCGATCTGGCGGTCGCGGCGCGGTGGTACCGGGAGGCGGCGGAGGCGGGCTCCCGCAACGGGGCGTTCAACCTCGGGCTGCTGCTCGCCCGCGAGGGGAACGAGCCGGAGGCAGCGCTGTGGTGGACCCGGGCCGCGGTGGCCGGGCACGGCCGGGCGGCGTTGCGGCTGGGGCTCCTCGCTGCGCGGCACGGGGACCTGGCGGAGGGGCAGAAGTGGTGCGTCCGGGCCATGGAGCTGGGGCCGGCGGAGGTGTCCGAGCGGGCGGCCAGGCTCCGCGAGGCGCTGGCCGAGGAGCTCTCCGCCTGACCCTGGCCCCCGTGCCCGGGGCGCCGGCGGGGCTGGATGGTTAAGCGATTTGCATCTGTCGGGGGGCCTCGCGTAAAGTCGTGTTTACCGACGCGGGGTGGAGCAGCTCGGTAGCTCGCTGGGCTCATAACCCAGAGGTCGCAGGTTCAAATCCTGTCCCCGCTACTGAAGGCCGAAGGCCCGGATCCTTGGATCCGGGCCTTCAGTCGTTTCGCGACACGTTTCATGACAAAAAGACGGGCCCGGGAGCGTCGCTCCCGGGCCCGTCCGCGTTCGTCACGCCCCCGCGCAGGACGGGCACAGGCCCCGGTACGTCACCTCGACCGCCGACACCACGAAGCCGAAGCGCTCCGCGTCCGGGAGGTCGGCCAGCGGGTTGCCCGACGGGTGCACGTCGCGGATCGCGCCGCACTGGGCGCAGACCAGGTGCTGGTGGGGCTGGTGGGCGTTCGGGTCGTACCGCTTGGCCCGGCGGTCCGTGGAGACCTCCAGGACCTCGCCGAGGGACACGAGCTCGCCCAGCGTGTTGTAGACGGTGGCGCGCGAGATCTCCGGCAGCTTGTCCACCGCCCGGGCGTGCACCTCGTCGGCCGTCAGGTGAACGTGGTCACCGTCGAGCACCTCGGCCACGACGCGCCGCTGTGCGGTCATGCGCCATCCGCGTCCGCGAAGTCGTTCCAGCAGGTCACTCATGGACACCAGCCTAACAGCGAGGGGATTGGGTGTAACTCCCGAACCTGTGTGGAGTTGGATCCTTACTTGACTTAGACAAAGTCCATCGTAGGATCGAGTACGGCAAAGGCCGAGGACAGGACACGCAGGGAATGACGCAGGAGGCGCACGTGACGCAGGGACCGCTCACCACGGAGGCCGGGGCTCCGGTCGCCGACAACCAGAACAGCGAGACGGCCGGCGTCGGAGGTCCCGTTCTGGTCCAGGACCAGCTGCTCCTCGAGAAGCTGGCCCACTTCAACCGCGAGCGCATCCCGGAGCGCGTCGTGCACGCCCGCGGCGCCGGCGCGTACGGCACCTTCACGCTCACCCGTGACGTGTCGCAGTGGACCCGGGCGAAGTTCCTGTCCGAGGTCGGCAAGCAGACCGAGACCTTCCTGCGCTTCTCCACCGTCGCGGGCAACCTCGGTGCGGCCGACGCCGTGCGCGACCCCCGCGGCTGGGCGCTGAAGTTCTACACCGAAGAGGGCAACTACGACCTCGTCGGCAACAACACGCCGGTGTTCTTCATCAAGGACGCCATCAAGTTCCCCGACTTCATCCACACCCAGAAGCGCGACCCGTACACGGGCTCGCAGGAGGCGGACAACGTCTGGGACTTCTGGGGTCTGTCGCCCGAGTCCACCCACCAGGTGACCTGGCTGTTCGGCGACCGCGGCATACCGGCGTCCTACCGGCACATGAACGGCTACGGCTCGCACACGTTCCAGTGGAACAACGAGGCCGGCGAGGTCTTCTGGGTCAAGTACCACTTCAAGACCGACCAGGGGATCAAGAACCTCACGCAGGCCGAGGCCAACGCCCTCGCCGGCGAGGACCCCGACTCGCACCAGCGCGACCTGCGCGAGTCCATCGAGCGCGGCGAGTTCCCGACCTGGACCGTGCAGGTCCAGATCATGCCGGCGGCGGACGCGGCGGGGTACCGCTTCAACCCGTTCGACCTCACCAAGGTGTGGCCGCACGAGGACTACCCGCCGATCGAGATCGGCAAGCTGGAGCTCAACCGCAACCCGGAGAACGTCTTCGCCGAGGTCGAGCAGAGCATCTTCAGCCCGGCGCACTTCGTCCCCGGCATCGGCCCGTCCCCGGACAAGATGCTCCAGGGCCGCCTCTTCGCGTACGGCGACGCCCACCGCTACCGCGTCGGCATCAACGCCGACCACCTGCCGGTGAACCGCCCGCACGCCACCGAGGCGCGCACCAACTCCCGTGACGGCTTCCTGTACGACGGCCGCCACAAGGGTGCGAAGAACTACGAGCCGAACAGCTTCGGCGGCCCCTTCCAGACGGACCGCCCGCTGTGGCAGTCCACCGCGGTCACCGGCGGCACGGGCAACCACGCCGCCCCGGTGCACTCCGAGGACAGCGACTTCGTCCAGGCGGGCAACCTCTACCGCCTGATGTCCGAGGACGAGAAGTCCCGTCTGATCGAGAACCTGTCCGGCTTCATCGCCAAGGTCTCCCGTGACGACATCGCCGAGCGCGCGATCGACAACTTCCGCCAGGCGGACGGTGACTTCGGCAAGCGGCTGGAGGCCGCGGTCCAGGCCCTCCGCGGCTGATTCCCCGCTCGCCGAGAGCTGAAGGGCCGGACCCCGACGGGGCCCGGCCCTCCGGCTTGCGCCGGTCCGTGCGGTGCCGGGCCGGTGCTGCCCCGGTGCGGTGCTACGCCGGTACGGTGCTGCGCCGCGCCGGCACCCAGCAGCGGATGACATCGCGTACGGACACGATGCCGACGGGCCCGCCGTGCTCCAGCACGATCAGATGGCGGAAGCCGCCGTGGACCATCGCCTCGGCGGCCTCCTGGACGGTGGCCTGCGGGGTGCAGAACACCACGTTGTTGGTGGTGTGCGCGCCCACGGACTCCCGGTCGGGATCGTGTCCCGCGCCGATGGAGTTGAGGATGTCGCGCTCGGTCAGGATGCCGATCCCACTGTGGTCGGGATCGAGGACGACGGCTGCGCCGACCCGTCGGCCGGACATCAGGCAGGCCGCCTGCCGGAGGGTGTGGGCGGGTCCGAGGGTGAGGATCACGGTGCTCATGGCGTCACGGACGAGCATGAAGAGAGCCACCTCCTGGGGAGATTCCCTCCGCTTGGGTGGGTGCAGCCGGTGAAGGTCCGCACCGAACGGGCACGGAACTTAGAGAAGTCCTTCACAAGCGCACAAGCGGATGGAGTCTCAGATTCCCATGGACACGGAGGGTCATCAAGAGGGCGCACCCGGTTGTCCGGGTGCAGGGCCCGGACGGCTCAGGCGCGCGGGCGCAGATATCCCAGCATCTCCTCGTGCAACAGCCCGTTCGAGGCCGCCGCGTTCCCGCCGTGCACGCCCTCCGCGCCGTCCAGGTCGGTGAACCGGCCGCCCGCCTCCTGGACCACGACCGCGATGGCGGCCATGTCCCACAGGTTCAGCTCCGGCTCGGCGCACAGGTCGAGCGAGCCCTCCGCGACCATCATGTACGGCCAGAAGTCGCCGTAGCCGCGGGTGCGCCAGCACTGCCGGGTCAGGTCCAGGAACCCCGGGAGGCGGCCCTGCTCCTCCCAGCCGCTGAGTGAGGAGTAGGCGAAGGAGGCGTCGCCCAGGGTGCCCACCTTCGAGACCCCGAGCGGTACGGGCGTGCCGCCCAGCGCACCGCCGGCGTACGCGCCCCCGCCCTGCGCGGCCCACCAGCGGCGGCCCAGCGCAGGCGCCGAGACGACCCCGACCACCGGCCGGAAGACCCCGTCGGCGCCCTCCGCCATCAGCGAGATCAGCGTGGCCCAGACGGGGACGCCGCGCACGTAGTTCTTCGTTCCGTCGATCGGGTCCACGACCCAGCGACGCGGGCCGCTGCCCTTGAGGCCGTACTCCTCGCCCAGGATGGCGTCGGCGGGCCGCGCGGCCTCGATCCCGGCCCGGACGATCTCCTCGGCGGCCTTGTCCGCCTCGCTCACCGGGGTCATGTCCGGCTTCGTCTCGACCTTCAGGTCGAGGGCGCGGAAACGCTGCATCGTGGCGGCGTCCGCCGCGTCGGCGAGCTCAAGGGCAAGGCGGAGGTCATCGTCATACTCGGGCATGGCCGAACAGTATCGGGACTCCCCGGACCGGGCGAACGGCGTCCACGGTGCGACCCACAGGCGCCCTTGACAGGATCTGTCGGTCCGTCAACTCTGGCGGGGAGGCCGAGCGGGGAATCGGAGCGGGGGAAGTCGAGCGGGGAGGCGCGGATGCCGGCAGCCCGGGAGTCCTTGCTGGAAGCGGCGGGAGCGGCGCTCTTGGCGCGCCCCTGGCCGTCCGTGCGGATGGTCGACGTCGCGGCCACCGCCGGGGTGTCCCGGCAGACCCTCTACAACGAGTTCGGCGGCAAGGCGGGCCTGGGTCGGGCCCTGGTGCGCCGCGAGGCCGACTGGTACCTCGAAGGGGTGGACCGGGTCCTGCGCTCCCCGGCCGGGGCCGCCGAGCGCCTCGCCTCGGTCGCGGAGTGGACCGTACGGGCGGCCCGCGCGCGCCCCCTCGTACGGGCCCTGCTGACGGGGTGCTGGGACGGGAACTTACCCGTGCCGCCCGGGCAGGGAGTGCGGCCGGGCGTACCGGCCCCGGGGCCCGGGGAGCTGGCCCGGGCCGTCCGCGACCGGGCCTCGGCGGCGCTCACCCCGGGAGAGGGGGCACAGCGGTGCGAGCTCGCCGTGCGCCTCGCGCTGTCGTACGTGATAGCCCCGGGCGAGGAGCCGGGGCTCGGGGAGCTGATGCGGCTGCTGCGCCTGCTCAGTGAGCCGAACCGGACAGCTGGAGACCGATGACGCCCAGGATGACCAGCGAGATCGAGACGAGTTTGAGCGTCGACACCAGATCGCCGAGGAAGACCATGCCGTAGATGGCCGTCCCGGCGGCCCCGATGCCCGTCCACACCGCGTAGGCCGGGCCCACGTCCAGCTTCTTCAGGGCCAGGGTGAGCAGCCCGAAGCTGCCGAGCGCGAACGCGGCGAAGGCGATGGTCGGCCACAGCCGGGTGAACCCGTGGGACAGCTTGAGGCAGACCGCGAAACCGGTCTCCAGCATTCCGGCGACGACCACCAGCAGCCACGCCATGGCGCATGCCTCCCCGCGTCAGGTGACGTCGTGTCACGTGGTGCGATTATGCATTTACCAGACGTGGTACCCGGCAAACCCCGCCGGACGATCAGTCTCCCTCGCGGCGCTCGCGGGTCTGGAGCAGCCGCCGCAGCGAGTACAGGCGCGCCGGATCCGCATGGCCGTCCTCCACCCACTTGTCGAGCGCGCAGTCCTGCTCGTCGTGGCTGCAGGCCCGCGGGCAGCCCTCCGTACCGGGAACCAGTTCCGGGAAGGCCAGGATCACCCGGGACGGGTCCACGTGGTGCAGGCCGAACGAGCGCACGCCCGGGGTGTCGATGACCCAGCCGTCACCGCCCGGCAGCGGCAGTGCGAGCGCGGAGGTGGTGGTGTGCCGGCCGCGGCCGGTCACCGCGTTGACGTGCCCGGTGGCGCGCTGGCGGCCCTCGGCGACCAGCGAGTTCACCAGGGTGGTCTTGCCGACGCCCGAGTGGCCGACGAAGGCGGTGATCCGGCCGTTCAGGCGCTCGCGCACCCGGTCGGCCGCGTCGCCGCTCGCCAGCTCCTCACGGTTGGTGACCACGTAGTTCAGGCCGAACGTGGAGTAGATCTCCAGGATCTTGTCCGGGGAGGTCAGGTCCGACTTCGTGAGCACCAGCAGCGGCTCCAGCCCGGCGTCGTACGCGGCCACCAGACAGCGGTCGATCATCCGGGGCCGCGGCTCCGGGTCGGCCAGCGCCGTGACGATCGCCAGCTGGTCCGCGTTGGCGACGACCACCCGCTCGTACGGATCGTCGTCGTCCGCGGTGCGCCGCAGGACGGACTTGCGCTCCTCGATCCGCACGATCCGCGCGAGGGTGTCCTTCTTGCCCGTCAGGTCGCCCACGATCCAGACCCGGTCGCCGACCACCGCCGCCTTGCGGCCCAGCTCGCGGGCCTTCATGGCGGTGATCGAGCGGCCGTCGACCAGGCAGGTCAGCCGGCCGCGGTCGACGGTCAGGACGAAGCCCTCGGCCGCGTCCTCGTGCTTGGGCCGGATGGTGGTCCGGGGCCGGTTGCCCTTGGGGTTGGGCCGCTGGCGGATGTCGTCCTCGTCGGTGTGCTTGCCGTACCTGCGCATGACGGGGCCCTACGCTCCCGCTCCCGAAAGCATTCGAGCCCACATCTTCGGGAAGTCCGGCAGGGTCTTCGCGGTCGTCGCCACGTTCTCGATCTGCACGCCCTCCACCGCCAGGCCGATCACCGCGCCCGCGGTGGCCATCCGGTGGTCGTCGTACGTGTGGAAGACACCGCCCTGCAGCGGGCGCGGGCGGATGTGCAGGCCGTCCGCCGTCTCGGTGACCTCGCCGCCGAGGCCGTTGATCTCCGCGGTCAGCGCCGCCAGCCGGTCCGTCTCGTGCAGCCGCAGGTGCGCCACCCCGCGCAGGGTGGACGGGGAGTCGGCCAGCGCCGCCACGGCCGCGATGCCGGGGGTGAGCTCGCCGACCTCGCTCAGGTCCACGTCGATGCCGTGGATCTTGCCGCTGCCGCTGAAGACCAGGCCCGCGTCGGTCAGCTCGCAGGAGCCGCCCATCTCGGTGAAGATCCGGCGCAGCTCGTCGCCCGGCTGGGTGGTGCGGCGCGGCCAGTCCGGGATCGTGACCGTGCCGCCGGTGATCAGGGCCGCAGCCAGGAACGGCTGCGCGTTCGACAGGTCCGGTTCCACGACCATGTCGCGGCCCAGCAGCGCGCTCGGCGCGACCCGCCACACGTTCGGCTCGCCGCCCGCCTCGGGGGTGTCGACCTGGGCGCCCGCCGCGCGCAGCATCTCCACGGTCATCCGGATGTGCGGCATCGACGGCAGGGCGGTGCCGGTGTGCCGGACCTCGACGCCCTGGTTGAAGCGCGGGCCGGAGAGCAGCAGCGCCGAGACGAACTGCGAGGAGTTGGAGGCGTCGATCTCGACGACGCCGCCCTCCAGGGCCCCGCCGCCCTGGACCGTCAGCGGCAGCGCGCCCCGGCCGTCGTCGTCGATCCGCGCGCCGAGGGTGCGCAGGGCGCTGATGACCTGGCCGAGCGGGCGCTCGTAGGAACGCGGGTCGCCGTCGAAACGGATGTCGCCGGAGGCCAGGGTGGCGACGGGCGGCAGGAAGCGCATGACCGTGCCCGCGTTGCCGACGTCGACGGTGGCCGGGCCGTGCAGGGCGGCCGGGATGATGCGCCAGGCCTCGCCGCCGGAGCCGTCGCCGGAACTGGAGGATGCCGTCTCCTCGATGCCGACGCCCAGCGCGCGCAGCGCGTCCGCCATCAGCTGGGAGTCGCGCGAGCGCAGCGGGCGGCGCACCCAGCCCGGCTCGGCGGCGAGCGCGGCGAGGACGAGGGCGCGGTTGGTGACCGACTTGGACCCGGGCACGGTGACGGTGGCGTGGACGGTGCCGTCGGCGAGCGGAGCGGGCCAGAGGGCGTGGAGCGCGGGGGTCTCGGTCATGGCCCCCACTTTAGTGGCTCCTCCCGGGCCCAGATCTTGATCGCGCCGCCGCAGCGGGCCCGCGCGGGATCCGTCTCAGAGGTTGAGAAGCCAGCGCCCGCCGCCGATGAGCGAGCACAGCGCGACCGCGTGGAACAGGAGCAGCCAGGCCACCGGGTGGACGTGGGTGAGCCGCCCCAGCTGGTCCGCGTCGGAATCCGGCGCCCCGCCGTGCCGGCGCTGGGCCCCCAGCTCGAAGACCGGCCGTACGGCACCCATCAGCAGGAACCACACCACCAGGTACGCGAAGGCCGCCTGGACCTCGGCCGTGGCGAGCCAGGAGACCAGGACGAACGCGGCGCCGGCCAGCACCACCATCAGGGCCCCGTACGCGTTGCGGATCATCACCAGCATCGCGAGGAGCAGTACGGTGGCCGCCCACAGCAGCAGCGTGATGCGGTGGGCCGACAGCAGTGCGGCCCCGCCGAGCCCGAGCAGCGCGGGCGCCGGGTACCCGGCGGCGGCGGTCAGGATCATCCCGGGCCCGGTCGCCTTGCCGACGCTGACGGTGACGCCGCTGGTGTCGGAGTGCAGCCGGATCCCGTCGAGCTTGCGTCCGGTCAGCCGGGCCACCAGCCCGTGGCCCCCCTCGTGGGCGATGGTCACGGCGTTGCGGGACAGCCGCCACAGCGGGCGCGGCCCCACGGCGGCCAGCGCGACCACGCCCGTCACGATCACCAGCCACAGGGGCGGCGGGGTCTGTATGCCGGTCAGCCGGTCCCACAGGCCGGCGGTCGTGGTGCTGTCCATAGAGTGGCGGACTCCTTGTGGTGGTGGGCTGGGGGTACCCCCAGCGGTAGCCGGGGGAGTGAGATGGCAGTGTGGCAGCCATGTGCGGAAGGTATGCAGCGAGTCGCAGACCCGAGGACCTGGTGGAGGCCTTCGGCATCGAGCGGTGGGAGCCGGAGGAGACGCTGGCCCCCGACTGGAACGTGGCGCCGACGAAGGAGGTCCACGTCGTCCTCGACCGTCCTGTGAAGGACGCTCCGGATCCGCGTCCGGTTCGTCAGCTGCGCACCCTGAGGTGGGGGCTCGTCCCCTCCTGGGCCAAGAACCCCGACGGCGCCGCCCGGATGATCAACGCCCGCTCCGAGACGCTGGCCGAGAAGCCGTCCTTCCGCAGGCCCTTCGCGCAGCGCCGCTGCATCGTCCCCGCCGACGGCTACTACGAGTGGGTCACCGCCCACGACGAACGGCAGCTCGAGGTCGAGGGCAAGAAGAAGCGGGCACGCAAGCAGCCCTACTTCGTGCTCCCCGCCGACGGCTCCGTCTTCGCCATGGCCGGGATATACGAGTTCTGGCGCGACCCGGCCCTCCCCGGCGATCACCCCCAGGCCTGGTGGGCGACCTGCTCGGTGATCACCGCCGAGGCCGAGACCGGGCCGCTGGCCGTGGCTCCCGCCGAGGGCCCGGCCTCGCTCGCCGAGATCCACCCCCGGATGCCGCTGATGCTGACCCCGGACCGCTGGGACGCCTGGCTGGACCCGGCCCGCACCGACACCGGCGAACTCCAGGCCCTGCTCGCGCCGCCGCCGGGCGGGCTGATGCGCGCGTACCCGGTGTCCACGGCCGTCAGCAACGTGCGCAACAACGGGCCCGAGCTGCTCGACGAGCTGGCCGCGCCGGAGGAGTGCACGCTGTTCTGACCCGTGCAGGATGGGTCCATGACCACGCGTACGGAGAGCGTCGACACCCCGGCGGGCGAAGCCCGCATCACCTGGCACCCCGCCCCCGCCCGTACGGCCCGCCTCGTGCTGGCCGTGAGCCACGGCGCCGGCGGCGGGATCGAGGCCCGCGACCTGCGGGCCCTGGCCGCCGCCCTGCCCGCGCAGGGGGTCACCGTGGCGCTGGTCGAGCAGCCGTGGCGGGTCGCCGGGAAGAAGGTGGCCGCCGCGCCCAAGGTGCTCGACGAGGGCTGGCGCGGCCTGTGGCCGGCGCTGGCCGGGCCCGGGCTGCCCGTGGTGGCGGGCGGGCGCAGCGCCGGGGCCCGGGTGGCCTGCCGGACCGCCGCCGAGCTGGGGGCGGCCGGGGTGCTGGCCCTCGCCTTCCCGCTGCACCCGCCGGGCCGGCCCGAGAAGTCCCGGGCCGGGGAACTGACCGGCGCCGGGCGGCCCACCCTGGTCGTCCAGGGCGGCCGGGACCCCTTCGGGCGGCCCGAGGAGTTCCCGCCGCCGACCGCGCAGGCGGCGTACGAACTGGTGGAGGTCCCGCACGCCGATCACGGCTTCGCGGTGCCCAAGAAGGCCGGTCCGACCCAGGAGGAGACCCTCGAGGTGATCACCGGGGCGGTCAGCGCGTGGCTCGCCGGGCTACCCCTCTGATGTGAATCCGATCACCTTTCGGCGGCTGCCCGGCAGAGGCCGCAAACCCCGGGAATGCACGGCCCGGCCCTTCTGTTGTGCCGGATGTCGGAAACGCACGGGAAATCGTCGGAGGAGAGGGAGCGCATGACCCAGGTCATCAGCCAGCACCGTCCGCAGGCGGCAGGCCTGGACTGGACGGTCCTGCCCGGGCCCAAGCGCAGCCAGCTTCAGGCGGCGGAAGGCCGGGATGGTCGACTATTCTCCGATTCGAGCGGGTCCGCTTTCGGAGCCGTCACGCAGTCGGAGGAGGTGGGTCCTGTCGCTGGGACCGACGAAGGCCACGCGGAGGAGACGACCCCGGAGCGCAATGCGCGCTTCGAGAGGGACGCCCTCGGCTACCTCGACCAGATGTACTCGGCCGCACTGCGCATGACGCGCAATCCGGCCGACGCCGAGGACCTGGTCCAGGAGACGTACGCGAAGGCATACGCGTCCTTCCACCAGTTCCGCGAGGGCACCAATCTCAAGGCGTGGCTCTACCGCATTCTGACCAACACGTTCATCAACTCCTACCGCAAGAAGCAGCGTGAGCCGCAGCGCAGCGCGGCGGAGGAGATCGAGGACTGGCAGCTGGCGCGCGCCGAGTCGCACATGTCGACGGGACTGCGTTCCGCCGAATCACAGGCGCTTGACCACCTGCCCGATTCGGATGTGAAGGAAGCGCTTCAGGCCATTCCCGAGGAGTTCCGCATCGCGGTCTATCTTGCCGACGTAGAGGGCTTTGCGTACAAGGAGATCGCGGACATCATGGGTACACCCATCGGTACGGTCATGTCGCGACTGCACCGTGGCCGCCGTCAACTCCGCGGAATGCTGGAGGACTATGCCCGCGAGCGCGGGCTGGTCCCCGCCGGCGCGGGAGAGTCGAACGACCTGAAAGGCTCGGGCTCATGAGCTGCGGAGAGCCGCACGAGACGGAGTGCTCTGAGGTCCTGGACCACCTGTACGAGTTCCTGGACCACGAGATGCCGGACAGCGATTGCACGAAGTTCGAGACGCACTTCGGCGAGTGCAATCCCTGTCTGGAGAAATACGGCCTCGAGCAGGCCGTGAAGAAGCTGGTGAAGCGCTGCTGCGGTTCGGACGACGTGCCGACCGATCTGCGCTCGAAGGTCATGGGCCGGATCGAGCTGATCCGTTCGGGCCAGGCCGTCCCCGATCACGACGTGACCGCGGACCCCGCCACCGGCTGATCGAACAACTGCCCCTGGAAACCCACTTCGTTCACCCGAAGGCGCTAATCCGGGGGCGCCCGTACGGCGCAATACGAAAATGTGGCCCGCTGCACCAGGGGCCACACCTATTCTCCCCAGACGGTGCCGGTGCGATCCGGCGGTACCGGGTGCGCACGGCACAGGGGAGGAGAGCGCCATGCGGGTACTTCCGCCGGCGGCGCGCCCTTCCCTCATGCGGGCCGTCGTCCTGTGCGCCGTCCTCACGGCATGCGCCTGCACCGCCCCGGCCTTCGCCGATTCCGGCACCCCCTGGCCGGTCGTAGGACTGCTCACCCTCCTCTGCCTCGGCTGCGAACTCGTCAAGCTGTGCCCGCTGCCGGGCAGGCGCAGCCGGGTCCCCGAGGGCATCGGCTCCTTCTTCCCCGTGGTGCTCGCCGCCGTCTTCCTGCTGCCGCCGGCCGCCGCCGCGCTCGTCGCGCTGCCCGGCGGGTTCGCCCAGGCCGTGGTCCAGCGGCCCGCCCCGGTGCGCCGGGTGTGGCACGCGGCGCAGCAGGCCACGGCCGCCTGGGCCGCGGGATGGACGTTCGCCCTGCTGGGCGGGCCGGCCGCGCTCGGCGGAAGCCCCTTCGGGGGGTCGTTCGGCGCGGCCTTCGGGGGGTCGGGGCCGCCCGCTGCGGCCGGCCGGCTCGCGGACTTCCCGTACGCGATGCTCCCCGCGGCGGCCGCGGCCGCCGCCTTCTGCCTCGTACTGACCGCCCTCGACGCGGGCATCCTCGCCGCCGCCGAGGGACGGCCCGCGCGGACCGCGTGGCGCGGACTGCTCGCCCTCTCCCTGGCCCCGCACTGCGTGCACGGCCTCGCCGGGCTGATGATGGCCGTCATGTGGCGCAGCCCCTACGGGCTCCCGGCCGCACTGCTCGTCCTGCTGCCGATGTACATCTCCTGCTGGGTCTTCGCCCAGTACCACCGCGAACGGGCCGCCCACCAGGCCACGATCCGGGCGCTCGTCCAGGCCGTCGACCTCAAGGACCGCTACACGCGCGGCCACAGCGAGCGCGTCGGCCAGGCCTCGGCGATGATCGCCCGCGAGCTGGGCATGGCCGGGGACCGCCTCGAGGTCGTCCGGATCGCCGGGATCCTGCACGACGTCGGCAAACTCGGCGTCCCGACCCGGCTGCTGCGCAAGGACGGGCCGCTGACCCCCGAGGAGCGCCGGGTCATCGAGCTGCACCCCGAGTACGGGCACGAGATGGTGCGCGGCATCGGCTTCCTGGGGGAGGCCCGGTCCGCGATCCTGCACCACCACGAGCGGATCGACGGCACCGGCTATCCGTACGGGCTGGCCGGCGAGCAGATCCCGGTGCTGGCCCGGGTGGTGGCAGTGGCCGACGCCTTCGACGCGATGACCTCGACCCGCTCCTACAGCCGGGCGCGGCCGGTGCCGGTGGCCCTGGCCGAGCTGCAACGGTGTGCGGGGGCGCACTTCGACCCGGCGATGGTGCACGCGCTGGTGGAGGCGATCGGCCGGGACGGCTGGCACCCGGTGGTCACCGCGGACGACGACGTGCAGGTGATCCCGGCCGGTTCCGCTTCCGCTCCGGGCCGTGCGGCGGCGGCCGTTGCCGCAGCCGCCGCGGCACCCGTGGCGGCCGTACCTGCCGCGGCCGCGGCGGACCCCGCCGGCTCCGCGCTGTCCGGGCTCCCCGCGCAGGGCGCCCGCCTGGGCGCACGGACCGTGGACCCGCGCGCCGGGCAGGAACCGGACGGCGGGGGCGGGGCATGAGGGTCCCGGTCGTGTGGACGGTGCGCGGGGCCGCGGGGGTGCTCACCCTCGCCGGGCTCGGGCACACCCTGTGGTACGGCGTCGTCGAGCCGGGCACCGCCCTGGCCTTCGGCGTCCTCATCGCCTGCGGAGAGCTCGCCCGCCGCGACACGGGCGACACCCGTGACCGCCCGGCCGACCGGGACGCGGCCGAGGACCGCCAGCCCGCACCGCTGGGCTCCGCCGGCGCCCTCGCGTACGCCCTGCTCGGCCCGAACGCGGCCCAGTCCACCCACCACGGGGTGCTCCAGATCGTCGCGGTCGTCGTCGCCGGGGCGCTCGCCGGGATCGTCCCGCACATCGCCCGGGGCCGCGGCCCCGCCGCCGACCACCTGGCCCGCCGGGTCCTCACCGTCGCCTTCGCCGCCGTCTGCTTCCAGCCGCTCTACAACTCCGGCCGGCTGGAGCACGGCATCGGGCAGGGCCCGTACCTCGTCCTCTTCCTGCTCTTCCTGCTCGGCCTCACCACCCTGTGCGACGCCGTGCTCGCCGCCGCGCCGGCCGGCGCCCGCACGGGGCGGCCGTACGGGCCGCTGCTGCGCGACGAGCTGCGCGCCCGGCTCGGCATCGGCTCGGCGATCTGCGCCACCGGGGTCGTCATGGCCTTCGGCGTGGCCGTCGCCGGCCTGTGGGCGCTGCCCGTCCTCTGCGTGCCGCTGCTGCTGACCCAGCTGTCCTTCCACCGGATCACCGCGATCCGCACCACCTACCGCCAGACCATCACCTCCCTGGCCCGGGCCACCGAGATCGCCGGCTGCACCCGCCCGGGGCACTCCCGCCGCGTCGCCGCGCTGAGCTGCGCCGTCGGCCGGGAGCTCGGCCTGTCGGAGCGGGAGCTCACCGTGCTGGAATACGCCGCCCTCATGCACGACATCGGCCAGCTCTCCCTCGTCGACCCGGTCCGGGCCGGGGCCACCGCCGGGCTGCCCGCCGCCGAGGCCCGCCGGATCGCCGTGCTCGGCGGGGAGGTCGCCCGCCAGACCGGGGTGCCCGCCGAGGTGGCCGTGGTCGTGGAGCGGCAGGCCGACCCGTACCGGGACCAGCCCGTCGCAGCGCGCATCGTACGGGCGGTCAACGCGTACGACGACCTGCTGGGCGGGACCCGTCACCCGGGCGGCTCACTGGCGGTGCTGGAGCAGCTCCGGCTGGGCGCCGGGCGCGACTATCAGCCAGAGGTCGTGGAGTGTCTTGCAAGGGTTCTGGCCAGGGGCGGACGTGACAGAGTCGGTCAAGTCCCACTTGGGTAACCCATGGGTAATGAGCGGCCGTCCGAGTGGGCATGGTTGGATGCCAGTAGGAGTGTCCGTGAGGGTGTCCGCAAGGCTGCACCGTGGGACCGGCAGGCGGGAATCGTGAGGATCTTCGGGAAGGTACGGCATCGGCCCTCCGCTTCGTGGCGGCAGGCCACCGACCGCGCGTTCACGCTGATCGGCGACGGGCGGTACGAGGACGCGGGCGCGCTGCTGACCAGAGCCGCCGACCTGGAGCCCTGGCTGTCCGAGTCCTGGTTCAACCTGGCCCTGCTGCACAAGTTCCGGCACGACTGGGAGCAGGCGCGGGCCGCCGGACTGCGCGCCGTGGCCCTGCTGGACCGCGAGACCGGCGCCCCGGACTGGTGGAACGTCGGCATCGCCGCGACCGCGCTGCAGGACTGGCCGCTGGCCCGCCGGGCCTGGCAGGCGTACGGGCTGAAGGTGCCCGGGGACGCCGCCGTCGGCGGGAAGAAGAACAGCGGCGAACCGGTCGGCATGGAGCTCGGCAGCGCCGCCGTACGGCTGTCCCCCGAGGGGGAGGCCGAGGTGGTCTGGGGCCGCCGGCTGGACCCGGCCCGCATGGAGGTCCTGTCGATCCCGCTGCCCTCCTCGGGACGCCGCTGGGGCGAGGTCGTCCTGCACGACGGGGTCCCGCACGGGGAGCGGGTCACCGCGGCCGGCCCCTCGTACCCGGTCTTCGACGAGATCGAGCTGTGGGCGCCCTCGCCGGTGCCGACCTGGGTGGTGCTGCTCGAGGCGGCCACCGAGGCGGACCGCGACGCCCTGGAGCAGCTGGCCTCGGACGCGGGCTTCGCCGCCGAGGACTGGTCGTCGTCGGTACGGCTGCTGTGCCGGACCTGCTCGGAGAGCGTGATGCCGAGCGGCGAGGGCGACGGCGAGCACCTCGACCCGCACGACCACAGCGAACCGGGGCATCCCGGACCGCTCGGGCACCGTACGAACGGTTCCGGCCCGCTGTGGGTGCCGGAGCGGGAATGCGGCATCGCGGCGCCGGCCGGCCTGGTGCGCGGACTGCTCGACGGCTGGGTCGCGGACAGCCCGGAGACCCGGGAGTGGCGGGATCTCGAGGAAGTCTGCTGACCGGGCACCGTAGGCTGTACCGGCACATTGGTGAACGGGTGGACTTACGGAAGGCGTACGGCGGACATGGCGCAGCAGGAGAACGAGGTCGTCGAGCTTGTGAACGACGGGTACGTCGTGGACACCGAGGACTGTGCGGAGCGCGAGCTCGCCCACCGCGAGCGCGGCACCGCCCGCCCGATCACGGTCGTCGGCAACCCGGTCCTCCACCACGAGTGCAAGGACGTCACCGAGTTCGGCGACGAACTGGCGCAGCTGATCGACGACATGTTCGCCAGCCAGAAGGCCGCCGAGGGCGTGGGCCTGGCCGCGAACCAGATCGGCGTCGACGCCAAGGTCTTCGTCTACGACTGCCCCGACGACGACGGCGTGCGCCACACCGGCGTCGTGGTCAACCCGAAGCTGGTGGAACTGCCGGCCGGCTCCCGCGTGCTCGACGACTCGAACGAGGGCTGCCTGTCGGTCCCGACCGCGTACGCCTCGCTGGCCCGCCCGGACTACGCCGAGGTGACCGGCCAGGACGCGCAGGGCAACCCGATCAAGGTGCGCGGCACGGGCTACTTCGCGCGCTGCCTGCAGCACGAGACGGACCACCTGTACGGGTACCTGTACATCGACCGCCTCTCGAAGCGCGACCGCAAGGACGCCCTGCGCCAGATGGAAGAGGGCACCCCGCGCTACGAAACGGTCCCGAACGCCTGAGCCTTCGTGGCCCGCAGCCCGCGGCCCGCAGCCCGCGGGCTGCGGCCTAAGCCACGGCCTGCGGGCCCCGGAACGTGCGGCGGAAGGCGTTCGGGGTCGTGCCGAGGGCGCGCAGGAAGTGGTGGCGCAGGGCTGCCGCGTTGCCGAAGCCGCTGCGGCCCGCGATCGCGTCGACCGTGTCGTCCGTGGCCTCCAGGAGCTCCTGCGCCAGCAGGACGCGCTGCCGCAGCACCCACTGGTACGGGGTCGTCCCGGTCTCCTGGAGGAAGCGGCGGGCGAAGGTGCGCGGTGACATGTGCGCGCGCTCCGCGAGCTGCTCGACGGCGATCTCCTCGTCCAGGTGGCGGGCCATCCAGCCGATCACCTCGCCCACCGTGTCGCACGCCGTGCGCGGCAGCGGCCGCTGGATGAACTGCGCCTGGCCGCCGTCCCGGTGCGGCGGGACGACCATCCGCCGGGCGATGGTGTTGGCCACCTCGGCGCCGTGCTCCTGGCGGACGACGTGCAGGCACGCGTCGATGCCCGAAGCAGTGCCCGCGGCGGTGATCACCGGGCCCTCGTCCACGTACAGCACGTCGGGGTCCACCCTCGCCTCCGGGAAGCGCCGGGCCAGGGCCGGCGAGTGCATCCAGTGCGTGGTGCAGCGCCGGCCGTCCAGCAGCCCGGCGGCGCCGAGGACGAAGGCCCCGCTGCACACGCTCAGCACCCGCGCACCCCGGTCGACGGCCCGGCGCAGCGCCTCCAGCAGCGGCTCGGGGTACTCCCGGGTCACCGCCGCGCGGTCGGCGGGCACGCAGATCAGGTCCGCGCTCTCCAGCCGCTCCAGCCCGTGCGGGACGACGACGTCGAAGTGCCCGTCGCCGGTGCGGGAGTGCCGGTCCTCCGCCGCGCACACGGCGAAGTCGTACACCGGCAGCCCCATCTCACTGCGGTCGATCCCGAAGACCTCGCAGAAGATCCCCAGTTCGAAGGGGGCGACGCCGTTCACCAGGGCTACGGCCACGTTGTTCAGCATGCCCCCAGTGTGGCAGTAATTCGTACTTCCATGACAGTCCTGCCACTGTCCGGTTTTCGGCGCACTGGCGACAGTGGAGTCATGAACACGTTCCTCGAACTCCTCGTCGTCCTCGCCATCGCCGCCCTGCTGCTGGGGCCCGCGCTCTACGGGGCCCTGCGCGACCGCCGCATCGACCGGCAGCTACGCGCGGCCAAGCAGCGCACGCAGGTCATCCGGGAGGGGCAAGGGAGTGAGCAGCCCCGCCGCCGTACGCCCCGTGTTGCCGTACGGCACGCGCCCGGTCACTGACCCGGCCCCCGCGACCAGGATCCGCACCACCTGCCCCACCGTCTCCGCCCGGTCCCGGCAGCGCACCGCGAGCCGGAACATGTGCCAGTGCGCGCGGGTGTGGGGCCAGGCCCAGGCCTGGGAGATGATGTGGGCCCGTTCCAGGGCGGTCCACATGGCGTCGGTGTCGGGCGCGGCGTCGCGGGCGCGGCGCAACTCGGCCTCGAAGGCCTCGCGCACGGCGGGCGGCATGGTCTTCGGCGAGCACACGGCGACGCATTTCTTCATCATCTTTCGCATGCGTCCACGGTGCGGCCGAGGGCCCCGCCCGCGCTTGAACGAACCTGCTGCATCCCGCGACCCGCTCACATCCACTGGATGGTGCGGGTGAAGTCCGACGGCGGGATCCCGAACATCCGCCGCCACACCCGGCTGAGATGCGCCCCGTCGGCGAAGCCCGCGCCGTGCGCCGCGTCCGTCAGGGAGTGCCCCTGGGAGGCGAGTTCGGCGGCCCGCATCAGCCGCAGCCACAGGACGTAGGGGCGGAACGGCAGCCCGAGCTCCGCCCGGAACAGGTGCGCGAGGCGGCTCTCCGACAGGCATGCCACCGCGGCCGCCTGGGACAGCCGTACGTGCTCCCGCCCGGGCAGCCAGTCCAGCACCCGCACCAGCCCCGGATGCGGCGCCGCACCCGGCAGTGGCCCCTGCGGCAGTACGGAGTCCAGCGCGCAGGCCGCCTCGAAGGGGTCGGCGGGCAGCGCATCCGGTACGAGGTCCCCCGCGTCCCCCGCCAGCGCCGCGAGCCGGCGCCCGGCGGTGGAGAGCGGGTCGTAGTGCAGCACCACCCCACGCGGAACCCCGCCCAGCACGGAATGCCGTACCCCGGACGGGACCACGTACGCCCGGCACCGGAACGGCTCCCCGGCCGGCCCGGCCATCAGCAGCTCGTCCCCGCCGAGCGCGACGATGACCTGCACGGAGTGGTGCGCGTGCGCGGTGGCGGACCCGACGGCGCCCCCGTACACCACGCCCCCCGGCCGCAACCGCGCCCGCCCGGCCCACCCGGTCACGGACACGGCGAAGCGCCCCCGCCCAGGACCTCGGTCACCCGAGTCGTTCTCCCCATGGGCGGGGACGCTATCAAGCCATCGGAGCAGGCGACTTAGAAGTCCTCGTCCAGGTCGACCGTGCCCTCGACCGCGACCTGGTAGGCCGACGGGCGGCGCTCGAAGAAGTTCGTCAGCTCCTGGACGCCCTGGAGCTCCATGAAGGAGAACGGGTTCTGCGAGCCGTACACCGGCGGGAAGCCGAGGCGGACCAGGCGCTGGTCGGCGACGCACTCCAGGTACTCGCGCATCGACTCGGTGTTCATGCCCGGCAGGCCGTCACCGCACAGGTCGCGGCCGAACTGCAGCTCCGCCTCCACGGCCTCCTTCAGCATGTCGGTGACCTGCTGCTGGAGCGCGTCGTCGAAGAGCTCCGGCTCCTCCTTGCGGACCGTGTCCACGACCTCGAACGCGAAGTTCATGTGCATGGTCTCGTCCCGGAACACCCAGTTGGTGCCGGTGGCCAGGCCGTGCAGCAGGCCGCGCGAGCGGAACCAGTAGACGTACGCGAAGGCGCCGTAGAAGAACAGGCCCTCGATACACGCCGCGAAGCAGATCAGGTTCAGCAGGAAGCGGCGGCGGTCGGCCTGCGTCTCCAGCCGGTCGATCTTCTCGACCGAGTCCATCCACTTGAAGCAGAACTGCGCCTTCTCGCGGATCGACGGGATCTCCTCGACCGCGTCGAAGGCGGCCGCGCGGTCGTCCGGGTCGGGCAGGTAGGTGTCGAGCAGCGTCAGATAGAACTGGACGTGCACGGCCTCCTCGAACAGCTGGCGCGACAGGTACAGGCGCGCCTCCGGGGAGTTGATGTGCTTGTAGAGCGTCAGCACCAGGTTGTTCGAGACGATCGAGTCGCCCGTCGCGAAGAACGCGACGAGGCGGCCGATCATGTGCTGCTCGGCGGGCGTGAGCTTCGCGAGGTCGGCGACGTCCGAGTGGAGGTCGACCTCCTCGACGGTCCAGGTGTTCTTGATCGCGTCCCGGTAGCGTTCGTAGAAGTCCGGGTAGCGCATGGGGCGGAGCGTGAGCTCGAAGCCCGGGTCCAGGAGGTTCTTGTCGGTGGAGCTCATTACTGGCAGGCCTCGCAGGACTCGGGGTTCTCAAGGGAGCAGGCCAGCGCCTCGGCATCGGCGACCGCCTGGGGCAGCGCGACGGGGGTGGCCGCCTGCGCGGCGCGGGCGATCTTCGTCGCCGGGCGCGAGCGCAGGTAGTACGTGGTCTTCAGGCCCTGCTTCCAGGCGTACGCGTACATCGACGACAGCTTGCCGATGGTGGGCGTCTCCAGGAACAGGTTCAGCGACTGCGCCTGGTCCAGGAACGGCGTACGGGCCGCCGCCATGTCGATCAGACCGCGCTGCGGGATCTCCCACGCCGTGCGGTACAGCTCGCGCACCTCGGCCGGGATCCAGCCGAAGCCCTGGACGGAACCGGAGGACTCGCGCAGCGCCTCACGGGTCTGCGCGTCCCACACGCCGAGCTTCTTCAGCTCCTCCACCAGGTAGGCGTTGACCTGGAGGAACTCACCGCTCAGCGTCTCGCGCTTGAACAGGTTGGAGACCTGCGGCTCGATGCACTCGTACACGCCGGCGATCGAGGCGATCGTCGCCGTCGGGGCGATGGCCAGGAGCAGCGAGTTGCGCATGCCGGACTTCGCGATCCGGGCGCGCAGGGCGTCCCAGCGCTCGGGCCAGTTCAGCTCCACGTCGAAGTGGTCGGGGTGCAGGACGCCGCGGGCGGTGCGGGTCTGCTCCCAGGCCGGGAGGGGGCCGCTGCGCTCGGCGAGGTCGCAGGAGGCCTCGTACGCGGCCAGCATGATGCGCTCGGAGAGCTTGGTGGACAGGGCCTTCGCCTCGGGGGAGTCGAAGGGCATCTTCATCTTGAAGAAGACGTCCTGGAGGCCCATCGCGCCGAGGCCCACCGGCCGCCACCGGGCGTTGGAGCGGCCCGCCTGCTCGGTCGGGTAGAAGTTGATGTCCACGACGCGGTCGAGGAAGGTCACCGCGGTGCGGACGGTCTCGTCCAGGCGCTCCCAGTCGATGTCGCGACCGTCGGCGGTGTCGATGACGAACGCGCCCATGTTGACCGAACCGAGGTTGCAGACGGCCGTCTCGCCGTCGTTGGTGACCTCGATGATCTCGGTGCACAGGTTGGAGGAGTGGACGACCGTGCCCGGCTCGGCGGTCTGGTTCGCCGTGCGGTTGGAGGCGTCCTTGAAGGTCATCCAGCCCTGGCCGGTCTGCGCGAGGGTGCGCATCATCCGGCCGTAGAGGTCGCGGGCGGGCATGGTCTTGCGGGCCAGGCCGTCCGCCTCGGCCTTGCGGTAGGCGGCGTCGAACTCGTCGCCCCACAGGTCGACCAGCTCGGGCACGTCGGCCGGGGAGAACAGCGACCAGTCGGCGTCCGCGTTGACGCGGCGCATGAACTCGTCCGGGACCCAGTGCGCGAGGTTCAGGTTGTGCGTACGGCGCTGGTCCTCGCCGGTGTTGTCGCGGAGCTCCAGGAACTCCTCGATGTCCGCGTGCCAGGTCTCCAGGTAGACGGCGGCGGCGCCCTTGCGGCGGCCGCCCTGGTTCACGGCCGCGACGGAGGCGTCGAGGGTCTTCAGGAACGGCACGATGCCGTTGGAGTGGCCGTTCGTACCGCGGATCAGCGAACCGCGGGCGCGGATGCGCGAGTACGAGAGGCCGATGCCGCCGGCGTGCTTCGACAGGCGGGCGACCTGGTGGTAGCGGTCGTAGATCGAGTCGAGCTCGTCCAGCGGGGAGTCCAGCAGGTAGCAGGAGGACATCTGCGGGTGCCGGGTGCCGGAGTTGAAGAGCGTGGGGGAGGACGGCAGGTAGTCGAGGCGGCTCATCAGCCGGTAGAGCGAGGCCACTTCCTCGACGGCCTGGACGCTGTCGTTCTCGGCGAGGCCGCAGGCCACGCGCAGCATGAAGTGCTGCGGGGTCTCGACGACCTGGCGGGTGATCGGGTGGCGCAGCAGGTAGCGGCTGTGCAGGGTGCGCAGGCCGAAGAACCCGAAGCGGTCGTCGGCGCCCTCCGCGAGGGTGTGCTCGACCAGTGCGTCCAGGCGGCTCGCGTGCAGCGCGACGAACTCGGCGGTCCGGTCGGCGATCAGGCCCTCGCGGTGGCCGACCGCGACGGAGGCGGAGAACGAGGTGGCCCCCTGGCCGGCGGCCTCCTCGGCGACGGCCAGCGTCAGCAGCCGGGCGGCGAGCCGGGAGTACGCCGGATCCTCGGAGATGAGACCGGCGGCGGCCTCCGTGGCCAGCCCGCGCAGTTCGGCCTCGTCGGCGGCGGCGCTGCGCCCGCGGAGCGCGGCGGCGGCGACCCGGCCCGGGTCGGTGTCGGGGAGGTCGGCCGTCAGCTCGGTGAGGGTACGCAGCAGCGCGGCCCCAGGTCCCCCGGTCTCGATTCCGGTGTCGGACGGGTCGGACTCGGCGCGCGGTGCGGAAGGCGCGATGGTCACGGGGGGAGCTCTCCCTCGCTCGGCTCCGGGACACCTGCGGTGCGGGCACGAGCGGGCGCGCGCGGGCTCGGCCTCGGGGGCACACCGCGCGGCGTCCACCGGCCCAACCGCGGGGCCCGGACGTGTCGGCACCCGGTTCGGTCGAGCCGGGCGCACTGTCGGCAGGTCCTCGGACTTGCGGTGACACCAATGGGTGTACTTCATACCGTTGCGGGACAGTTCCGGATTCGCACCGGATTCCCCTGCGACGACAGCGAGCATGAGCATACATGTGGGGGCCGCTTCCTGTGCGACCCCCTAGATGTTGTGTCGGCGTGGCTACAGGGCGAGACCGTACGTGAGCAGAGTGAGGCCGGGGACGGGCTCCCAGTCCCGTTCGGGCGTGCGGACGAAGCCGAGTCGCTCGTAGATCCGGTGGGCGCCGACCATGTCCTGCGTGGTGGACAGGACGAGGCGCCGCACGCCCTCGATGGCCCGCGCCCGCTCCATGCAGGCCCGTACGAGCGCTTCCCCGGCGCCCCGCCCCCGGCCCTCCCGGGCGACGGCCAGCATCCGGAACTCGGCCTCGCCGGCGCCGGCGATGTCGCACAGCGGGCTCCCGGGCGCGGCGAACGCCACCCCGCCGAGGAGCTG
This sequence comes from Streptomyces sp. R33, assembly GCF_041200175.1. Lineage (NCBI taxonomy): Bacteria > Bacillati > Actinomycetota > Actinomycetes > Kitasatosporales > Streptomycetaceae > Streptomyces > Streptomyces sp. R33. The sequence continues at coordinate 3,323,227 of NZ_CP165727.1, read as the reverse complement.
TCCGTCGCTCGCGGCGGCGACGAGTATCACCCCGTCGCGCGCCCGCCCGGCCACGTCCCGCAGCCGCGCGAGGTACGGGTCGTCCTCGCCGAAGGTGAGCAGCCCGTCCCCGAGGTACGCCTGCGCGGTGATCTCCCCGAGCGTCCCGTACTCCGCCGCCAGCGCTTCCCTGATCACGATGTCCATGCGGTCGAGTGTGCCGGACGGCTGTCGGTGCCCGGCGCTATCGTCGTAGACAGCACCGTCGAGAAAGGCGAGCGAGGCATGACCGTGACGACAGACCGGCCCCACATGCTGACAGAGGACTTCGAAGCCGTGGCGCGTATAGCCGCTCGCGAGAGGGTGGGGACACGGCTGGAGTTCATCGACGGAGTCATCAGGAGCAAGGCCATGCCGGACGGCGACCACGGGATGATCATCCAGTGGCTCACTCGGATCTGTATGCAGCACCGCCCCGAGCTGTGGCTGCATTCGGGGCAGGGCATCAAAGCCCAGGAGTACCGGGCCGGTCGGGCGATTCCGGATGCGGTGCTCGCGCCGTCCGAGGCGTTCGTCGGCCAGGGTGACTGGGTCGACCCCGATCGGATCCTCATGGCCGTCGAGGTGACCTCGTGGGACTCGGACACCCACCGGCGGGACCACGTCGAGAAGCCACGCGCCTACGCGGAGACGGGTATCCCCGTCTATCTGCTCATCGACCGGGCCAAATGTGAGATCTCCGTCTACACCCAGCCCAACGGACGAAGGTACGAGAACACCCGCGTCGTGGCGTACGGCAAGGATGTCGAGCTCCCCGACCCCGTCGGCATCACCCTCCAGACCGAGGTCCTCAAGGACTGGGTGCGCTGAGAACGCCCGAGGGCCCCGCCTGATCGGCGGGGCCCTCGGGTGGGTCAGGGCTCAGCAGCAGCGGAAGCCCTCGCGGGGGTCCGCCTCGCGGGAGTCCGTACGGGCGCGTTCGAAGGCGCGGCGGGTCATGACCTCCGCGTCCGGGTCGTGCGTACGGGCGTGGGCCACGTAGCGGTCGTACGCGGCCTCGCCCGAGAACTCCCGTACGAAGAACCGTGCCTTCGCCAGCGCCGCGCGGACGCCGCTCACGCCACCGGCTCCTTCACGCGGCCGCCGCCCGAGTCCAGCCCCGCGGCGGCGAGCTCCGCCCGCTCCTCGGGCGTCGCGATGAGCCCGGCCGGGGCGATGATCTTCGACTCGGTCCACGGGACCTCGGACAGCCTGACCGTCTCGGGGGAGGCGATCGCCTTGAAGCAGGTCCGCGCCGCGTCCAGCAGGACGATGATGATCAGGATCGCGAACAGCGCCGACAGCGCGCCGTCGACCGTGGCGTTGGTGACCACGGTGTGCATCTCGTCCATGTTCTTGGCGGGCGGCAGCACCTTCCCGGCGTCGATCCCGGTCTGGTACTTGTCGCGCTGCGCGAAGAAGCCGACCTTCACGTCGTCGGAGAACACCTTCTGGTAGCTCGCGGTGAGCGTGACCGCCACGTCCCAGGCCAGCGGGACGCCGGTCACCCAGGCCCACTTGAGCCGGCCGGACTTGACGAGCAGCGTGGTGCAGACGGCCAGGGCCACTGCCGCGAGCAGCTGGTTCGCGATCCCGAACAGCGGGAACAGCTGGTTGATGCCGCCCAGCGGGTCCTTGATGCCGACCCACAGGAAGTAGCCCCAGCCGCCGACGACGAGCGCGCTCGCGAGCCACACGCCCGGCTTCCAGCTGACGTCCTTGAAGGACTTGTGCACGTTGCCCAGGGTGTCCTGGAGCATGAACCGGCCGACGCGGGTGCCCGCGTCGAGGGTCGTCAGGATGAACAGCGCCTCGAACATGATCGCGAAGTGGTACCAGAACGCCTTCATCCCGGCGCCGCCGACCACGGAAGAGAAGATCTCCGACATTCCGAGTGCGAACGTCGGCGCGCCGCCCGTACGCGACAGCAGGCTGGCCTCCTCGACGTCCTTCGCGGCCTGCGCGAGGTACTCGGGCGACACGGCGAAGCCGAAGTGGGTCACGGCCTGCGAGGCGCTCTCGACGGTGGTACCGACGATGCCGGCGGGGGAGTTGACCGCGAAGAACAGGCCGGGCTCGATGATGGTGGCCGCGATGATCGCCATGACGGCGACGAAGGACTCCGTCAGCATGGCGCCGTAGCCGATGACCCGGACCTGGGTCTCCTTCTGGATCATCTTCGGGGTGGTGCCCGAGGAGACCAGCGCGTGGAAGCCGGACAGGGCGCCGCAGGCGATGGTGATGAACACGAAGGGGAACATCGACCCGGCGAAGACCGGCCCGTCCCCGCGGGCGGCGAAGTCGGTGACGGCGGGCATCTTCAGCGTCGGCATCGCCAGCACCACGCCCACCGCCATCAGCGCGATGGTGCCGACCTTCATGAAGGTGGACAGGTAGTCGCGGGGCGCGAGCAGCATCCACACCGGCAGCACCGAGGCGACGAAGCCGTACGCGACCATCCAGAGGACGAGCGTCTCCTTCTCCAGCGTGAAGGTGCTCGCCAGCGAGGACTCGGCGACCCAGCCGCCCGCGACGATGGCGAGCAGCAGCAGGGCGACGCCGATGACGGAGATCTCGGTGACCCGGCCCGGCCGCAGGACGCGCAGGTAGAAGCCCATGAAGAGGGCGATCGGGATGGTCATGCCGATGGAGAAGACGCCCCAGGGGGAGTGCGCCAGGGCGTTGACGATGACCAGGGCGAGCACGGCCAGCAGGATGATCATGATGGCGAACACGGCGACCAGGGCGGCGGCTCCGCCGACGGGGCCGATCTCGTCCCGGGCCATCTGGCCCAGGGAGCGGCCGTCGCGGCGGGTGGAGAAGAAGAGGGTGACCATGTCCTGGACGGCGCCGGCGAAGATGACGCCCGCGACGATCCAGATGGTGCCCGGCAGGTAGCCCATCTGTGCGGCGAGCACGGGGCCGACCAGCGGACCGGCGCCGGCCACGGCGGCGAAGTGGTGGCCGAAGAGCACCCGGCGGTCGGTGGGGTGGAAGTCGACACCGTTGTCAAGGCGTTCGGCCGGGGTGGCCCGCGTCTTGTCCACCTTCAGGACCTGGTGGGAGATGAAGCGGGCGTAGAAGCGGTAGCCGATGGCGTACGAGCCCAGCGCGGCGGCGAGCAGCCAGGCGGCCGAGATCTCCTCGCCGCGCGAGAGCGCGAGGATGCCCCAGCCGAGGGCCCCGACGAGACCGACGAGCACCCAGACGGCGACCGCCTTCGGGGTCATGCCCCCCGACGCCGTGCCGCCCGACGCCATGTCCCCTGATGCGGAAGGCGAGTCCGCCGCCGTGCCCGGACTCGCCGCGTTCCGTTCTGTACCTGTTGCTTCCGGTTCCGGCATGATCCTCTTCCCCTCGTTGATCATCTGCTTAAGCGCAGGGAATCTACGGGGGCCGCCCGGTGAACGTAAGCCCCCGTCCGTATAGCGGAACGAGAGTCAAGCACGGACCAGTTGGTCTGGCCCAGAGCCGAGCGACGAACTTTTGACGCGACCCTGGTCCATGCGACCCGAAGAAGGCCCTGAACGCTGCGTCCAGGTCCCGAAGCGACTGCTGGAGCACCACGGCTGACGCGGCCGCGAGCCACGCCCGCGCCTCGGCGCGCTTGGCCTCCGTTAAATGCGGTAGTTGTAGCGCAGTCGCACGTGGGCGACCCTAGAGTCGCCAAATGGGGGCATGCGGGGTAAGGCGACGAGATCGCATGAATGGCACGGAATCGGCCGAATTGAGTCGAATGTGACCGAATGGTGTGGGGGTGGGACTGGACGGACCGGTCCGCCTGTGTCAGGCGGGGCCCGTCCACAAGCACCGTGGTCGCCGCTGCGTCAGACGGCGGGGCGCTGGAGCCGCGCGACGAACTTGTAGCGATCTCCGCGGTACACCGAGCGGACCCACTCCACCGGTTCGCCGTCGGCGTCCAGGGAGTGGCGGGAGAGCATCAGCATCGGCAGGCCGACGTCGGTGCCCAGCAGGCCCGCCTCGCGCGGGGTGGCCAGGGAGGTCTCGATGGTCTCCTCGGCCTCCGCCAGCCGTACGTCGTACACCTCCGCGAGGGCGGTGTAGAGGGAGGTGTACTTGGCCAGTGAGCGGCGCAGTGCGGGGAAGCGCTTGGCCGAGAGGTGGGTGGTCTCGATGGCCATCGGCTCGCCGCTGGCGAGGCGCAGCCGCTCGATGCGCAGTACCCGCCCGCCCGTGGCGATCTTGAGCAGCCCGGCCAGGGTGTCGTCGGCCGTCACGTAGCCGATGTCGAGGAGTTGGGACGTGGGCTCCAGCCCCTGGGCCCGCATGTCCTCGGTGTACGAGGACAGTTGGAGCGGCTGGGAGACCTTCGGCTTCGCGACAAAGGTGCCCTTGCCCTGAATCCGCTCCAGCCGGCCCTCGACGACGAGCTCCTGGAGCGCCTGGCGCACGGTGGTCCGCGAGGTGTCGAATTCGGCCGCGAGCGTGCGCTCCGGCGGTACCGGCGTGCCGGGGGGCAGCGTCTCGGTCATGTCGAGCAAGTGCCGCTTGAGTCGGTAGTACTTGGGCACGCGCGCCGTGCGAGTGGCTGCCCCGCCTTCCGGCTCCGTGGTCGCCCCTTCGGTGGACATCGCCGCCCGCCTTCCCGACTCCAGTTTCGCTGCCGTCACCGGCTCCTCCGATATGTGCGGTCACATCGTGACACGGGTGGGAGGGCAGGCCTCCTCCCTCCCCCAGGTGTCGGTCCGGTAACGGACCGATCACCCGCTCATTAGACCCTTGACACCCCTAAAGGTCTAGGCCAAGCTCCGGTTACTGGTCTAAACCAATATGGATCAGATCCCGGCCCCACGGGCAGTACTTGGTGCATGTCACCGCGGCGGGCGAGGGAAGTTGCAGGCAGCATCCCTGAGGAGGGTGGCGTGAAGCGCAAGCTCATCGCGGCGGTCAGTGTCGCGGGCATGATGGTCGGAGTCGCGGCGTGCGGCAACGGCGGCGACGACAAGGGGAAGACCGACGCGGGCGGCGCCAAGGAGATCACCGTCTGGGTGATGGACGGCTCCGCGCCCAAGGCCTGGATCGACGCGGTCAACGCGGAGTTCTCGGCCAAGCACCCGGGTGTCACCGTCAAGGTCGAAGAGCAGCAGTGGAAGGGCATCCAGGAGAAGGTCACCACGGCCCTCTCCGAGAACACCCCGCCGGACGTCCTCGAGCTCGGCAACACCCAGACCTCCGGCTACGCGGTCACCGGCGGCCTCGCCGACCTGACCAAGGACAAGTCCAAGCTCGGCGCGGACGCCTGGCAGAAGAGCATGCTCGCCTCCGCCGAGTACGACGGCAAGCTGTACTCCGCTCCCTGGTACGCGGCCAACCGCGTCGTCGTGTACGACAAGAAGGCCTTCGCGAAGGCCGGCGTCACCCCGCCGACCACCCGCGACGAGTGGATCGCCGGCCTCGACAAGCTGAAGGCCGCGGACCCGTCCTCGCAGCCGATCTACCTGCCCGGCCAGAGCTGGTACGTCCTCGCCGGCTTCGTCTGGGACGAGGGCGGCGAACTCGCGGTCAAGGACGGCGGCAAGTGGAAGGGCGGCCTCGGCTCCCCCCAGGCCGCGTCCGCGATGGAGTTCTACAAGAAGCTCCAGTCCTACTCCACCGCCCCGAAGGACAAGGACGAGGCCACCCCGCAGCAGTCCACCGACGTCGTTCCCAAGGGCGGCGTCGCCTCCTGGATCGGTCTCGGCTGGGAGGCCGGCGGTGCGGAGAAGGCCCTGAAGGAGGCGGGCAAGGAAGCCGACTTCGGCTACTTCCCGATCCCGGGCAAGACCGCCGACAAGCCGGGCACCGTCTTCCTCGGCGGCTCGAACCTCGCCGTCGCCGAGCGCTCCAAGAACAAGGAGCTCGCCAAGGAGTGGCTGGCCCTCGCCGCCGGCAAGGACCAGATGACGAAGTACGCCGCCGAGACCAAGGGCGCGCTGCTCCCGAACCAGGCCGGCGCGAACTTCACCCCCGCCGCGGGCTCCTTCGCCGAGGCGATGGGCAAGGGCGGCGTCAACGGCCGCATCACCCCGGTCACCCCGGGCTGGGCGAACGTCGAGACCGAGCCCAACCCGCTCAAGGAGTTCATGACCAAGGTCCTGAAGGGTGAGGACGCCGCCAAGGCGGGCGCGGACGCGGACAAGGAAATCGCGAACCGCATCAACAAGTAGCACCCAGCACCGGGGGTGCGGCGGCGCCCACGCGCCCGCCGCACCCCCGGTCGCGCATCGACAGACCTGTGCGACGCCCGACCGCAGCCGAGGTAACCAAGACATGACCGTGCACTCCCAGGGAGCGGCGACCGCTCCACAGGACGCACCACCGAAGTCCGCCGGACGGCAGCAGAAGCCGCCCACCACCACCGGGACCGCTCCCTCGTCTCCGCGCCGGGGCAGAACGTCGCTCCCCTCGGGCTGGCTGCCGTACCTCCTGATCGGGCCGGCGGTCCTCAGCCTGGCCACGCTGCTGCTGTACCCGCTGGCCAAGAACGTGATCCTGTCGTTCCAGAAGGTCGACAAGATCGAGTTCATCCAGCGGAAGGCGCCCTTCAACGGCGTCGAGAACTACACCCAGCTGCTGGGCGACGCGCACTTCTGGACCGTCGTCGTACGCACCTTCGCCTTCACCGCGGCCAACGTCGCGCTGATCATGCTGATCGGCAGCCTCGTCGGCATCCTGCTGAACCGGCTCGGCACGTGGATGCGCCTGGTCCTGTCGATGGCCCTGGTGATGGCCTGGGCCATGCCGATCGTCGCGTCCGTCACCGTCTTCCAGTGGCTGTTCGACGAGCAGTTCGGCGTCATGAACTGGGTCATGCGCACCCTCGGGTTCTCCGGCTACGAGCAGCACAACTGGTTCGAGTCCGGTTTCTCCACCCTGGCGATCGTCACCGTCCTGGTGGTCTGGGGCTCCGTCCCCTTCGTCGCCCTCAACATGTACGCCGGCCTGACCACCGTCAGCGGCGAGCTGTACGAGGCCGCGCGGATGGACGGCGCGAACGGCTGGCAGACGTTCTGGCAGGTCGTCTTCCCGAACCTCAAGCCGTTCTTCCTCGTCACCACGTTCCTCGAGGTGATCTGGGTCTTCAAGGCCTTCACCCAGGTCTACGCGATGAACCGCGGCGGCCCCGACCGCGCCTCCGAGACCCTGCCCGTCTTCGCATTCGTCGAGGGCCAGAGCCAGGGCCACTACGCGCTCGCGGCAGCGATCTCCGTCCTGACGATCATGATGCTCGTGATCGTCATGTCCTTCTACTTCCGCCTGATCCTGAAGCAGGAGGAGGAGCAGTGAGCACCACCACCGCGCCGAAGCCCGCACCCGCCGCGCCCCGGCACCCGAAGCCCGCGCAGCAGCTGCGCACGCGCCGCCCGCTCCGCCCGGGCACGGTGGCGAAGAACCTGGGCGCCCTCGTCCTGGCCGTGGTCTTCGTCTTCCCGGTCTACTGGATGTTCTCCTCGGCCCTCAAGCCGTCCGGGCAGATCCTCTCCAAGGACCCCGTCTTCGTCTTCACCCCGACGCTGGACAACTTCACCAAGGCCACCGGCGTCGAGCTGTTCTGGACGTACGTGACGAACAGCCTGCTCGTCACCGTCGGCGCCGTCGTCCTCGCCCTGGCCGTCGCGCTCGCCGCGAGCTTCGCCATCGCCCGCATGAAGTTCAAGGGCCGCAAGGGCCTCGTACTCGGCGTGATGATGGCGCAGATGGCCCCCTGGGAGGTCATGGTCATCGCGATGTACATGATCGCCCGCGACGCCGAGATGCTGAACAGCCTCCCGCTGCTGACCGCGATCTACTTCGTGATGGTCCTGCCCTTCACCATCTGGACCCTGCGCGGCTTCATCGCCGCCGTCCCGGTGACGCTGGAGGAGGCCGCCCAGATCGACGGCTGCACCCGCGGCCAGGCCTTCCGCAAGGTGATCTTCCCGCTGCTGGCCCCCGGCCTGATGTCCACCTCGCTCTTCGGCTTCATCACCGCCTGGAACGAGTTCGCGATGGTCCTGATCCTCAACAAGGACAAGACCGCCCAGACCCTGCCCCTGTGGCTGACCCAGTTCCAGACCGCCTTCGGCAACGACTGGGGCGCCACCATGGCCGCGTCCTCGCTGTTCGCCGTCCCGGTCCTGGTGATCTTCGTCTTCCTCCAGCGCAAGGCCGTCGGCGGCATGACCGCCGGCGCCGTGAAGGGATAACGGCCCATGACTGTCCTTGCGCACCGCGTCACCGCGTCCGATTCGAACGATCAGCTCACCCGCGACGCCCTCGCGGTCCTCCAGCCCGGCTTCGAGGGCACCACCGCCCCGGCGTGGCTGCTGCGCCGGGTCGGCGAAGGTCTCACCGCCGTCGGCCTCTTCGGCCGCAACATCGCCTCGCCCGAGCAGCTCGCCGCGCTCACCGCGCAGCTGCGCGCCGAGCGCGACGACGTCCTCGTCGCCATCGACGAGGAGGGCGGCGACGTCACCCGTCTGGAGGCCCGCGGCGGCTCGTCCTTCCCCGGCAACCTGGCCCTCGGCGCCGTGGACGACACCGCGCTGACCCGGGACGTCGCCCGCGAGCTCGGCCGGCGCCTCGCCGAGTGCGGGGTCAACCTCAACTGGGCCCCGTCCGCCGACGTCAACTCCGACCCGGACAACCCGGTCATCGGCGTGCGGTCCTTCGGCGCCGACACCCACCTCGCCGCCCGGCACACCGCCGCCTACGTCGAGGGTCTGCAGGCCGCCGGCGTCGCCGCGTGCACCAAGCACTTCCCGGGCCACGGCGACACCAACGTCGACTCGCACCACGCCCTGCCGCGCATCGACGTGGACCTGGACACGCTGGTGGCCCGCGAGCTGGTCCCGTTCAAGGCGGCCATCGCGGCCGGCACCAAGGCCGTGATGAGCGCGCACATCCTGGTGCCCGCCCTCGACCCGACCCGCCCGGCCACGCTCAGCCCGCAGATCCTGACCGGACTGCTGCGCAAGGAGCTCGGCTACGAGGGCCTGATCGTCACCGACGGCATGGAGATGAACGCCATCGCCGGGACGTACGGCATCGAGCGCGGCTCGGTCCTCGCCATCGCGGCCGGCGCCGACGCGATCTGCGTGGGCGGAGGGCTCGCCGACGAGGCCACCGTGCTGCGGCTGCGCGACGCGCTGGTCGCGGCCGTACGGGAGGGCACGATTCCGGCGGAGCGGCTCGCCGACGCCGCTGCCCGGGTACGGGCGCTGGCCGCATGGACCCGGCAGGCCCGGGCCGCCGCCGCGCCGGGCGCGCCGCAGGAGGGGAGCGCGCCCGGCATCGGCCTGGCGGCGGCCCGCCGCGCCGTGGTCGTGTCCGGCACCGCCGCGCCCGTGTCCGCCGCCCCGTACGTCGCCACGCTCGCGCCCGTCGCGAACATCGCCGTGGGGGACGAGACCCCGTGGGGCGTGGCCGCCGAACTGGCCGCGCTGGTACCGGGGACGGGGTCCGGGGTGTTCCCGGAGGGCGCCACGGCCACGGACATCCTGACGGCGGCAGGCGGACGCACCGTCGTGGCGGTGGTCCGCGACGCGCACCGCCACCCGTGGATGGCGCAGGCCCTGGACGCGCTGGTCGCTGCGCGGCCGGACACGGTCGTGGTGGAGATGGGCGTACCGCAGGCTGCGCCGCGGGGTGCACTGTACATCGCAACGCACGGCGCTTCCCGGGTCTGCGGTGCCGCTGCCGCGGAGATCATCGCGGGGGCTTAGCCGCCGTTCGGGAGGCTCCGCGCAGCGGCCACCGTGCGGCGACAACGAAGGGCCGGGCCCCCTGGACGGGAGCCCGGCCCTTCGTGCGCGTGGGGGAGGTGCCGCCTAAAGCCCCTGCCACGCGGGCTTGTTGGCGTAGGCGTGGCGGAAGTAGTCCGCCAGCTTCAGCTTGGACGCCGCGGCCTCGTCCACGACCACCGTCGCATGCCGGTGCAGCTGCAGCGCAGACGCCGGGACCAGCGCCGACAACGGCCCCTCGACGGTCTGCGCGACGGCCTCCGCCTTGCCCTCGCCGGTGGCGAGCAGGACCAGGTGGCGGGCGTCCAGGATCGTGCCGATGCCCTGGGTGATGACGTGGTGCGGGACCTGGGCCATGTCGTCGTCGAAGAAGCGCGCGTTGTCGACGCGCGTCTGCTCCGTCAGCGTCTTGATGCGGGTGCGGGAGGCCAGCGAGGAGCAGGGCTCGTTGAAGCCGATGTGACCGTCGGTGCCGATGCCGAGCAGCTGGAGGTCCACGCCGCCGGCCTCCGCCAGTGCGCGGTCATACGCCTCGCACGCCGCGACGACGTCCGCCGCGGAGCCGTCGGGGCCCATGAAGGCGGCCTCCGACAGGCCGAGCGGCTCGACGACCTCGCGGAGCACGACGGCACGGTACGACTCCGGGTGCCCGGCCGGCAGGCCGACGTACTCGTCGAGCTGGCAGATGCGGGCCCGGGAGGCGTCGACCTCACCGGCCTTCACCTTGGCGGCCAGGGCTTCGTAGACGGGCAGCGGGGTGGAGCCGGTCGCCACGCCGAGCAGGGCGTCGGGCTTGCGCCGGACCAGGGCGGCCATGGCCTCCGCGATGAGCTCGCCGCCTGCTTTGGCGTCCGGGACGATGACAACTTCCACGCGGGGCCTGCCGATCTGGAGTGGGACGGTGTGGTATAGACCAATCTAGCAGAGCCGGGCCCGCCCCAGGCCGGTCTCCGCCCACTCCCCTCCCTCCCATGGTGATCCGGTTCCCCGCCCCCGGCCCGTCGGCTCCGCTCAGAGCAGCGCGAGCTGCAGCCCGCCGGTGGCGTCCAGATGCTGACCGGTCACCCAGCGGGAGTCCGCCGAGGCCAGGAACGCCACCACGTCGGCGACTTCACCGGCCGTGCCCACCCGCCCGAAGACCGAGCGCGAAGACGCGTGCGCCCGCGCCGCCGGGTCCGCCAGCCAGCCCGCGTTGAGGTCGGTGTCCGTGATGCCGGGGCCCACCGAGTTCACGGTGATCCCGCGCGGGGCCAGCTCGGCCGCCAGGGACCGGGTCAGCGCGTTCACCGCGCCCTTGGCCGTGATCGTGGCCAGGATCGCGGGCAGGGCGATCTCCGGGGTGCCGGTCACGTTGACGATCCGGCCCCCGTCCCCCATCCGCGCCAGCCCGTGCCTGATCACGAAGAACGGCGCCTTCGCGTTGAGCGCGTGCACCCGGTCGTACGTCTCCTCGTCGGTGTCCGCGATGCCGGCGAACGTGGCGGCGCCCGCGTTGTTCACCAGGATGTCGACCGTGTCGGTGTGCAGCGGGTGCGCCTCGTACGCCGCCCACAGGGCCTGCGCGTCACCCGGAACCCCGAGCTCGGCCCCGATGGCGAACGCCCGTCCGCCGGCCGCCCCGATGGCCGCGACCGTTTCGTTCGCCGCCTCCGCGTTCCGCCCGTAGTGCACGGCGACCAGCGCCCCGTCCCGGGCCAGCCGCTCGGCCACCGCCCGCCCGATGCCCCGGCTGCCGCCCGTGACCAGTGCCGTCTTCCCCTTGAGCACGCCCATGACGCGCCCCCCTTCAGAATTTGATAGCGGTCGCTACAAAAAGGGACCGTACCAGATTCCATAGCGGCCGCTATAGAATGAGCGCATGGTGACCGGACAGCGCGGCAGGCCCCGCTCCTTCGACCGCGGCGCCGCCCTCGACAAGGCGATGCTCGCTTTCTGGGAGCGTGGCTACGAGGCGACGTCGATCTCCGACCTGACCGCCTCGCTCGGCATCAGCGCGCCCAGCCTGTACGCCGCCTTCGGCGACAAGCGCAAGCTGTTCGACGAGGTCGTGGTGGTCTATGGCGGCCGCTACGCCGACTTCGCGGGCGCGGCCCTGGCCGAGGAGCCCACCGCCCGGGCCGGCCTGCGGCGCGTTCTGCGCGAGGCGGCCGAGATCTACACGGACCCGGCCCACCCGCCGGGCTGCCTGGTGATCAGCGCGGCCGTCAACACCACCTCGCAGGAGGTGGCCCAGGCCCTGCGTGAGCGCCGCAACGCCAGCCTGGAGATGTTCGAGCGCAGGATCCGGGCGGACGTCGCCTCCGGCGCACTGCCGGCCGGCACGGACCCGCAGGCGCTGGCCCGCTACGCCCTGGCGGTGCTCGTGGGGATGTCCCAGCAGTCGCGCGACGGGGCGAGCCGGGAAGAACTGGAAGCGGTGGCGGAAGTGGCGATGGAGGCCTGGCCGCAGTAAGCGGTCGCGGAGAGCGGGCGAACACGCCCGGGGGCTGCGCCCCGAAAGGAATTCCGCTCGAAAATTCCTCTGGGCCACGGTGCCGGGACGGGACCCTCAGCCCGTCCGGCACCGTAGCCCGGAGTACTTACGGCCACAGGGTGTGCGGTTCCCGGCGGCCGGTGGGAGGTGCCTGCGCAGTCAGGGCAGAGTGCGCGGCTTACCTCGATCCGTCCTCCTGTGCGGGGAGGGCGGAAGCTTACGCCAATTGTGGACTAGACCATTCTGTTCTGTCCATCCAATGTCGGGCTCTGCCATCCCGTCACTTCCTCCAACAGTACGCGGACGGAGCCCCTCCTGGATACTCCTGAGTAGTCGCCGTGGGGAAAGTCATGGCCCCTACCCGGGGTACGCTCGCCCCGTGCCCTCCATGAACGACCTCGTACGCCAGCACACCGCTCTCAGTGAAACCGACCTGGAGTGGCTCCACCTGCTGGTATCGGAGTGGCAGCTGCTCTCCGACCTCTCCTTCGCCGACCTCGTGCTGTGGGTTCCCACCCTCGACGGCACCCGGTACGTCTCGGTCGCGCAGATGCGCCCCAACACGGGCCCCACCTCGTACCAGGACGACATGGTCGGCCACCTGGTGCCGCGCGGCCGCCGCCCGCTGCTGGACGCCGCGCTCGACGAGGGCCGGATCGTGCGCGAGGGCGACCCGGAGTGGCGCGAGGAGGTGCCCGTACGCGTGGAGTCCATCCCGGTGCGCCGCGAGGGCCGGGTACTCGGAGTGATCGCCCGGAACACCAACCTGCTCACTGTGCGTACACCAAGCCGGCTGGAGCTCACCTACCTCCAGTCCGCCTCGGACCTGGCCCAGATGATCGCCGCCGGAACCTTCCCGTACCCCGGCCAGCAGGTGGACATGGACGCCTCCCCGCGGGCGGGTGACGGCCTGATCCGGCTCGACGCCGACGGCGTGGTCACGTACGCCTCCCCGAACGCGCTCTCCGCCTACCACCGGCTCGGCCTCGCCGCCGACCTCGTCGGCCAGCACCTCGGCACCACGACCGCCGAACTCGCCCCCTCCCGCGGCCCCGTGGACGAGGCGATCGTCAAGCTCGCCAGCGGCTGGGCCCCGCGCGAGACCGAGATCGAGGGCAACAGCGGGGTCATCCAGCTGCGCGCCATCCCGCTCAAGCCCAAGGGCATCCGGATCGGCTCCCTCGTCCTGTGCCGGGACGTCACGGAACTGCGCCGTCGCGAACGCGAATTGATCACCAAGGACGCGACCATCCGGGAGATCCACCACCGGGTGAAGAACAACCTGCAGACCGTGGCCGCGCTGCTGCGGCTGCAGGCCCGCCGGATGGATTCCGAGGGCGGCCGCGAGGCGCTCAACGAGGCCGTGCGCCGTGTCGGTTCGATCGCGATCGTGCACGAGACGCTCTCTCAGAACCTGGACGAGCGCGTCGAGTTCGACGAGATCGCCGACCGCGTCATCGCGATGGTCGCCGAGATCTCGCCGGGCAAGGTGGAATGCCGGCGTACCGGCCGGTTCGGGATCCTGGACGCGGAGGTCGCCACCCCGCTGTCGATGGTGCTGACCGAGATCCTCCAGAACGCCCTGGAGCACGCCTTCACCCAGGGGGAGGGCGGCCGGGTGGAGGTGTCCGCGACCCGCACCGGCACCGGCCGCGCCGACGGCCGGCTGCTGATCACGGTGCTCGACGACGGCTCCGGTCTGCCCGAGGGCTTCGACCCGCAGCGTGCCGGCAACCTCGGCCTGCAGATCGTACGGACCCTCGTGGAGGGCGAGCTCGGCGGCACGTTCGACATGCTCCGGGCCGAGCCGCGCGGCACCAAGGTCGTCCTCGACGTACCGGTCAGCCCGCAGAAGTAGTCACGCTGTGTGACGGGCTGTGCCCCGGACAGCACTGAGCCCCGGACCGAAGGTTCTCGGTCCGGGGCTCAAGAGCACGTTGCTGAGCGCTTGTCAGGTGTTGCTACGCGCTGCGGCTCGAGGCTCGAAAGTCGATGTCAGGCGGTGGCGTTGCGCGCCCGATTGCGAGCGGCGCGGCGCTTCATCGCGCGGCGCTCGTCCTCGCTGAGACCGCCCCAGACGCCGGAGTCCTGACCGGACTCGAGCGCCCACTGCAGGCACTGCTCCATGACGGGGCAGCGGCGGCAGACGGCCTTGGCTTCCTCGATCTGCAGCAGCGCAGGACCGGTGTTGCCGATGGGGAAGAAGAGTTCCGGGTCTTCCTCGCGGCAAACGGCGTTGTGACGCCAGTCCATGGCTGCTCCATCTCCTTGTATTGCGGGCAGGTTGCTTGTGAATGTGAACGCTTTCACGAATCCCCCCGTGAGGGAAGGGCGACCGGCCAGTTTCCTGGAAGGTCAGTCAGGGACTCGTGAGGGGTTCTGGCGGTCTGTGTGGGTGCCGGGTTCTGCGGGCTGTCCCGATCGCCATGAAGAGATTCGCAAACCTCGGACGGGGATACAACCCCTTCCGGAAAGTTTTTTTTGATTCGTCGGTGTCTACTAGGTCACAGCCCTACATCGTGAGGGTGGACCGGCGTGTAAACGTTCGAGTGAAAGGACTTTAGGCCCTTCTACTCACACAATCACACGCAGTGCACGGCGTACGCCTGTGAACCGAACGCTGGTCCGCAGACCGAGGTGGTCTCCGTCCATCTGGAACGGAAGGGGAACCTTCGAATGCAAGGTGAAGTCGGTCAGATCGTGCAGAGACACCGCGTGCTTGCCGTGCGGACCGCGCTCAGGAGTCGAGGTCAGGAGCTGTGTGGCGTAGCGGGCGACGGCCGGAGTTGACAAACGGTTGAGTGCCAATACGTCAAGCGCAGTATCGAACGACGCCTCCGGAGAGGCGTAAAGCGGACGATTGCCCAGATACGTCCACGGCGAGGTGTTGCAGACTATCGACAGGACCAGACCGGTGACGGGATCCGCGCCGGGGCGCTCCAGCGTCACCGTCCCGTGGCGCCGGTTCGGGTCGTCCCAGAACTGACGCATCAGCTGTCGTACGTACAGGGCGTGCGTCGAACGCTTGCCGCGCTCGCGCTGCTGTTCGACGCGGCCCACCACCCCCGCGTCGAAACCGAAGCCCGCGCAGAACGTGAACCAGCGCGCCGGAACCGACTCGTCCTCCGTCCCCGGGGTGCCGGCCGCCAGGCCGAGGCCCACCGTCCGCTCGCGCTGCTCCCGCAGCGCGTCCAGCAGGGCGCCGGTCGCCTCGACCGCGTCGTTGGGCAGCCCGAGCGCGCGGGCGAACACATTGGTCGAGCCACCGGGCACCACCGCCAGCCGGGGCAGCCGCTCCGGATCCGGCCCGTTGTGCAGCAGCCCGTTCACGACCTCGTTGACCGTGCCGTCGCCGCCGAGCGCCACGACGAGATCGATGCCGTTCTCGGCAGCCGTGCGGCCCAGGTCCCGGGCGTGCCCGCGGTACTCGGTGGTCACCGCCTCCAGCTTCATCTCGCTGGCCAGGGCGTGGGTCAGGACGTCGCGCGTGCGCGCACTGGTGGTCGTCGCTGCTGGATTGGCCACGAGAAGTGCACGCATGACCGCCAGCCTACCGACCCGTTCATATGCAGCCCATACTGCCCGTCCCCTCCGGGGCTGCGGGCGCGCGGCTACCCTGCTGTGGTGAGTACGAAGCCCACCCCCGCCACGCCCCAGCCCGCCGCCCCGCTGCCCCGGCGGCTCACCGCCGCCGCCGCGCTGACCGCCCTGGAGGGCCTGGCGCTTGCCGGCCTCGGCGTCTACATGCTGTTCGTGGGCATCGCCGGCGACCCCGACTCCCCGCAGCAGGCCGAGACCGGCGGGATCACCCTGTTCGCGCTGGCCGCGCTGCCGCTGATCGCGGCCCGCGGGCTCCGCCTGGGCCGCCGCTGGAGTCGCGGGCCCGCGCTGATCACCCAGCTGATGGCGCTGCCGGTGGCGTGGACCCTGTACTCCACGGGCGGGGCGATGATCGCCGCCGCCGTGGCGCTGGCCGTGGCCGCGGTGGCCGTCGTGGCCCTGCTGGTGAACCCGGCGGCGACCGAGGCGCTGGGAATCGGGCCCGGCGAGCAGACCCGATAGCCCCGGCAGGCCCGATGGCCCCGATGGACCGGGCAGTCCGTGCGGGCGCCCCGGGCCCAGCGGCCCGTACGCGTACCCGTACCCGTACTCCCGCTCCTACTCCTCGACCAGGAGCTTCTCGCGCAGCTGGGCCAGGGTGCGGGCCAGCAGGCGGGAGACGTGCATCTGCGAGATGCCGACCTCCTGCGCGATCTGCGACTGGGTCATGTTGCCGAAGAACCGCAGCAGCAGGATCCGCTTCTCCCGCGGAGGCAGCCCCTCCAGCAGCGGCTTGAGCGACTCGCGGTACTCGACGCCCTCCAGCGCCTCGTCCTCCGCGCCCAGCGTGTCCGCGACGGCCGGCGACTCGTCGTCGGTGTCCGGGACGTCCAGCGAGAGCGTGCTGTAGGCATTGGCCGATTCCAGCCCCTCCAGCACCTCCTCCTCGGAGATCCCGAGCCGCTCGGCGAGCTCGTGGACCGTGGGGGAGCGGCCGTGCTGCTGGGACAGCTCCGCCGTGGCCGTGGTCAGCGAGAGCCGCAGCTCCTGCAGGCGCCGCGGTACGCGCACCGCCCAGCCCTTGTCGCGGAAGTGCCGCTTGATCTCGCCGACCACGGTGGGCGTCGCGTACGTGGAGAACTCGACCCCGCGGTCGGGGTCGAACCGGTCCACCGACTTGATCAGGCCGATCGTGGCGACCTGCGTCAGATCGTCCAGCGGCTCACCGCGGTTGCGGAACCGCCGGGCGAGGTGCTCGACCAGCGGCAGGTGCATCCGCACGAGCCGGTTGCGCAGCTCCGCCTTCTCCGCCGAGCCGTCGGGCAGCGCCCGCAGCTCGATGAACAGTGCCCGCGCCCCGCTGCGGTCGCGCGGATCGGGCAGGGCCGTGGGCACCGGCAGGACCGGCAGCGCCGGCGCCGGTTCCGGTTCCGTCTCCGGGGCCGTGGCAGCGGCCCCGGGTGGCTGTGAGGATTGTGGTTCTTCGTGCTGGTTCTCGCTCATAGGGCCCGCCCGTCGCTCCGCCGAGTCCAAAAAGCCGTCTTCCGCATCCGCGTCAGCCGGGTGCGGCCGGGCGTGCTGCTGCTCCGGGATGCCGCCGTCGACCTCGTGCCGTACCCGGCGCCGATCCCCGCCCCGCACCGGGATCTCCCCGCCGCTCACGCCGGGCCTGGACCCGCGCCGCGCTGTTTGTAGAGGCTGATGCTCACCGTCTTGTCCTCCTCGACGGTCGACTCGACCTTGCCGGCCAGCGCCGACAGGACGGTCCAGGCGAACGTGTCGCGCTCGGGCGCACGCCCGTCCGTGGTCGGCGCCGAGACGGTCACCTCGAGCGAGTCGTCGACCAGCCGGAACACGCAGCTGAGGACGGAGCCCGGCACGGCCTGCTGAAGCAGGATCGCGCAGGCCTCGTCCACCGCGATGCGGAGGTCCTCGATCTCGTCGAGGGTGAAGTCCAAACGTGCCGCGAGGCCGGCCGTGGCCGTCCGCAGCACCGACAGGTAGGCACCCGCAGCGGGCAGCCGGACTTCCACGAAGTCCTGGGTCCCGGGCTCGCCTGCGATCTGGGACACCCTCACCTCCAAGGTGGTACGAGCTCTGTTCGCCGGTGACGCTACCGCGATCCGGGCGATCGTGTCGCGGCACCCCTGATGACGCCCGTTACCGGACACCCCCACCCACGGCCAGTGACTGATGGTAAGCCTATGGGTACGCACAGTGGCTAGGGGTCTGCGGGCCCAAATAAGGGGAACCGGCGGAGGGTTGACCTACCCCGCTTCAGACGATCGAACCGTCGACATAACACCACCGCCACGTCTCGCCCGGCTCGAAGCTTCGCATGATCGGATGGCCGGTGCTCTGATGGTGCGCCGTGGCGTGCCGGTGCGGCGAGGAGTCGCAGCACGCGACGTACCCGCACCCCAGGCACATCCGCAACTGCACGGGATGACTTCCGAGCACCTGACATTCAGGGCAGGTCAGGGCAGTCGGGACGGGCTCGGGGCGCGGCAGTTCGGGAACGTGGGTGCACTCGCTCATGATGGCCAGCGTACTGACGTGCGGGCGCCGCAGGACGAATGCCGATCAGCGACGACGAGCGAGGGTGGATCTTCGATGGAGGTATTGCCGCTGGTGGCGCTGGTGGCGGTCAGCGCGGTCGTCGCGGGCGCCGCCCGCTGGACCCGGGTGCCCGCGCCCCTGCTGCTGGTCGCCGCCGGGCTGCTGGCCTCGTACGTCCCGGGCGTGCCCTCGTACGCCCTCGACCCGCACATCGTGCTGCCGCTGCTGCTCCCGCCGTTGCTGTACACGGCCGCGGTGGACAGCTCGTACCTGGACCTGCGGGCGAACGTACGGCCCGTCGCGCTGCTGTCGGTCGGTTACGTGCTCTTCGCGACGCTCGCCGTGGGGTACGCGGCGTACCTGGTGGTGCCGGGGCTGTCGCTGCCGGTGGCGCTGGTGCTGGGCGCGGTGATCGCGCCGCCCGACGCGGTGGCCGCGACGGCGATCGCCCGCAAGCTGGGGCTGCCGAACCGGATCACCACCATCCTCCAGGGTGAGTCGCTGGTGAACGACGCCACCGCGATCACCGCGTACAAGGTGGCACTGGCCGCGGCGATCGGGGTCAGCGCCGGCTGGGCGGGCGGGATCGCGGAGTTCCTGCTGGCCTCGGTGGGGGGCGTGGGGGTGGGCCTGGTGCTGATGGTGCCGATCCACCACCTGCGCAAGCGGCTGCGGGAGCCGCTGCTCCAGAACACGCTGTCGCTGCTGATCCCGTTCGTTGCGTACGCGGCGGCCGAGCGGGTGCACGCCTCGGGCGTGCTCGCGGTGGTCGTGGTGGCGCTGTACCTCGGGCACCGCAACTGGCAGGTCGACTTCGCGACCCGGCTCCAGGAGGAGGCGGTGTGGAAGATGGTCGCCTTCATCCTCGAGTCGGTGGTCTTCCTGCTGATCGGCCTCCAGCTGCCGGTGGTCCTGAAGGGGCTCGAGGAGTACGAGGGCTGGCACGCGGCCTGGTACGCGCTGGCGGTGTTCCTGGCGGTGGTGGTGGCCCGCTTCGTGTGGGTGTTCCCGGCCACCTTCGTGCCGCGGCTCTCGGAGCGGATCCGGAACCGGGAGCCGGACACCACCTGGAAGGCGCCGGTGATCGTGGGCTGGGCCGGGATGCGGGGGGTGGTCTCGCTGGCGATCGCCTTCTCGGTCCCGATGGGCGTGCCGCACCGGAACCTGATCCTCTTCCTGACCTTCACGACGGTGATCGGCACGCTGGTGGTGCAGGGCCTGACGCTGCCGCCGCTGATCCGGCTGCTGCGGCTGCCGCCGCGGGACCTGCAGGCGGAGACCCTGGCGGAGGCGCAGGCCCAGAGCGAGGCCTCGCGGTCGGCGGAGGACCGGCTGGCGGAGCTGCTGACGGAGCCGGAGAACGCGCTGCCGCCGCCGCTGGCGGAGCGGCTGCGCACGGTCATGGAACGGCGGCGCAACGCGGTGTGGGAGCGGCTGGGGGAGGTCAACCCGGTCACCGGCGAATCGGCGGACGACGTCTACCGGCGCCTCGCGCGGGAGATGATCGCGGCCGAACGCGAGGTGTTCGTGACCCTCCGGGACCACCGCCGGATCGACGACGAGATGCTCCGGGGGCTGCTCCGCAGACTGGACCTGGAGGAAGCGGCGGCCTACCGCGAGGACGCGGCCTGACCGCGCACCATCGGCCCCGCCGGCGTTCGGGGCGCGGGGGTCCGGGGGCGCAGCCCCGGGGAACGGGGGAAGGGCGGGCGGGGAGGGGCTCCGCGCAGCGGGAGCAGCCGGCGGCGGACTACGGACGGCCGGTCACGACGGCGGTCAGGGCCGTGCCCGGGGGAAAGGCGCCCGACTCCGTCAGGGCCGCCAGGGCCCAGAGCAGCTTCGCCACATAGATCCGCTCCACCGCAAACCCGTGCCGCTCCCCGAAATCCGCGGCGAACGCCTCCAGCAGCGCCGGCACCCGCGCATACCCCCCGTGGTGGAAGCCCTCCGCCAGGCTCCAGACCCCGGCCGGCCCCCCGAAGCCCGCCTCCTGGAGGGAACGTATCTCCGCCTCCAGGAACCCACCCGCCAGGACCGGCACGCCCAGCGCCCGCTGCCCCGGGCCCAGCCCCGCAGCCAGCCCGGCCAGGGTGCCGCCCGTCCCGCAGGCCACCGCGACCACGTCGGACATGTCCCGCAGCTCCCGCCCGAGCTCCGCACACCCCTGCAGGGCGAGGGCGTTGCTGCCGCCCTCGGGGACGACGTACGAGCCGGCCGCGCCGGCCCCCGCCAGCAGCCGGGCCAGCACCTCGGGCTCGGCCTTGCGGCGGTACTCCGAGCGCGTGACGAAGTGCAGCCGCATCCCGTCCGCCGCGCACCGGGCCAGCGAGTCGTTGAGGGGCCGGCCGGCGAGCTCGTCGCCGCGGACGATCCCGGCGGTCGGCATCCCCAGCAGCCGCCCGGCCGCCGCGGTGGCCCGCAGGTGGTTCGAGTACGCCCCGCCGAAGGTCACCACCCCGGGGAAGCCCCCCTCTACGGCAGCCCGCAGATTCGGCGCGAGCTTGCGCCACTTGTTGCCGGGCAGCTCGGGATGCACGAGGTCGTCGCGCTTCAGCAGCAGCCGCACCCCGTACTGCCCGAACCGCTCGTCGTGAACCTCCAGCAGCGGGGAGGGCGGTCGGGGCTGCAGGACGACGCCGGGGTCGGGGGAGCGGTTCACCCACCCATTGTCCGCCGCCCGCCGCCCGCCGCCCGCCGTGTCCGCCGTCCGCCGGCCCAGGGTCGGACCGGCGGGTTCCTGCCCGCAGGGCGCGGGCAGGGGTGACGGGGTGCCGGTCGTGGGGCGGCTGTCCCGCGGCTATTCCAGGCGTTCGCCGACGCGGGCGCGGAACGCGTCCATCGTGAAGCCCCTCGGGTCGGGCTTGCCGGGCTGCCATTCGAGGTGGCCGATCACCGAGCGTTCGGTCCAGCCGTGGACCCGGCAGACGGCCGCCGCCGCGCGGGCCATGGCGTCGAGTTGAACCTCCGGCCAGGGGTCGTTGCCGTCGCCGAGGTTCTCGCACTCGAAGCCGTAGAAGTGCCGGTTGCCGTCGGTGTTCGCGCGGCGGTCCGGCGGGAGCCGCTTTTCGGCGATCACCGCCGCCAGGACGTCGGAGTCGCCCGCTCCGGCGTGGTTGGCGCGGCCGTAGCCGACCAGGTGGACCCGGCCGTCCTTGGTGATCACGCCGTGGCAGAGCGGCCCCGGGAGGGCGTCGTCGCCGTCGCGGCAGAGCTCGACGGTGAACTTCGTGCCGTGCGTGACGGTGTGGTGGATCATCACCCCGTTCACCGGGCCCCACGGGCCCTTGTGGTTGCGGTTGTGGGTGCGCCAGGCGCCGACCTCGACGACGGTCAGACCCTCGTTCCGCAGTGCGCCGATGAACCGGTCCGCGGACATGGGTGCGGACATGGCCGCCTCCTCTCCGGGTGCGCGGTGGTCACCTTGCGTGTCCACCTCGTTGCTCTCCGGTGTAGTGGAGGCTGCCCCTCCGGGCTAGTGCCTTCGTACAGTGAGCGAGCCGATCCGGACACTCGTCCCGACCGGCCCACCCGTCACGGCAGTTATGCAGAGGCCTCGGCAGTGGCCGAGGCCGACGCCAGCCACAGGTCCGGGCCGAACACCTCGTAGTGGATGTCCGCGGCGGGCACCCCCTTGGCCAGCAGCTGTGCGCGGACGGACCGCATGAACGGGAGCGGCCCGCACAGGTACGCCGTGGTGCCCGGGGCCACCGGGACGTCCGACAGGTCGAGGCGGCCTTCGCCGTCGCCCGGCTCGGCGCCGGCCTCGTACCAGAAGCGGGCAGAGGCGTCGGGCAGCTTGTGCGTCAGCGCCCGGTGGTCGCCGCGCAGCGCGTGGTCGGCGGGGGAGCGGTCGGCGTGCAGGACGGTCACCGGGGCCGGGTGCCCGGTGTCGGCGAGGTGGGCCAGCATCGACAGCATCGGGGTGCAGCCGATCCCGGCCGAGGCGAGCAGGACCGGGGCGGCGCAGTCGCGCAGGACCAGATCGCCGTACGGGGCCGAGACCCGCAGGGTGTCGCCGGTTCCGATCCGGGTGTGGAGGTGGTGGGAGACCTCGCCGTCGGGCCCCGTGGCGGCCGGGCCGTGGACCCGCTTGACGGTGATCGAGCGGACCGGGGCGCCGGGCGCGCCGGAGAGGCTGTACTGGCGTATCTGGCGGGCCCCGTCGGGCAGTTCGACCTGGACCGAGACGTATTGGCCGGGCTTGGGGGAGGGGGCCGGGGAGCCGTCCGCCGGCGTCAGGTGGAAGGTGGTGCAGTCGGCGGTCTCCTCGACGCGGGCGGCGACCGTCCAGGTGCGCCAGACGTCGCCGGCGAGGACCTGCTGCTCGGCGTAGAGCCGCTCCTCGATGGCGATCAGGGCGTTGGCCATCAGCCAGTAGACCTCGTCCCAGGCCTCGGCCACCTCGGGGGTGACCGCCTCGCCGAGGACCTCGGCGATCGCCGCGAAGAGGTGGCGGTGGACGACCGCGTACTGCTCGCGGGTGACGCCGAGGGAGGCGTGCTTGTGCGCGATGCGGTGCAGCATCGCGTCGGGGCGGGTGTCCGGGTGGGCGACGAGGTGGGTCGCGAAGGCCGCGACGGATCCGGCGAGGGCCTGCTTCTGGAGGCCGGCGTTCTGGTTGCCGCGGTTGAACAGGTCGCGCAGCAGCTCCGGGTGGGCCGCGAACAGCTTCGCGTAGAAGAGTTCCGCGATGTCGCCGATGGCCGCGCCGACGGCGGGCAGGGTGGCGCGTACGGTCTCGGTCGACTTCTCGGACAGCATCCGGGGCTCCTCGCAGGTCGTTCTCGTTGAATTGGTATCTGAGATACGTATTTTTGGACGTGGGTACACCCGTTCGGGCCGTTGGCGGCCCGTGGCGGGAACCGGCCATCCGGCCGTCGGGTCAGGGGGTTTCGGTCCGCCCCGGCGGGCCGCCCGCGATGCCCAGCAGCAGCGGGCCGGTGGGCGCCGCGACCAGGTCGTCCACCGTCAGCGGGTCCAGTGCGGCGAAGAAGGCCTCCTGGGCCCGGCGCAGCGCGCCCCGCAGGACGCAGGCCCCGCGCAGCGGGCAGGGGGTGGTGCCGTCGCAGTCCACGACGTCGCCCGCACCCTCCAGCTCGCGGACCACTCCGCCCACCGATGCGGCCCGCCCGGCGGTGGTCAGGGCGAGCCCGCCGCCGCGGCCGCGGCGCGCCTCGACCAGGCCGAGGTGCTGCAGCCTGGCGACCACTTTCGCCGTGTGCGTGTACGGGACCTCCATCGTCGCCGCCACGTCGCGCGTGGTCGGGAGGTCCGCCTCCGCGACGGCCAGGCGCATCAGGACGCGCAGCGCCAGGTCGGTGAATCGGGTCAGCCGCATGGCCCCCACCCTAGAAAATTCGCATCTTGCATGCAAATTAAACGGGGCTCCGCCGACGCGTTCCGGGGCGCCGCATGGCCCGATGGCCGGAACCAGTGGGATGGGAGAGGCCTCGAGTGAAAGGAGATGAACTCCAAAGAGTGCCCACGCCCTGACGGAGTAGTCCCACCCTTTTGTGTAATGGTCCCACCACGTTCCGTACTGGAAGGCTGCATCCCGCAGATCCATGGAGTGATCGAAAGGGAAATACATGTCGGTCCAGGCAGGTTCCGAACCCGAGGTCCAGACACCGCAGCGGAGTCTTGCGACATCGGCCGCGCGGAACTTGGCAACCACGACCAAGTCCGCGCCGCAGATGCAGGAGATCACCTCGCGGTGGCTCCTGAAGATGCTCCCGTGGGTGTCCGTCCAGGGCGGCACCTACCGGGTGAACCGGCGGCTGAGCTACTCGGTCGGCGACGGACGCGTGGAGTTCATCAAGACCGGGACCCAGGTCCAGGTCATCCCGGCCGAGCTCGGCGAGCTCCCGCTGCTGCGCAGCTACGAGGACCTGGACGTGCTCTCCGAGCTCGCCCAGCGGTGCCGGCAGGTCGACTTCGAGGCCGGCCAGGAGCTGACCTCCTTCGGGAGCGCCTCCGACCAGGTGTTCCTGCTCGCCCATGGACGCATCGACCAGGTCGGCCCCGGCCCCTACGGCGAGGACGCGGTCCTGCGGACCGTCGCGGACGGCGCCTACTTCGGCGAGGACTCCCTCGTCGACGGGGAGGCGATCTGGGAGTACACCGCCCGCGCCGTCACCTCCGGCACCGCGCTCGTCCTGTCCCGCCAGGACTTCCAGCTCCTCGCCGACCGGGTCGACTCGCTGCGCGCGCACGTGGAGGCGCAGCGGTCCCTGCCGGCCCAGCGCACCAACAAGTACGGCGAGGCCGCGATCGACCTCTCCGCCGGCCACCAGGGCGAGGCCGTCCTGCCCGGCACCTTCGTGGACTACGAGGCCAAGCCGCGCGAGTACGAACTCTCCATTGCACAAACGGTCCTGCGGGTGCACACGCGCGTCGCCGACCTCTACAACCAGCCGATGAACCAGACCGAGCAGCAGTTGCGGCTCACGGTCGAGGCGCTGCGCGAGCGCCAGGAGCACGAGATGCTCAACAACCGCGACTTCGGCCTGCTCCACAACGCCGACTACGACCAGCGCATCCAGCCGCACGACGGCGGGCCCAGCCCCGACGACATGGACCAGCTGCTCAGCATGCGCCGCGGCTCCAAGCTGTTCCTCGCCCATCCCAAGGCCATCGCCGCCTTCGGCCGCGAGTGCAACAAGCGGGGTCTGTACCCGGAGTCGATCGACGTCGACGGGCACCGGGTGCCTTCCTGGCGCGGGGTGCCGATCTTCCCGTCGAACAAGATCCCGATCAGCGACGCCCGCACCACGTCCATCCTCTGCATGCGCACCGGCGAGGACGAGTCCGGCGTCATCGGCCTCCACCAGCCGGGGATCCCGGACGAGATCGAGCCGAGCATGTCGGTGCGCTTCATGGGGATCAGCGAACAGGCGATCATCTCGTACCTGGTCACGGCCTACTTCTCCGCCGCGGTGCTCGTGCCGGACGCGCTCGGCATCCTGGAGAACGTCGAGATCGCGCGCTGGCGCTGAGCGGCCTGCCGAGCACGACGACCCGGGATCGGGGGACACGCCATGGGCACCACTGAGGCGATCACGACCGGCGAGGGGCAGGAGGCCGCGGCCCTGCTGGAGCGGACAAGAGAAACGGTCAACCCGGAACTGCGCCGCACGGTCGAGAACCTCCCGGGATCGATGCGGCGCGTGGCGATGTACCACTTCGGCTGGCAGCACGCGGACGGCACCCCGGCCGCGGGCAACGCGGGCAAGGCCATCCGCCCCGCCCTCGTGCTCGCCGCGGCCCGGGCCCTGCGGGGCCCGGACGCCAAGACGGCCGAGGGCGCGGTACGGGCGGCGGTGGCCGTGGAGCTCGCCCACAACTTCACGCTGCTGCACGACGACGTCATCGACAAGGACACGAAGCGCCGGGGCAGGCCCACGGCCTGGACCGTCTTCGGGATACCGGACGCGATCATCACCGGCGACGCCATGATGGCGCTCGCGCTGCGGCTGCTGGCGGAGGATCCGCACCCCGCATCGGCCCAGGCCTCGGCGCGGCTCGCGGCCTGCGTCATCGAGCTGTGCGCCGGCCAGCAGGCGGACTGCGCTTTCGAGCAGCGGCCGTACGTCTCGCTCGACGAGTGCCTGACCATGGCGACGGCCAAGACCGGGGCCCTGCTGGGCTGCGCCTGTGCGCTCGGCGCGCTCTACGCCGGCGCCGGGCCGGACGAGGTCGACGCGATGGACGCCTTCGGGCGCGAGGCCGGGCTGGCCTTCCAGCTGATCGACGACCTGATCGGCATCTGGGGGGATCCGGGGCACACCGGCAAACCCGCCGGGGC
This sequence comes from Streptomyces sp. R33, assembly GCF_041200175.1. Classification (NCBI taxonomy): domain Bacteria; kingdom Bacillati; phylum Actinomycetota; class Actinomycetes; order Kitasatosporales; family Streptomycetaceae; genus Streptomyces; species Streptomyces sp. R33. The sequence continues at coordinate 3,297,111 of NZ_CP165727.1, read as the reverse complement.
CGATCTGATCGCCCGCAAGAAGTCCCTCCCGGTCGTCGCCGCCCTCACCTCGGGCACCGCGGCGGGGGAGGAGCTGGCGGCCCTGTACGCGGGTCCCATGGCCGAGGAGGACGTACGGAAGGCCGCCGACGCGGTGGACCGGGCCGGCGGCCGGGACTGGGCGCAGGCCCATGCCGCGGACCGGATGGGCCGGGCGGTGCAGCTGCTGTCCCGGGCCGTGCCGGACCTCGGGGCGGCGGGCGGGCTGCTGGCGCTGGCGGAGTTCGTCACCCGGCGGACCCGGTGAGCCCGTAGCGCGGCGAAGGCCGCACCCGGGCCCCGCACCCGGGCCCCCGTACGCAGGCCCGTACCCGAGCCCCGTGCGCAAGCCCTGTTCCGGCACTGCATCCTGCCGGAACAGGGCTTTCCGGTGTTCCGGCGCCAACTCTAGGATCGCCCGCGGCAGTTGAAACGTGAGCGAAGGGTGTGACCAGTGGCGCTGGAGATACGTCAGGCGGATCAGTCGGACCGGGACGCGGTGGCGCGGCTGCTCGACGAGGCCTTCCGCACCGACCCGGTGAGCAGCTGGGTCTTCCCGGATCCGGAGCACCGGGCCGCGGTGCACGGAAGGTTCCTGGGCGTCTTCGTGGACGTGGCGCTGGCCGAGGGCCGGATCGACTACGCGGTGGACGGCTCGGCGGCGGCGCTGTGGCTGCGGATCCCGGCCGGCGAGCCGGAGGGGGAAGCCGCCGAGGACGACGTTCCGGCGAGGATGCGTGCGGTCGCCGATCCCGGCAACGAGAGGTGCGAGCTGGTCGGCCGGCTGACGGGCGCGGTGCACCCGACCGCCGAGGAGCACGAGTACCTGCTGATGATCGCGGTCGCCCCGGGCCGGCAGGGCGAGGGGCTCGGGACCGAGCTGATGCGGCCGGTGCTCGAGCGCTGCGACCGCGAGGGCGTGCCGGCGTACCTGGAGGCGAGCAGCGAGCGCAGCAAGGGGCTGTACGAGCGGCTCGGCTGGGAGTTCACGGGCGAGGCGGTGCAGCTGCCGCAGGGGCCGCTGATGTGGCCGATGTGGCGCAAGCCGCAGGGGACGGCCTCGTCGCCTGCGCGCTGATCACTGCGAGCGCAGCACTTTCGCAAGCGGTGAAACCGGCCGAACGCGCAGAACCGGCCTACCGTGGAGGTATGGCCGGTGAACAGCACCAACAGCAGGATCGGCGCCACCCGCACGCGCCCGAGCCGGTGGACCCGCAGACCGCGCACGAACAGCTCGCGTGCCCGGTCTGCGGGCGCCCCGTCGAAACCGTCATCCGGCGGCGCAAGGCGCTCGGGATCTTCATTCCGGAGTGGGTACCGGGTCCCTGCCGGAACCCGGACTGCGCGGAATACGTACCCGAGGTGGGGAAGCTGCCCTAGCTCGTCAGCTCTTCGAGCCCAGCCCCGACGCGGCCAGCCCGTTGCGCCACAGCTGGTCCACGCGCGAGCGCTCCGTGCTGTTCGGGGTGGCGTTCTGGCACGAGGTGCCCGGGCCGCCGCCCGACATCAGCTCGGAGCAGGGGCCCGAGTAGTGGTCCGGCAGACCCAGCACGTGGCCGGTCTCGTGCGCGGTCACCCGGGTGGAGTTGTACTGCTGGTTCTGCCGGTAGTCGAGGAAGATGTAGCCCCGGCCGTGGCCGTCCGTGCTCGCGTACGAACCGCGCGAGTCGTTGCCCTCGTAGTACGAGAAGTTCCCGCCGGAGGACACCTCCTGCAGCTTCACGTTCGAGACCGAGCTGTTCCATATCTGCGTCGAGCGGGATATCTGGCTGCGGAAGCTGGGCGCGTTGCGCGTGTTGTAGGTGACGGTCACCGCGAGGGCACCGGGGTTCGCGGCGCGCTGCTCGGCGACCGAGCGCTGCACGGCCTCGAAGAAGGCGCGGTTGGCGTCCTGGTTCTCCTGCGAGTGCTCGTACGCCGCGTACGTCGCGGCATTGCCGACGGGCGCGGGGGCGGAGGCGGCGCTGGCGGTGGGGACCACGCCGAGGGCGGCCGCGAGGCCGAGGCCGACGGTGGTGGCCAGTACGGCCTTTCGGGGCATACGGGAGTGGCGCATGTGGGGGGCTCCTACTCGGATCCGGTGGGGGGTGGGTCGTTCGGTACCGGAGTCTGCGGGAGCGGGAGCGGCCGGCGGATGATGTCAGCCCCCGATAGCGCCGGCCTATCGGGGGATTTCGGAAGGTCAACTTCCATGAGAATGGCGGGATTCGGTGGGGTATCAGTGGCTGGTGCGGTCCGCTGGGACCGGCCTACTCTCGGGTCATGGAGCTCGAGGTGAGGCACCTGCGCGCACTGTGCGCCATTGCCGACGCCGGCAGTCTGCACAAAGCCGCGCGGCAGCTCGGCGTGAGCCAGCCCTCCCTGACGACCCAGCTGCGCCGCATCGAACGCGCCCTGGACGGCGAGCTGTTCCTGCGTGAGCGCACCGGCTGCCGGCCCACCCCGTTCGGCCGCACCGTCCTGGGCCGGGCCCGCCCGCTGCTGGCCGAGATGGCCGCCCTCGTCGCCGAGGCCCGGGCGCTGGCCCGCGGGCCGCGGCTGAACATCGGCTCCACCGCCAGCCGCGCGATACCGGGGTGGCTGCGCCGGATCCACCGCCGGATGCCGGACTTCGAGACCTCGCTGATGGTGGACGTGTCCGCCAACGCGCTGCTGCGCATGGTGGCTTCGGGGCAGCTGGACGTGGCGTTCGTCCACGAGGTGGAGGGCAGCCCGCTGCGGGTGCCGGCCGGGCTGGAGCTGCGGGTCCTGATGGAGCGGGAGCCGCAGTTCGTGTCGATGTCCCGGGACCATCCGGCGGCTCGCCGGCCGGTGGTGGAGTTACAGGACCTGGCGGCCGACCGGTGGACGGTCGACCCCTCCGTGGACGGCGAATGGGACGGCCTGCGCCGGGTGTTCGCCGGTGCCGGGCTGGACCCGCCCGTCCTGCACGCCGACTACCACACCGCGACCTCGCTGATCATCTCCGGCGAGGCGGTGGCCCCCTGCCAGCCGACCTCCGGGCCGCGCGACGACATGGCCATACGGCCGCTGTCCGGCGACCCCCTGGCGGTCCGGCTGCTGCTGGCCACGCGACCCGGTGCGCATGCCGAGGTCTTCGAAGACCTCCGGGCGGCCTACCGCGAGGCCGCCCTCCGCACACCCCCGTACCGCGCCTGGCTCCACCACCACGCCAGCCCCCTCCTGGCCGCGTAGCCCCTGCCGGGGCTCGACCCCGATCACCCGCGCCCGGAACGTCTGCGGGGCCGGAGTCCGCCGGCTCCGCCGCCACCGTCTCCGGGCCCGCAGCCCCGTGTCCGCGCCGTGGCGGGGCCGAGCCCTGCGCTCGCGCGCGGCGCCGCTGTCGGGGGCCGGCCCCGTAATCCACGCGCCTCGAAACGCCGGCGGGGCCGGGTTGCGGCAGGCGCTTGACTTCGAGCATCCGCGATATATCGTGTTATCCAGAAGACGCGATATGTTGCGTGCCGTGTCCGTACGCCGAGGAGGATCAGCACCATGGCAGAGCAGAAGACGTGGTCGGTCGCCGAACCGCAGAAGCTCACCTTCGAGGAGCCGGTGACCGAGCTCCGCGTCCGCCTCGTCGGCGGCACGGTGAACGTCGTCGCCGACGAGGGTCCGGCCCGCCTCGAGGTGGCCGCGGTCGACGGGCCGCCGCTGTACGTCGTCCAGGAGGGCGGCACCCTCACCGTGTCCTACGAAGACCTGCCCTGGAACGGTTCCCAGGACCTCAAGAAGTGGTTCGAGGGCAAGCCCTGGAAGGCCTGGTCCCGCTCCGGCCCGGGCCGCAAGGCCTGGGAGCGCAGGGCCACCGTCACCCTCACGGTCCCCGCCGCCACCCACGTGCAGCTGGCAACGGTCAGCGCCACCTCCGTCGTCTCCGGCATCCGCGCCGACACGGACGTCAACGGGGTCTCCGGCGACGTCACGCTGGTCGGCCTGTCCGGCAAGGTCAACGCGAAGACCGTCTCCGGCAGCGTCGAGGCCCAGTCCCTCACCGGCGGGCTCGGCTTCCACTCCGTCTCCGGAGGCCTGACCGTGGTCGACGGCGCCGGCGGCACCGTACGCGCCGACTCCGTCAGCGGCGACATGCTCATCGACCTGGCCCTCGACGCGGCCGAGCCGCGGCCGGTGGACATCTCCCTCAACTCCGTGTCCGGGCAGGTCGCGATCCGCCTCCCGCACCCCGCAGACGCGCGGGTGGAGGCCAACACGGCCACCGGCGGCGTCTCCAACGCCTTCGAGGACCTGCGCGTCTCCGGCCAGTTCGCCGCCAAGCGGATCACCGGCACGCTCGGCGCCGGTACCGGCACCCTGCGGGCCACCACCGTCTCGGGCTCCATCGCCCTGCTGCGCCGCCCGGCCGCCGACGCCCCGGCCGCACCCCTCGTGCTCGACAAGAAGGTGCTCTGACATGCCGCCCGTCTTCGCCCACGGCCGCCTCCGCCTCTACCTGCTCAAGCTGCTGGACGAGGCCCCGCGGCACGGCTACGAGGTGATCCGGCTGCTGGAGGAGCGCTTCCAGGGCCTGTACGCGCCCTCCGCGGGCACGGTGTACCCCCGGCTGGCCAAGCTGGAGGCCGAGGGCCTGGTCACGCACGCCACCGAAGGCGGGCGCAAGGTGTACTCCATCACCGACGCGGGCCGCGCCGAGCTGGCCGACCGCGGCGGTGAACTCGCCGACCTGGAGCTGGAGATCCGCGACTCGGTCTCCGAGCTGGCCGCCGAGATCCGCGACGACGTGCGCGGCGCGGCCGGTGCCCTGCGGCGCGAGATGCGGGCCGCGGCCTCCGCGACGGCGACCCCGGTCGAGGACGCGTCCTGGGCGGCGGCCAAGGAGGAGCTGCGCAAGGCCAAACAGGAGTGGAAGGAGCAGGCCCGCCGGGCGAAGGACGAGAGCCGCCGGGCCCGCGAGGAGGCCCAGCAGGCCCGCCGCCAGGCCAGGGAGGCGCAGGAGCGGGCGCGCGAGGAGGTCATGCGGATCGCGGGCCAGCTGCAGGAGCAGTTCGCGAAGTCGGGCGGGGTGCTGGGCAATCTGGCCGGTTCCTGGCTCGGCGGCGGCGCGGGCAGTACGAGCAGCACGAGCGGTGCCGGTGCCGGTACGGGGGCCGGTCCGGGCACGGGTGCCGGTACGGGTGCTGGTACGGCCGGCGCCGCGGCTGCGGACCCGCACTGGGCCGAGGACCTCGCCCCCACTGGCGACCCGGCCCGCGACCTGGACCGCCTGCTGGACCGCTTCCGCGACGACGTCCGCGACGCGGCCCGCGACCACGGGGTGACCCCGGCCAAGCTGGCCGAGGCCCGCGCCCACCTCGCGGCGGCGGCGGACCGCCTCGCGCAGGCGCTCCGGCCGTCGCGATAGGTCGCGAAGCCGTCCGCGTCCTGCGTGGAGCGTTCGAAGGTCAGACCCTCCCGTGCTTCTTGTGCACGGCCTGCCGGCTGACGCCCAGCTCGGCCGCGATCTCCTGCCAGGACCACCCCTGCGCACGGGCGCTGCGCACCTGTACGGCCTCCAGCTGCTCCAGCAGCCTCCGGAGCGCGGCCACGGCACGCAGACCCACGCGCGGGTCGCGGTCCCCGGCCCGCTCGGCGAGATCGGTCGCTTCCGTCATGCCTGGCAACGTAAGTTGACAGGCATGACGGCGTCAACCGGTGTTGACGAACCGGCGCCTACACCGTCAGGACGATCTTCCCGAACAGGTCGCCGGCCTCCAGCTTCTCGAAGCCCTCCCGCGCCCGGTCGAGCGGCAGGACCTCGTCGATCACCGGACGCACCCCGGTCGCCGCGCAGAAGGCGAGGAGGTCCTCCAGCTCGTCCTTCGACCCCATCGTCGAGCCGACCACTTTGAGCTCCAGGAAGAAGATCCGGGTCAGCTCGGCGTGCGCCGGGCGGTCCCCGCTCGTGGCGCCCGAGATCACCAGGGTGCCGCCCGGGCGCAGCGACTTGACCGAGTGCGACCAGGTGGCCGCTCCGACGGTCTCGATCACCGCGTCCACCCGCTGCGGCAGCCGCGCTCCCGGCTCGTACGCCTCCACCGCGCCGAGCTCCACCGCCCGCTTGCGCTTGGCCTCGTCCCGGCTGGTGGCGAAGACCCGCAGTCCGGCGGCCTTGCCGAGGACGATCGCGGCCGTCGCGACTCCGCCGCCCGCGCCCTGCACCAGTACCGAGTCGCCGGGGCGCACGCCCGCGTTCGTGAACAGCATCCGGTACGCCGTCAGCCATGCCGTCGGCAGGCACGCGGCCTCCTCGAACGACAGCTCGGCGGGTTTGCGCAGCACGTTCCAGGCGGGGACGGTCACCTGCTCCGCGAACGTGCCCTGGTAGCGCTCGGTCAGGATCGAGCGCGGCTCGTCGGGGCCGACCCCGTGGCCGGTCTGGCCGATCACGGAGTGCAGGACGACCTCGTTGCCGTCCTGGTCGATGCCGGCGGCGTCGCAGCCGAGGATCATCGGGAGTTTGTCCTCGCCGAGGCCGACCCCGCGCAGCGACCACAGGTCGTGGTGGTTGAGGGAGGCGGCCTTGACGTTCACGGTCACCCAGCCGGGGCGTGCCTCGGGGGCCGGGCGCTCGCCCAGCACGAGGCCGCTCAGCGGCTGGTCACGGTCGATTCGGGCGGCGTAGGCAGCGAACATGCCGCGACGCTACCGCCCGGTAGCGTCGCGGACCAGCCCTGTCGGGGCTCTGTGGGTGAGGCCTTCGTCGCACGGCCGCCCGTACGGCCCGGTGACCGTCGGCGGGAACCGGGCAGGGGTGTTCCTGCGTCCGTAATGGGCTCGCGCGGAGGTGTGGCCGAGACCGAGCGGAATTGTTCGTTGCGTGCTCAACTAAGCACGCCACGTGCGGTCTTGTGTGGCCGGAAGGGGCAAGCGGAACGTCAGGATCAAGCCTTGAGGGGCGGTAATATTCACGCCATGCCGCCCGGCTCGTCATGAGCCTGCCACCTTGTGGCCGCATTCTCATTGACGAAGCGTCAGCTTCGTCGAGGCGCTGTGGCGGAGCATCCCCTCCCGGTTCGGGGGCGGGGAGGGTGTGCCCAACAGAAGAGGGGCCCGGCCGGATGTTCATCCGGCCGGGCCCCTCTTCTGCTGCTGTCGCCGGGTCAGACCAGGCGGGCCACGCCGTCGGCCTTGGCCGCCGCGGCGACCGCGGCCGCGACGGCCTCGGCGACGCGCGCGTCGAACGGCGACGGGATCACGTAGTCGGCGGCGAGCTCGTCACCCACGACGCCGGCGATGGCGTCGGCGGCGGCGATCTTCATGCCCTCGGTGATCCGGCTGGCGCGGACCTTCAGGGCACCCGCGAAGATGCCCGGGAACGCCAGCACGTTGTTGATCTGGTTCGGGAAGTCCGAGCGGCCCGTGGCCACGACCGCCGCGTACTTGTGCGCGACGTCCGGGTGGACCTCCGGGTTCGGGTTGGCCATGGCGAAGACGAAGGCGTCCTTCGCCATCGAGGCCACCGCCTCCTCGGGCACCGTGCCGCCGGAGACGCCGATGAACACGTCCGCGCCGTTCAGGGCCGCTTCCAGGGAGCCGGTCTGGCCGGTCTTGTTCGTCAGGCCCGCGATCTCCGCCTTGACGTCCGTCAAGTCGGAGCGGTCCGCGGAGACGACGCCCTTGCGGTCGGTGACGCAGACGTCGCCGATGCCCGCGTCCACGAGGATCTTGGCGATGGCGATGCCCGCCGCGCCCGCACCCGAGATCACGGCGCGCAGGTCACCGAGCGTGCGCCCGGTCAGCTTCGCGGCGTTGCGCAGGGCGGCCAGCGTCACGATCGCCGTGCCGTGCTGGTCGTCGTGGAAGATCGGGATGTCCAGGGCTTCCTGGAGCCGGCGCTCGATCTCGAAGCAGCGGGGGGCGGAGATGTCCTCCAGGTTGACCCCGCCGAAGGACGGCGCGAGGCGGATGACCGTCTCGATGATCTCGTCCGTGTCCTTGGTGGCGAGCGCGATCGGCACCGCGTCCACACCACCGAACTGCTTGAACAGGATGGCCTTGCCCTCCATCACGGGGAGGGAGGCCTCGGGACCGATGTCACCGAGTCCGAGCACGGCCGTGCCGTCGGTGACGACGGCGACCACGTTGGACTTCCAGGTGTACTCGTTCACCAGCTCGGGCTGCTCCGCGATGGCGCTGCAGACCTTCGCCACGCCGGGCGTGTACGCGAGGGACAGGTCATCCTTGTTCTGGACCGGCACCGTGGCCTGGATGGCCATCTTGCCGCCCCGGTGCAGCGCGAACACCGCGTCCGGGTTGTTGTCCGTCGCGCTGTCGCTGCGAGGATTGACGATCTCCGCTGCCACTTTCTTGGCCCCTTAAGTCTTTGAATCGTTGAGGGTGACCACACCTGGTTAAGGGGTGGGCGGGCACCGCGTCCGTACTCCGCATCGACGGTTGGCCCGTCTCCGCGAAGGGGAGGTTCGTACGCGCGGGCGCGCCGCACGCGCGCCCTGAGCCCCGGATGAGGGGTGTAAGGATCCGTTGTACCCGAAGAACGCTCACCCAGACGAGTCGATTCCGACTCGACAGTAGACCCCTTGTCCTGTTTTTGGCGAAAGGTCCAAACCCCTCTGTCCAACGGGCGAGACGGACCGCAAATAGTCCGTCAAAAAGGCCAGGTCGCAGCGGTTCCTGCGGCTCTGAAGCCCTCATTCCGCAGTCCTGTTGGGTACCCCCACCCACCCGTTATCCGATTTTGACCTGACGAACTGCCTGAATGCATCAGTCCGAATGGCAAGATGCCGTAATCACACGAGGTCGCGACACTCGAAGGTGCGTGCCCGACCGTTCTCGGATGCTCCACCAGCCAGCCGGAGGAACCAGCTCATGACCGCAAGCACCACCCGTCGTACGACCGCCGCCCGGTCCCGGATCGCCGCGGTCGGCGCGATCGCGGTCGCCGGCGCCCTGATCCTCACCGGTTGTGGAGACCAGACGGACAAGGCTTCCACCAGCCCGTCGGGTGCGGCGAACAGCAGCGCTCCGCTCTTCTCGAAGCTCCCGAAGAAGATCCAGGACGCCGGTGTCATCAAGGTCGGCACCGACGCGACCTACGCGCCGATGGAATTCACCGAGGGTGGCAAGATCGTCGGCGTCGACCCCGACGTCGCGGCGGCCCTGGCCAAGCAGCTCGGTGTGCAGTTCAAGTTCGAGTCCGGCACCTTCGACACCCTGATCGGCAGCATGCAGACGGGTCGCAGCGACCTGGTCATGTCCTCGCTCACCGACACCAAGGCCCGCCAGGAGGGCCTGGACGACAAGGGCGCCAAGACCGGTGCCGGCGTCGACTTCGTCGACTACTTCTCCGCCTCGACCGGCATCCTGGTCAAGAAGGGCAACCCGCAGGGCATCAAGACCCTCGACGACCTGTGCGGCAAGACGGTCGCCGTGCAGCGCGGCACCACGTACGAGGAGTCCGCGAAGACCCAGGCCGAGAAGTGCAAGACGGACGGCAAGGGCGAGCTCAAGATCGAGTCCTTCCCGACCGACGCCGAGGCCCAGACCCGCGTGAAGGCCGGTGGCGCCGCCGCCGACCTGAACGACTCCCCGGTCGCCGCGTACATCGCGCAGACCGCCGGCGGCGGCAACGACTTCGAGGCCATCGCCAACCCGACCGACGCCGGCCTCTTCGGCATCGCGGTCGACAAGAAGAACACCGAGCTGCGCGACGCGCTCAAGGAAGCCCTCGACGCGGTCATCAAGGACGGCACCTACAAGGCCGCCCTGGACAAGTGGAACGCGGGCTCCGGCGCCGTGACCGAGGCCAAGATCAACGCCGGTTCCTGACCTCCGCGTACCACCGCAGCACACTGAAGGGCAGTCACTGTGACTGACAAGCTCGACAAGGTCCCGGACCCGGCGGACACCCCGCCGGCCGGGGCCGTCCCCCCCGAGGCGATCCGTGCCATCCCGGTCCGCCACTACGGCCGCTGGATCAGTGCCGTGGTCGTCATCGGCCTGGTCGTGGCGCTCGCCGTCGCCTTCTCGCAGGGCAACGTGCGCTGGGCGACCGTGCCGGAGAAGCTGTTCGACCCCACCATCCTCCGTGGCGTCGGCAACACGATCTGGATCAGCATCACCTCGATGGTCCTGGGCCTGGTGCTCGGTGTCCTCTTCGCGGTGATGCGGCTCTCGAAGAACCCGGTGACCAGCACCATCGCCTGGTTCTACATCTGGCTGTTCCGCGGGACCCCGGTCTACGTCCAGCTGCTCATCTGGTTCAACCTCGCCCTGATCTTCCCGATCCTGAACCTCGGGTTCTACAAGGACGAGATGACCCAGGTCATGACGCCCTTCCTGGCCGCCCTGCTGGGTCTCGGCCTCAACGAGGGCGCGTACATGGCGGAGATCGTCCGCGCCGGCATCCAGTCGGTCGACGAGGGCCAGACCGAGGCTTCGCACGCGCTCGGCATGACCCGTACGCAGACCATGCGCCGGGTCGTGCTGCCGCAGGCCATGCGGGTGATCGTGCCGCCGTCGGGCAACGAGTTCATCAACATGCTCAAGACCTCGTCGCTCGTGGTGGCCGTGCAGTACTTCGACCTGCTGCGCGCCGCCCAGGACATCGCCTCGACCTCGTTCGCGGTGATGGAGATGTTCTTCGTCGCCTCGATCTGGTACCTCGCCCTGACCTCGGTGTTCAGCGTCGGGCAGTACTACCTGGAGCGCCGCTACGCCCGCGGTGCCCTGCGCTCCCTGCCGCCCACGCCGCTGCAGAAGGTCAAGGCGAAACTGTCCAGCTTCTCGAACCGCAAGGCGGTGGCCTGATGACGACTGCCATGGTGAAGGCCGAGGGCGTCCACAAGTCCTACGGTGCGGCGCACATCCTCAAGGGCATCGACCTGGAGGTCGCCCCGCGTGAGGTCTTCTGTCTGGTCGGCCCGTCCGGCTCCGGCAAGTCGACCTTCCTGCGGTGCATCAACCACCTGGAGCAGGTGAACGCCGGACGGCTGTACGTCGACGGGCAGCTCGTCGGCTACCGCCAGAAGGGCGACAAGCTCTACGAGCTGAAGGACAGCGAGGTCGCGGCCCAGCGCCGGGACATCGGCATGGTCTTCCAGCGCTTCAACCTCTTCCCGCACATGACGGCCATAGAGAACGTCATGGAAGCCCCGGTCATGGTCAAGGGCGAGTCCAAGGCCGTGGCACGCGAGCGCGCCGTACGCCTCCTCGACCGCGTGGGCCTCGGCGACAAGGGCGGGAACTACCCCACCCAGCTCTCCGGCGGCCAGCAGCAGCGTGTGGCGATCGCCCGCGCGCTGGCCATGGAGCCGAAGCTGATGCTCTTCGACGAGCCCACCTCGGCGCTCGACCCGGAGCTCGTCGGCGACGTCCTCGACGTCATGCGGGACCTGGCCGAGTCGGGCATGACCATGATCGTGGTGACCCACGAGATGGGCTTCGCCCGCGAGGTCGGCGACAACCTCGTCTTCATGGACGGCGGCGTCGTGGTCGAGTCCGGCCACCCGCGCGAGGTGCTGGGCAACCCGCAGCACGACCGGACGAAGGCGTTCCTGTCCAAGGTGCTGTAGCGGCTTCGAACGCACGAGAGGGGCGGTACGGGATTCCCGTACCGCCCCTCTCACGTGCCACGGCATGTCGTGGAAAGTTCTCACTTTCCTCCAAGCGCACTACTTCAGTGCCAGGACCAGCCCGTCGGAGGGCGACCGCCAGATCGTCCGGGCCTCCGCGAAGCCCGCTTCGCGCAGGGTCCGGGCGTGCCAGGCGTCGTCGGGGGTGTCCCCGTCGGCGTGCTCGCCGTAGATCTCGAACCGGCGCTTCGTCGGCTCGGCGAGCACCGGGTCGGCGGCCGCGAGGGCCCACCAGTCGGCCCAGTCCAGCGCGCCGGCCTCGCGGGCCCGGTCCATCCCGGCGTGCCGGTGGGCGCGCTCGGCGGCGTTGATCCGCGGGGTCGCCGGGTCGGGCATGTGGTCGGCGTTCATGAAGACCCCGCCCGGCCGCACCAGAGGGGCGAGCTGCCCGTAGAGCACGGCGAGCTCGGGGCTGTGCAGCCAGTGCAGCGCGGTGGCCGTGAGGACGGCGTCGTACGTGTCGTACGGGAGCGTCGAGGTCCAGGCGGGGTCCTTGAGGTCGGCGGTCACGAACGTGACGCGCCGGTCGCCGTGGAAGTGGCCCCGGGCGATGGTCAACAGGGCCGGGTCGAGATCGACGCCCGTAGAGGTGGATTCCGGGAACCGCTTGAGGACGCGGTCCGTAATACTTCCCGTACCGCACGCCAGATCGAGCACCCGGGGGGTGGGGCCCACGAGTGCCTCGACCATGTCCAGCATCACCCGGAAGCGTTCCTCGCGGTCGGGCATGTACCACTCCTGCTGCCGGTCCCAGCTCTCCTGCCAGGCCTGCCAGTCGGTCATGGTCTCCGCCATCACTGACCCCTCCCGTCGTAATACCCTCGAATACGTCTCATCTGTTACCGAGACACTAATCCGCAGCCGTAAGGACTACAAGTGGAACTGGCCCATTACTCGGACTATGCCGTGCGCCTGGTCAACACCGAGGAGCCGGCCCGCAACAAGGATTCGCTCACCTCGGTGGACGCCGTCCGGGGCCTCTTCGGCACCGGGGTCCAGGCCGCCCGCCGGGTCACCGACGCCGACGTCACCCGCTTCCGCAACGTCCGCGGCCGGCTGCGCGCCGTCTTCGAGGCCGCCGACGGCGGCGACCACGTCCTCGCGGTCGACCTGCTGAACTCCCTGCTGATGGAGTTCCCCGTCAGCCCGCAGGTCTCCGGTCACGAATACCTCGACGACGAAGGCCGCCCGAACTGGCACATCCACCTCGCCGACCACCCCTCGAACGCCTCCGCCGGCTACGCCGCGCTCGCGTCCTTCGGCCTGGCCTTCCACCTCACCGAGCACGGCCCCGACCGCCTCGGCCTGTGCCAGGCCGCGCCCTGCCGCAACGCCTACCTCGACACCTCCACCAACCGTTCCCGGCGCTACTGCTCCGACCGCTGCGCCACCCGGGCCAACGTCGCCGCCTACCGCGCCCGCAAACGGCTGGAAGCCGAGGCGTCCGGCCAGAGCGGCCGCAGCGCCGACACCGCCCAGGACAGCCGCGCCCTCAGCGAACTCTGATCCGCCGCGCGCGGCCGGAAGCGCAGCACCGCCGTCGCCAGCACCAGCTCCTCGGGCACCGTCCCGTAGTCGGTGCTGTCGCCGGTCTCGTTGTACGGGTTGTCCCCGAGCACCCACCAGCCGCCCGGCCGCCGCTCCACCGCCCGCTTGACCACCAGCAGGTCCTGCTGGAACGGGTGCCGCAGCACCACCACGTCACCCGGGCGTACGACGGCCCCGTACCGGACCACCAGCCGGTCGCCGTGCAGCAGCGTCGGCACCATCGAGGGCCCCGCCACCTCCAGCACCTCGAACGCCGCCCGCGAGCGCCTTCTCTCCACCGTGCCCGACCTCCTCGCCCGCTCTCGCCTCACTGCGCATGCTGCCGCACACTCCCGTACGTTCGCTCACCGCTCCGCACGCCACCCTGGACTTTTGTCCTAAGCCCACGGGGCCGCTCGCGAAATCCCCTTTCCCACGGAGTAATCTCCCCTCTTGAGAAGACGATCACGAGGAGGACAAACTCCATGCTTTCCCGCCTCTTCGCCCCCAAGGCGAAGGTCTCCGCCCACTGCGATCTTCCGTGCGGCGTGTACGACCCTGCCCAGGCCCGCATCGAGGCCGAGTCCGTCAAGGCCGTACAGGAGAAGTACCAGGCCAACGAGGACGCCGACTTCCGCGCCCGCGCCATCACCATCAAGGAGCAGCGCGCCGAGCTCGCCAAGCACCACGTCTCGGTGCTGTGGAGCGACTACTTCAAGCCCCCGCACTTCGAGAAGTACCCGCAGCTGCACACCCTGGTCAACGACACCCTGAAGGCCCTCTCGGCCGCCAAGGCGTCGAACGACCCGGCGACCGGCCAGAAGGCCCTCGAGCTCATCGCCGAGATCGACCGCATCTTCTGGGAGACCAAGGCCGCCTGATCCAGGCCCGCCCTCCTGCACGAAGGGGCCCGACCGTCACCGGTCGGGCCCCTTCGCCGTGCAGGGAATGTTCGCGGACCACTCGTCCACCGGTGGGACTACGCCACTGGTGGGACTACTCGTCCTCGTCGTCCTCGTCGTCCAGCCGGGCCAGCCACGTGGCCAGGCGTTCCACCGGGACCTCGAAGTCCGGGTTCAGGTCGACGAAGGTGCGCAGCTGCTCGGCGAGCCACTCGAAGGTGACCTCCTCCTCGCCGCGCCGCTTCTCCAGCTCCTCGATGCCGCGATCGGTGAAGTACAAGTCGGGCTCCGTGCCGTGATGAAAGTGTGCAGGGGATGTTTCCCGCCAGGATAATCCGCATGCCCGGCGAGACCTCCCGCCCTACCGGACCCGGCGCTAGCCTGGAGTGCCAGACACCTGAGGGGGCAGGGGATGCAGGACGGGCGCACGGGCGGCACCGCGCGCGCCTACGAGCTCCTCGAACCCCTCGTCCAGGCGGCCACCGTGCGCGTCCACGCGGCCCCGGACGGGTATGCACCCCATGGGACCGGTCCCACCTGGGGGAGTGGCTTCTTCATCGCCCCGGGCTGGGTCCTGACGTGCGCGCACGTCGTCGGTGAAGGGGGTGCAGCGGTGCGTCTCGTGGGGCGTGAGCTCGGCATCACCTTCTCCTCCGGCGCCGACGGCGCCACCGGGACCGTCACCGGCCGCGTCGAGTGCGTCCTGCCCGAGCGGCTCGAGGAGCGCCGCCCCGCCCGCCGCGCCCTGTGGGACCTGCCCGACCTGGCGCTCGTCCGGGTCCTCGCACCGATCACCCACGCCTGCGTACGGCTCACCGACCGCGCCAGACCCCGCCTCGACGAGGTCGCCTACTTCGGCTGCACCGAGGACCTCGGCACCCCCGAGATCACCGGCCGCACCACCCGGCTGCGCGGCACCGCCGGCGGCGGCGCCGCCCTGCGCCTCGGCGGCGACGACGAGATCGAGCCCGGCATGTCCGGCGGCCCGGTCGTGGACCTGGCCCGCGGCGAGGTCGTCGGCGTGGTCAAGGCCCGCCGGCACACCGGCGGCGGCGGACTCGCCGTGTCCGTCGTGCAGTTGCGCACCCTGCCGCTGGCCGCCACCGGCCAGGTCGGGCTCTACCGCCGCGTCATGCAGGCCCACGACCTCTACCACTACGACCAGCACCTGAGCGATCTGCGCAGCCGCCGCACCTGGACCGACGTGCACGACGAACTCCCGGCCTCCGGCGACCCGTACGAGGGCCGCAGACGGCTCACCGCCGCCGAACGCACCACCCTGTGCGGACTGCTCGCCGAACTGCCCCCGCCGCGCTCCTCGGAGGCCGTCCGCGCCCTGGTCGAGGCCGCCCGCGGCGAGGAACCGGACCCGGGCCTGCCCGCCCCGCTCAGCTGGCGCGACGGGCTCGGCATGCTGCACGACCCGCCGGGCGGCTCCGGCGAGGCCGCCGCGATGCTCCGGTACGCGACCGACGTGAGCGTGGCCGACCACCGCGAGCCGCCCTCCCCGGGCTCCGACGAAGAGCTGTGGGACTGGGTGCGGGCGACCGCCGAACGGCTGTGGCGGCCCCTGCGGCGGGAGCTGGGCGAGCGCCACGAACAGGGCCTGGCGCAGCGGGACCGGCGCCGGCGCGCCCGGGCCGCCGGCCACACGAACGGCCACGCCCGCTCCGCCGACGGGCTGATCCGCGGGCCGTCGGTGCTGGTGGAGGCGTGGGCGCACGGCTGGGAGGACGTCTACGACTGGCGCGTCTCGGTGCTGGCCGGGCCCGCCCACCCGGGGCGGCTGACCCCGGTGGACTCCGGCGTACGGGCCACTCGCGCGGGCCTCGCGGAGGCGCTGCGGGTCCCGCTCGCCGAGGCCTTCCGGCGCTGCGACACCCATGAGGCGGCAGCCCTCCTCGAAGTCGCCGTGGCGCCCGAGCTGTTCGGCCTGCCCGTGGACACCTGGACGGTGGCGGGCCGGGTGCCGCTCGGCGTCCAGCGGCCGGTGGTGTTCCGCTACCCGGCCGGCAGTGGCGACACCCCGCCCGACGGCGAGGCCGTCCACCGCCGGGCCGACCGCTGGGCGCGCGTCCAGGCCGGGCCGCTGGCCGACGAGCGGGCCGACTGCGCGCGCGGGCGCCCCCGGAGCCCGGCCCCGGAATGGCTCGGCGCCCTGCCGGACAACACCGTGCCCGTGCACTGCCGGGCCGCCGACGCGGAGCCCACCCGCGGCTCCCTGCACGCCGTCCACGACGCCGGATACGGGGTGGCCGTCACCCGGCGGCCCCCGGCCGACCCGGCGGCCGACTGCGCGCCGTTCCACCGCGGACTGCGCGAGGAACTGACCGAGGCGGGGCGGGGAGCGCCGCTGCCGGTCCGGCTCCAGGCATTACGGGCCCGCGCGCACGGGGCCGACCCCGACGCGTACTGGGCGGACGGGATGGCCCTCGTATGGGACGACCCGACCCGCGCGCTGCCCGAAGACGAGCCGCTGCAGGGCGACCTGTGACGGGCGGGAGGGGGAGGGAGCAGCCGTGAACGAGGAATGGCTCATTTACCGGGGGGTCGGCGAACCCCACGACGGGATCGAGGCCCTGCCCGATCCGCCGCCGTGGCGGGACTTCGACGGCGGCCCCGTAGGCGAGCCCGGGGGACTGGCGGACACGGCCGACGGGAACGTGGCGCGCCGCCTCGGTGCGCACCGGCAGGCCGCCGAGCTGCACCGGCCCGAACCCGAGGAGCTCGAGGCCATCAACGCGGCCCTGTACCTGCGCCGGCCGCTGCTCGTGACCGGCTACCCCGGAACCGGGAAGTCCACCCTCGCGCACGCCGTCGCCCACGAGCTGAAACTCGGCCGGGTGCTGCGCTGGCCCGTGGTCTCGCGGACCGTGCTCCAGGAGGGCCTGTACCGCTACGACGCCATCGCCCGGCTCCAGGACGTCCAGATCGCCGCGAGCGGGGGCCTGTCCGGTGCGGCCCCCGGCACCGGCACCGGCGCCGGCACACCGCCCGGCACCGGCCGGGCCCCCGGCATCGGGAAGTACATCCGGCTCGGACCGCTGGGGACGGCCCTGCTGCCCACCGAACGCCCCCGCGTCCTGCTCATCGACGAGCTCGACAAGAGCGACATCGACCTGCCCAACGACCTCCTGAACGTCCTGGAGGAGGGCGAGTTCGCCCTGCCCGAGCTCGAGCGCGTCGCCGACACCGAGCCCGAGGTGCAGGTGCTCACCGACGACGGGGCGAAGGTCACCGTCCAGGGCGGCCGGGTGCGCTGCCGGGCCTTCCCCTTCATCATCCTGACCAGCAACGGCGAACGGGACTTCCCGGCCGCGCTGCTGCGCCGCTGCATCCAGCTCAAGCTCGGGCAGCCCGGCGAGAAACGGCTCGCCACCATGGTCCGCGCGCACCTCGGCGAGGAGGCCGCCCAGCTGGGGGCCGACCTGATCCGGGAGTTCCTCAGCCGCTCCCAGTCCGAACTCGTCGCCGCCGACCAGCTGCTGAACGCCATCTACCTCACCCACTACGCCGCGCCGCCCACCCGGGAGGACCTCGCCGACCTGCTCATCCAGCGCCTCGACCGCCCGAGGTGAGCGCCCGTGTCCCCCGACCGGCCACCCGTCCCCGAACAGCCACCGGTCCCTGACCGGCCTCCCGCTCCCGGCTCCTTCGCCCCCCTTCCCGGCTCCTTCGACCCGCCGCCCGTCCCCGCCGCCCTGCGCGACCTCGCCGGGCTGCTGCGCGCCGCCGGGCTCGATCCCACCGCCGAGGAGCTCGCCGACGCGCTGTGGCTGGCCGGGCGGATCGGCCCGCCCGTCCCCGCCGCCCCGGACCGGGACCCGACGGCCCCGCGCCGGCGGCCGCGGACCGCGGGCGGTGCACCGCCGCCCGAGGAGGAGCCCGTACGGCCCGAGCCCGAACCCGAGGACCCGGTCAGGCTCTACGCCTCCCGGGTCCTCGGGACCGTCGCGGAGGAGGCCGCCGAGTTCCCGGCAGGCGCCGGAGTGCCCGTACGGGTTCCCGGAGCGGCGGCGCTGCCCCGGATCCTGGAGATCCAGCGGGCCCTGCGCGCCCTCCAGCGGCACCGCCCGCCCGGCCCGCCCACCCGCCTCGTCCTCGACGAGCCGGCCACGGCCGAGGCCAGCGCCCGCGCCCTCGGGCTGGTCATCCCGGTGCTGCGTCCGGAGAGCCGGCGCGAGGCGACCGTACGGCTCGTCATGGACGCCTCGCCGTCGATGGCCGTGTGGCACGACATGTTCGAGGAACTCCGGTCCGTGTGCGAGCGCCTCGGTGCCTTCCGCGACGTACAGGTGCACTACCTGCACCGGCTGGGCGACGGCCGGGCCGCCGTCGGGCGCGGACCCGGCCCCGGCACCCGGCTGCGCTCCGGGGACCAGCTGCGTGACCCGACCGGGCGGGCCCTGACCATGGTCGTCTCCGACTGCGCCGGAGCGCTCTGGCGCGAGGGCGAGGCCCAGCGGCTGCTGCACCGCTGGGCCGAGTGCACGCCCTGCGTCGTCGTCCAGCCGCTGCCGCAGCGGCTGTGGAGCCGCAGCTGGCTGCCGACCGAGCGGGGCACCCTCACCCGCGCCGAGGGCGGCTCCGGGAAGCTGCGGTTCCGGCCCGACCGGCCCGCCCGCGCCGGGCGGCCCACCGGCGGGCTGACCGTCCCCGTCCTGCCCCCCAGCGCCACCGCGCTCGGCGCCTGGGCCCGCCTCGTCGCCGGGCTCGGCACCGGACCCGTCCCCGCCGAGGTGGGCCGGGTGTTCGCCGACCACCCCGCGGCGCCCGTCCCGCCGCCGCGCGCCGTCCGCCCGCCGCGCGAGCTGGTGCGCCGCTTCCGCGCCTCCGCCTCGCCCCGCGCCGTACAGCTCGCCGTGTACCTGTCGGCGGCGCCGCTGACCCTGCCCGTCATGGCCCTCGTGCAGCGCACGATGCTGCCGGACTCCGAGCCCTCCGACCTGGCGGAGGTGCTGCTCAGCGGGCTGCTGCGGCGCGGCCGGTCCGCCGGGCAGTGGTACGAGTTCGTGCCCGGCGTCCAGGACGTCCTGCTCGGGCCGCTCGGCCGGGACGAGGCCGCGCTGGTGCTCAAGCACTGCTCGGAGTACGTCCTCGCGCACTTCGGGCGGGGCGTACGGAACTTCCCCGCGCTGGCCGTCTCCCAGCTCACCGGGGCGCCCGTGGTCGAGGAGGGCGGCGAGGAGCGGGTCCCCGCCGGGCGCCTCCCGCAGGCGTTCGCCGAGGTCTCGGCCCGCGTCGTACGGCGCTACCTGCCAGGGCCGCCCGCCGAGGACCCGGCGGTCGCCGAGCCCGTCGCACCCCCGCCCGGCCGGGCCTGGGCGGTGCGCACGGCCCGCGACCGGCTCGCCGCCCAGGACCGCCAGGGGGGCGACGGCGGGCAGCGCGGACTGTACGAGGCCGTCGCCGTACTGCGCCGGGCCGTCGCCGCACCCGCCGGGCCCGAGGACCCGCCGGGCGAGGCGGAGTGCGAGCTGGCCGCCGTCCTGCTGCGGCTGTGGGCCGGGCAGCGGGACCCGGAACTGCTCGCGGAGGCCGAGCGGACGGTGTCCGGCATCGGGACCCCGGCGGCCCGGGCCGTACTGGGCCGGGTGCTGTACGAGCAGGCCCTGGCCGCCGAGCCGGACACCGAGCTGCTGGCAGCGGCGGAACGGGAGTTCGCGGCCGTCGGCGGCGCCGCAGACCCGGACCTGGACCCGCGGCTGCGCCTCGACTGCGTGGTGCGGCGGGCGCAGACCCTGGTCCGCCTCGGCGAGCTCCGCGAGGACACGGGCGCGCTGCGCGAGGCGAGGTCCGCACTGGAGGCGGAGACCGGCGGCCCGGCCACCGACCCGGCGGTGCGGCCCGCCCTCGGCCGGGTCCTGCTGGCGCTGCTGCCCCGCACCCCCGACCCGCAGGAACGCACCGCCCTGGCCGGGCAGGCCGCCGAGCACCTGGCGGCCGGGCTGGCGGCCGAGCCGTCGGGAGCGGCGGCCGCCCGCGTCCGGGTCGAGCTGGCCACGGCCCTGCGCCACCTGCCCGGGCGGCTGGAGGAGGCCGCCGGCCAGCTGGACCTGGCGCTGGCCGAGTCCACCGGCGATCCGGAGCTGCGGCTGGCCGCCCTGGTCTGCCTGGCGCGGGTGCACCGGGCCCGGTACGCGC
This sequence comes from Streptomyces sp. R33, assembly GCF_041200175.1. Classification (NCBI taxonomy): domain Bacteria; kingdom Bacillati; phylum Actinomycetota; class Actinomycetes; order Kitasatosporales; family Streptomycetaceae; genus Streptomyces; species Streptomyces sp. R33. The sequence continues at coordinate 3,276,932 of NZ_CP165727.1, read as the reverse complement.
GCGACGCGGACGCGGCGGCGCTGGAGGACGCGGCCGAGGCGTACGGCAGGGCCCGCCGGCTGATCCCCCGCGACGGCGAGGCCTACGGGGAGCTGCTGCCCGAGTGGGGCGACGTACTCCTGGACCGGGCACGGGCCGCCGACGGACGGCGGTTCACCTCGACGGCCGTACGGGTGCTGCGCGACAGCCGGGCAGCGGTCCCGCAGTCCGACCCCCGCTCCGCGCAGCGGCTGATGCGGCTCGCAGCGGGACTGCGGCTGCGGCACGGCTACGAGGGCGACGTGGTGGACCTGCGGGAGGCGGAGTACCTGCTGGAGCTGGCCGTCCGGCAGAGCCGCAGTCCGCTGGAGCAGGCCGGCGCCTGGCGCGAGCACGGAGACGTCCAGCAGGAGATCCACGCGCACACCCGGGCGCTGGACCGGCTCGACCGGGCCGCGGACTCCTACCGCCGGGCCTGGCGGTCCGCGCTGGCCGCCGACCGGGAGGCGCGGCGGGACGTGGCGGTGGAACTGGCGGCGCGGGTACAGGAGTTGCGGGGGGAGGTGCTCGAGCGGCTGGCGCGGCCCCGGGCGGCGCTGGACGCGTACCGCTCGGCCGTGGAGTTGTGGATCCGGCTCGGGGAGCCCGCCGCGGACCGGCGCGATGCCCTGCAGTCGCGGGTCCGCACCCTGGAGGCGGGGCTGTGAGCCTTTGCGTGCGCCGCCGTTGTGCAAGTGTCCCCGCGCCTCGAACGCCGGCGGGGCCAGGTTGAATGCGACTCGACAGGGGGACGGGCAGCCCATGGTGACTCGGCAGCAGGAAGCGGAAACGGCGGGCACCGCCTGTTCCGGGCAGTTACCGGACCTCTCCGGGTTCGACCTGGCCGCACTGCGCGGCATCGACCATCCCGTGCTCGCCCGGGTCATCGAAGGCATGGTGCAGCGGGTCACCCACCCCGCCGAGATCCTCAACGCGTTCGACTCCGGAGTGGCCTGACGCGGCCCCCTCACGCACCGCATTCCCAAGGACACGCAGAGCAGCCACAGTTGTCCCGTTTCCGCCGTTAGCCGGTGCCGTCCGCCGGGCAGGGATGCACCGTCCGCGGCGCGGGAGGTACGAACGATGAGGCAGACCAACACGAGCGACGTCGTGCTGCCCTCCCATCGGATCCACGCGCCGTGGCCGTACGCCGCGCTCGACGTGCCCGCCCTGCGCGCCGCAGGCCACCGCCCGCACCCGATACGGCAGTTCGTGCTCAAGACCCGCAGCCGCTGCAACCTCGCCTGCACCTACTGCTACGTGTACGAGATGGCCGACCAGGGCTGGCGCGGCCAGCCGGCCGCGATGTCCCCGGCCACCACCGCACGCGCCGCCGACCGCATCGCCGAGCACGCCGCCGCCCACGACCTGGCCCGCGTCGACCTCGTCCTGCACGGCGGCGAACCCCTGCTCACCGCCCCCGCCGAACTGGCCGCCCCCGTCGACGCCGTACGGGCCGCCCTCGCCCGGACCTCGCCGCGGACCCGGGTCACCGCCACCGTCCAGACCAACGGCACCCTGCTCACCCGCAGCCGGCTCGCGGCGCTCGCCGCCGCCGGGATACGCATCGGCGTCAGCCTCGACGGCGGTCTGCCCGCGCACAACACGCGCCGCGTGGACCACACCGGACGCCCCGGCTTCGGCGCCGCCGCCCGGGGCCTGCGCCTCCTCGCCCGGCACCCCGAGAGCTACGCCGGGGTGCTCTGCGTCGTCGACCTCGACCAGGACCCGGTGGAGACGTACGAGTCCCTGCTCGCCTTCGCCCCGCCGGTCATCGGACTGCTGCTGCCGCTGGCCAACTGGAGCACCCCGCCGCCCGGCCACCATCCGCCCGGCACCCCGTACGCCGACTGGCTCCTCGCCGTCTTCGAACGCTGGTGGCACGACACGGTGCTGCGGACCCGGATCCGGATCTTCGAGGAGATCATCGCCCTGCTGCTCGGACTGCCCGCCGCCACCGAGACCCTCGGCCTCGCCCCCGCCACCACCGCCGTGATCGAGACCGACGGCGCCATCGAGCAGGCCGACTCGCTCAAATCCGCCTACGAGGGTGCCGCCGCCACCGGAATGACCCTGGAGCGCCACAGCTTCGACGCGTTCCTCGACCACCCCGGGCTGGCCGCCCGCCAGCTCGGCCGGCAGGCACTCGCCGACGGCTGCCGCTCCTGCGAGCTCGTCGAGGTCTGCGGCGGCGGCCACTACCCGCACCGCTACCGCGCCGGCGAGGGCTTCCGCCGGCCCTCCGTGTACTGCGCCGACCTCCAGGTCGTCATCCGGCACATCGCGGCGTCGCTCCACAAGGCCGCCGCGCAGGCGGGGGACCGCCAGAACGCCGCCGCCCCGGGCGCCGGCCCCCTCGGCCCGGCAGCCGCCGGCCCGTTGGACGCCGATCCGTCGGACGCCGGCCCAGCTGCCGGCCCGTCGGCCGCCGGCCCGGCAGCCGGCCCGTCGGCCGCCGGCCAGGCGCCGCCCCGGGCGGCCGCCTCATGACCGCCCCCCTGACCGGGTTCGCCGTCACCTCGGCCACCCTGGGCGCCCTCGCCTCCACCGAGCCCTCCGCCGACGGCACCCGCCTGGTCCGCGACATCCGCCGCTCCAAGCGGCTCGTCATCCTGCGCGGAGTGCTCGACGCCGCCCCCGGCGGGCGGGCCGGGGAGGCGGCGGACCACTGGGCCCTGCTGGAGGAGGCCGAACGGCACGACCCCGAGGCCGTCCGCGACGTCCTGCACTACCCGGCCACCGGGGTGTGGGCCGAGGAGACCCTGCGCCGGCTGCACGCCCCGTACGGCCCCCCGGCCGACCTCGGCCACCTCGGGGCCCTCGCCGTCGCCGCGGCCCTGCGCTCCGGGATCGCCTTCAAGGCCACCCTGAAGCCCGTCCACGGCCGGCTCGTCCTGCCCACCCTCGGGCTGCTGCGCCCCGCCCGGCCCGGCCCGCTCGCCCTCACCGAGTGCTCCTGGGACCCCGACGACCCCGCCGCGCTCGCCCTGCACACCCTGCCCGGCGGCCGCACCGCCCTCGACGACCTCGACCCCTACCGGGCCCCCGGCCCCGCCCACCCGGCGCCCGTGCGCCCCGCCCGCCGGCTCACCCCCAAGGGCCACAAACGCTGGGACACCCAGTGGTCCGGCGCGCTCACCCTGCTCGACCGGTACGACACCGCCCGCGCCGAGGAGATCGGCCTGCTGCTGCGCTCCGTCGTCCCGCTCGGCGGCGGCTCCCGCTCCAGTGGCGCCACCCTGCCCGCGGCCGCCGGATCCGTGCTCGCCCGCACCCAGGCGCCGCCCGCGCTCGCCGCGACCCTCGTCCACGAGGTCCAGCACGGCAAGCTCACCGCCCTCGCCGACGTCCTGACCCTGCACACCGCCGACCGCACGCCCCGGCACTGGGCCCCCTGGCGCAGCGACCCCCGCCCGCTCGAGGGACTCCTGCACGGCGCGTACGCCCACCTGGCCCTGGCCGGGTACTGGCAGCGCGCCGCCCTCTACGGCGCCCGCGGCGCCTGGGCCCAGCACGCGCGGATCCGCGCCCAGGTCGCCGCCGTCCTCCCCGTGCTGCACCAGAACCCGCAACTCACCACCGCCGGACGGGAGTTCACCGCCGCCATGGCCGCGGCCGAACGGGCCATGGACGAGCTGCCGCCGCCGGGGGACCAGCACGCCGTCGCCCGCCGGGCCGTCGACCGGGAACGCCGCGCCTGGTGCGCGCAGCACCCCGAACTCGCCCCGTTCGCACAGGGGTGACGGGCCGTCCGCTGCGCTACCGTTTCAACCCCGTCCATCGCCCGGATTCCAGGGAGACGGCCGCATGACCACCGGACTTCGGCAGGACCGAGACCGCGACGGAGCCGCGCAGCCGCAGCGCTTCGTCATCAGCTTCGCCGGGTTCAACCGGCCCTGGGCCGTGTGGATCGCCCACCGCCTGGAGGAGCACGGCCACCGGGTCGCCCTCGCACGCTGGGACCCGCAGTCCAGCCCCGGCCTCACCCCCGCCCTCGACGACCTCGCCCGCAGCGGCAGCCGGGTCCTGCTCATCCTCAGCGAGCGCTACTTCTCCGCCGGCACCCACACCGACGAGGAGTGGAACACCGCCCTGCGCACCGTCACCGACCACCACCCCGACCGGTTCGCCGCCGTCTGCCTCACCGACGCACCGCTGCCCAGCGCCGTCGCCGTGCTGGAGAAGACCGACCTGTGGGGCCTGGACGCGTACGAGGCCGAGTACCGGGTGCTGCGCCGGCTCGAGCTGCCCACCGACCGGATCGGCACCGAGACCGGCCGCCGCGGCCCCCGCTTCCCCAACGACCCGCCCGAGATCTGGGGCCGGGTCCCGCGCCGCAACCCGCGCTTCACCGGCCGCAACGACGTCATCGGCCGGCTGCGCGCCGCCCTCGCCGACGCCCCGCCCGGCGCCTCGACCGTCACCCTGCTGGGGCTGTCCGGGGTGGGCAAGACACAGGTCGCCACCGAGTACGCGTACCGCTTCGCCTCCGAGTACGACGTCGTGTGGTGGGTCCCCGCCGAGGACCGGCCCACCCTGCGCGAGCGGCTCGCCGACCTGGCCCCCGCGATGGGCCTGCCGCGCGGCGCCGGCAGCTACGGCGAGCAGATCCGGGCCGTCCTGGAGGCACTGCGGCGCGGATCCCCGTACAGCCGCTGGCTGGTGGTCTTCGACGGCTGCGACAACCCCGACGACCTCACCGACCTGCTGCCCTCGGGCGCGGGCGACGTCATCATCACCTCCCGCAACCGCGAATGGGCCTCCCGGCACACCAGCCTCCTCGAGGTCCCGCTGTACGCCCGGCCCGAGTCGATCACCTTCATCCGCCGCCGGGCCCGCCGGCTCACCGGCGAGGAGGCCGACCAGCTCGCCGAGGCCCTGGAGGACTACCCCCTCGCCCTCGACCAGACCGCCGGCTGGCTCGCCGACTCCCCGCTGACGGTGGGCGACTACCTGGCCCTGCTCCAGCGCAGACTGGACTCCCGCGAGGCCGTCACCGTCTCCGACGACTACCCGCTGCCTTTCCCGACCGCCCTCGCGATACTGCTGAACAACGTCCGGGAGAACTTCCCCGACGCGCTCGCCCTGCTGCGGCTGTTCGTGTTCTTCGCACCCGGGCCGGTGCCGCTGCGGCTGCTGCGCGAATTCCCCGCCGCCGACGTGCCCGAGCAGCTCGCCGGGCTGATCAACGACCAGATCCGGTGGAACGCCGCCCTCAACAAGCTCGTCCAGTTCTCCGTCGTCCGCCTCGAGTACTCCGACCTGTCCGTGGAGGAGGGCGGCGGCGGGCTGGAGACCGTACAGCTGCACCGCATGGTGCACGGGATCGTCCGCGAGAACCTCTCCGAGGAGGAGGCCGAACCGCTCTCCCGCGCCGTCCGGCAGGTCCTCGCCGGCGCCGACCCGGGCCGGCCCTCCGACTCCCGGCTGTGGCCGCGCTACGCCGAGCTGATCCCGCACCTGGAGAGCGCCGGCGTCCTGGCCAGCAGCAACCCGCGGATCCAGACCTTCCTGCTGCACTGCCTGCGCTACCTGATCCTCGCCGGGGAGTACCGCACCTGCCTGCGGCTCGCCGAGCAGACCGACGCGGAGTGGCGCACGATGCTCGGCGACGACCACGACCAGGTCCGCGAGCTCAGCTACCACTACGGCGGCGCCCTGCGGATGCTCGGGCACTTCAAGCGCGCCGAGACCCTCGCCAAGTCGGTCGCCGACCGGCTGCTCGCCGAGCGGGGCGACCGGGACCTGGAGACCCTGCGCGCCACCAGCACGTACGCCGGGGTGCTGCTCAGCACCGCCAAGTTCGAGCAGGCCCGCGAGCTCCTCGAGCACGCCTTCGCCCGCTACCGCGAGCTGCTCGGCGAGGACGACTCCACGACGCTGAACGCCGAGAACAACGTCGCGGTCGCCCTGCGGCTGCTGGGCCGCTACCAGGAGGCGTACGACGCCGACCTCGACACCCTGCGCCGGCGCGAGCGGGTACTGCGCGTACGGCACATCGCGACGCTCTCCTCCGGCATCGGCTGCGCGATGGGGCTGCGGCTGATGGGCCGCTACCGGGAGGCCCTCGCCCGCCAGGAACAGGGACTCAAGCTCAACTCCCAGGTGCTGGGCATCAACCACCCCCAGACCCTGCGCGCCGAGCACAACCTCGGCATGTGCCTGCGCCGCTCCGGCGACATCCCCGGCGCCGGGGCCCGGCTGCGCAGCGTCCTGGAACGCTCCACGCGGGTGTTCGGCGCGGAGTTCCCGTGGACCCTGATGGTCGCCTCGGACTACGCGACGTACCTGCGGGAGTACGGGGACATCGGCGAGGCCCGCCGGATCTCGGAGGAGGTGGTCCGGGGCTACCAGACGCAGCTGGGGCTGGCCCACCCGTACAGCATCGGCACGGTCGGCAACCTCGGCCTCGTCCTGCGCGCCCAGGGCGAACGGGTCGAGGCCCTCAACCTGGCGGAACAGGCCCTGGTCGGCATGCGCGGCGCGGTCGGGGACCGCCACCCGTGGACGCTGGGCTGCGCCCTGAACGCCACCGGGCACCGCAACATCACCGGGCACTTCGAGGACGCGGTGTCCCTGAGCCGTGAGACCCTCCGAAACTGCGAACAGGTCCTGGGCCCGGACCATCCGATGACCCTGAGCGCCCAGATCGCCCTGGCCGCCGACCTCCGCTCGGTCCGGGAGGACACGGAGGCCCAGAAACACGAGGACGCGGGCCTCAAGGCCCTGACCCGCACCCTGGGCCCCCAACACGTCCACACGGTCTCGGCCCGCCAACAGAACCGCCCGTACTGGGACTTCGAACCCCAGCCGTAGGCGGCGGACGATCAGTCCCGTCGATGCGCCGTCACCTCGTGGATCCGCGCCCCGTCGGCGTTCACCCTCGCGCGGAACCGGCCGGCTTCCAGGGACAGGGCCACGGCTGTGCGGGCGCCGGCGCCGAGCGTGATGCGTCCGACCGGGTCGCAGTCCTGGGAGGCCTCCAGCGCGGCGGCCGCACCGATCAGTCGGAGTTGCACCCGGACGGTGTCGAATCCGCTTTCGGCCCAGAGGCGGGGTGGATCGGCCGGGTAGACCGGCAGGTCGAAACTGATCAGCAGCTCCGGTCCGCCTCCGACGCGCCACACGACCTCCCGTACGGCGACCCCTTCGAGCTCCGGGACGGGCTGCGCCCCGTACACCGTCCGCACCGCTTCGGGGTTGTCGACGAAATCGAGCCAGCCGGGAACCAGGTCGGCCGCTTCCGCCTGCGGAGCCGCAACCTCCTCGGGGAGCGGGGGCCTGACCCGGTCGATCCGCCGGCGCTCACTGGCGCCGAACGCCCGGTAGTTCTCCCGGGCCTCCCGCAGCGTGACGTGGTTCGGGCCGCCCACGTACCGGTCGGGATCACGGTAGTCCCCGCCGTCGTCCTGCCATCCGCAGACGGGGCAGATCTCATGGTTCCCCGGCACGCCGACGGTGAGGTTCCCGCAGACGATGCAGGGAAATACGTGCCTGGTCACTACTGCTCCAGTCCTTGTTGCTCGTTCCAATAGCGCTCGGCGTTGGCGTTCGTGGCCGAACCGTCCCGGCGAATGGAACTGTCGAAATCGACCTTGCCCTCCAGCCAGGATTCCTTCTCCCGCACTCCCGGCGGCCTCGGGCCGGACATGAGGTCGTGCGCTCCCCTCGCGTAGTCGTCCTCGTCGTAGTGTCCGAGGTCCCGCCCGTGGTCGCCTAGTGCCGCGTCCACACGGTCTCGGCCCGCCAACAGAACCGCCCGTACTGGGACTTCGAACCCCGGCCGTAGACGGCGGACGCGGTACGACCGCGTTGCGCCCGGCGCCCGGTCTCGTCGTGGCACTGGCCAGGAGACCGGGCGGCCTTCGTCTCTATCTCGGCGGTTCGGGGGCGGTCGTCAGACCTCGCATCGGTGCTGTTCGGCCTGCCGTGCGATCTCGCTGCGCTCCCGGCGGGCCGCGTCCGCCTCCTCGCGTACGCCGTCGAGTCGCTCCTCCAACTGGGCGACCCGCTCGCGGTAACGCTCCAGCTCGGCCCGCACGAACGCCACGTCCGCCACCTGCTGCGCGGCCTCCTCGCGGATCTTGTCCGCGTCCTCCTCGAACCGGTGCTTGGCCACGTCCAGTTGGGCGACGGCCATGTCCGCGGCCTCCTCCGCCAGCGCGGTGCGCTGTTCGGCGTCCAGGATCCGCTGGGCCGCGGCCTGGGTCACGGTCCGGATGCGCTCCTCGGCGGCGGCCGAGTCCGTGATGATGGCCAGTTCCTCGATGTAGCCCGGCAGGTCCGTGGACAGCTGGGAGATGAGCGCCACGAGGTCGGCGCGAGGGCCGGATCCGCCCATGCCCGGCATCGCCGCTTCCCTCGCGGACTCCATCGTCCGCTCGACGGGAAGGGCGTCCGCGGCGGGCGCCGCCCCGGCCGCCTTCTTGGCCTCGGCCGCCTGGCGCTTCTCGTCCTTGCGCTGCTGCCGCTTGGCCCGGAACTTGCGGAACGCGCCCAGCGCGTTGTGGTCGGGGTGCGCGCAGTACCGGGGCTCGGGATTACCGGGCGTCGGCGCCTCGGGGTGGTTGGTGCACTCCGGGTAAGCGCAGAGGGGAAGCGTCTCGACCGTCATTTTTCCGCCTTCTCGTGAAATTTCGGGCTTCCCCGGAGTCGAACCGTCATCGGGTGCGGCTTGCGCCGACCGGTCGCACTCGGGGATGTACGAACACGCTAAAGGCGACAGGGGACTTGTGAGCGTCCCCAGAGGGGGGCGTCAGGAATCGGTAAGATCATCGGCCGCCCCGGGGGCAGCGTGTCAGGCCTTCTCGCCGAGGGCGTTCCGCAGCCAGTCCAACGGCCCTTGCGCGAGCAGTTCGCCGGCCAGCCGCCGCCCTGTCCCGTTCGTGAGCCGCGCCCGGCTGTTGTCGATCCACCGCTGCGCGTTCTCGTAGCCCTGGGCCTTGTACTCGACGCCCTGGAGCATGCACTCCACGGGGTCGGCGCCCTCCAGCTTCGCGATGACCGACGCGATGAGCGACGTCCGCCACGAGTGCTCGGCGACGCTCTCGGGGTCGTTGACGCCGGCCATCCACCAGCCGGTACGCCGGGTGTGCTTGAGCGTGCCCGCTTCGTAGAGGAAGCGCGCCACCGCGGACAGGTCGTCAGCCACTGTCTTTCCTTCTCACGCCTCGACGCTCTCCCAGCACGTGTCTCGACCTCAGGACCAGGCTGCATTCGTGCGCTATCGATCACACAGAACCGGCCCTGCCCCATACCCTGTCAGTGTCGAGCTGCAAGGAGGCACTCAACGCGCTTCAGCTCGGTGACAGTCGGGAAGCACCGCCGGACGCGCACCTGACCGCCCGCCTCGCCCGCGCATGGTCGGCCCGGCACTCGGCGCCCAATCACCGCGACGTCGTCGGGGCCCTGCTGCCGGATCTGGTCCACGACGCGCAGTCCGCAGTCCGACAGGCCGAGACAGTGGCCGACCGCAAGGCGGCTCAAGCGCGGCTGGCGGAGGTTTACTTCCTCGCGCAGTTCTTCTGCGCCTACCAGCCGGACGCACCGCTGGTATGGCGGGTGGCGGAGCGCGGCATGATGGCTGCACAGGACTCCGAGGACCCGCATGCGATCGGCCTCGCCGCGTGGCTCACCACGCAGGCCCACCGGGAGAGCGCGCACCTCGACGCGGCCGACGCCGTCACCCTGGAGACCCTCCGCTACCTGGAGCCCCTCCTCCCCGACGCCGGAACGGACGTCCGCGCGGTTGCCGGGGCCCTCACCGTCGAGGCAGGACTGACGGCCGCCCGCCGCGGGGAGACCGGCTCCGCCTGGCGGTACTGGGACGACGCCCGGGCCCTGGCCGAGTCCCTGCCCCGCGGGTACTTCCACCCCGTGACGAGCTTCTCGCACGCCGTCATCGGCGCGCACGCGGTCACCGTCGCAGTCGAGCTGCGCGCCGGCGGGGAGTCGGCACGCCAAGCCGCCCGGGCGGAGTCGGAGGCGATCCCGTCGCGGCCGCGGCGAGCCCGGCACCGGATCGAGCAGGCCCGCGCGTACCACCTCGACGCGCAGCCGGACGTGGCGCTGGCGACGCTGGCGCAAGCTCATGAAGCAGCGCCGGAGACCGTGCAGTACAACGGGTACGCGAAGCGGATCGTTCTGGAGGAGGCCGAGTCGAAGAGCCCTGCACGTCGCCGGCGAGCGTCCGAACTCGCCTCCCTGCTAGGGCTGCTGACGGCCTGAAGGAAGGGGCACAAACTGTGCCTCTGCCGATGCCGGACCGCCCCTACCGTCGTCACACCACCCGGTGACGATGGCAGGGAGTGAGACCCCGTGATGCATGAAGCAGTACCCCGCCCCTTCGAGGACGTCCCTCACGCGCTGCTCCACAAGCGGGTGCGGGACATCGCGTCCGGCGTCGAGGGGGAGCTCATGGCGGTGGTCCGGGAAGACGTCTCCGACACCCCCGCCCGTGAGCACTGGGTGAAGCTGGCCTACGTCCGGGGTCCGTCCGGGCGGGAGATCTCCACGGCCGTGGCCGACATCGAGGCCGTGTAGTGGAAGCCGCCGACCTGTTCCCGCGGCTGCCGGTCCCTCCGGACTCCTGCGCCGAGTGCGCCGCCCACGTCGCAGCCCGCTTCCAGGCCCACGTGGACCGTGACCGCTCGCGCGTCAGCGACATGAACGTCCTGATCATGCGTCACCACCCCGAACTGCGAGCCCGTTGAGCCGGTGCGCTGTCCGTCAGTGCGACTCGACCGCCGTCGGTGAGTGCGGGAGGGGCTGTTGCCTCGGCTCGGAAAGTGCTCCGGCGAGGATGAGTCCGAAGCCGACCAGGTGGAAGGGCAGGGTCAGCGCCGTGAGCACATGGCCGGCCATGGAGGTCCCGACAGCGCGCATGAGGGGTTCCAAGCCCACGGTCGTGCCGAGAACGGCCACGATCGGCCCGGGCAGCATGACCAGGCAGCCCGCCATGGCGAGGCGGGCACCGCGTCCTCGCCGGCGGATCGCGAGGGCTGCCGCCACGGCTCCTGCCACGGGTGCGAGGACCTCGACGGCAACGAGGAGCAGACCGACGAGGCCGGCGGCAATCTGATCGTCTTGCAAGGGACTCCGTCCGGGTTCGTGCACGTCAAACGATGTGCGGGCGCGAAGATACCCGCCTGTGGCGACCTGCACAAAGGATTACCCGGCAGGCCTCGGCCGCCGGCCGATCCAGGGCGGCCCATGTCCAGCCGTAGTCGGCCGCCGGGCGCTGTCCGGGACGAGCCCCGCCCCCCCCGCTCCCCCCGGACGGCCGGAAGGCCCGGCACCCCATCGGGGTGCCGGGCCTTCCGGCGGTGCGGTGAGGCCTACGCCTCGAACACCTCGTTCAGCAGCAGCTGCTGCTCCGCCTGGTGGCGCTTCGCCGAGCCCACCGCGGGGGAGGAGCCGTGCGGGCGCGAGATGCGCCGCAGGCGCTCGCCCGCCGGAACGTCCGCGCCGACCGCCAGGTCGAGGTGGTCGATCAGGTTGAGGGCGATGAACGGCCATGCACCCTGGTTCGCCGGCTCCTCCTGCGCCCAGATGTACTTCGCCGCGTTCGTGAACTTCGCGATCTCCGCCTGGAGCTCCGCACCCGGCAGCGGGTACAGCCGCTCGATGCGGATGATGGCGGTGTCCGTGATGCCGCGCTTCTCCCGCTCGGCCTCCAGGTCGTAGTAGACCTTGCCCGCGCAGAAGACGACCTTGCGGACCGCGTTCGCGTCCACCGTGGAGTCACCGATGACCGGACGGAACGAACCGGTGGTGAACTCCTCCGCCTTCGACGCCGCCGCCTTCAGACGCAGCATCGACTTCGGGGTGAAGACGATCAGCGGCTTGTGGTGCGGGTTGTGCACCTGCCAGCGCAGCAGGTGGAAGTAGTTCGACGGCAGGGTCGGCATCGCGACCGTCATGTTGTTCTGCGCGCAGAGCTGCAGGAAGCGCTCCGGGCGGGCGGACGAGTGGTCCGGGCCCTGGCCCTCGTAGCCGTGCGGCAGGAGCAGCGTGACACCGCTGGTCTGGCCCCACTTCTGCTCGGCCGAGGAGATGAACTCGTCGACGACCGTCTGCGCGCCGTTGACGAAGTCACCGAACTGGGCCTCCCACAGCACCAGCGCGTCCGGGCGGGCCAGCGAGTAGCCGTACTCGAAGCCCATGGCCGCGTACTCGGAGAGCAGCGAGTCGTAGACGTTGAAGCGGGCCTGCTCGTCCGACAGGTACTGCAGCGGGGTGTAGTCCTCGCCGGTCTCCCGGTCGATGAGGACCGCGTGGCGCTGGCCGAACGTACCGCGGCGGGAGTCCTGGCCGGACAGCCGGACCGGGGTGCCCTCCATCAGCAGCGAGCCGAAGGCGAGGGTCTCGCCCATGCCCCAGTCGATGGTGCCCTCGTCGATCATCGCCGCGCGGCGCTGCAGCTGCGGCAGCAGGCGCGGGTGCACGGTGACGTGGTCCGGGATGTTGACCTGGGACTCGGCGATCCGCTTGACGACGTCCTGCGAGACCGCGGTGGTCACCGCGACCGGGAAGTCGGCCTGCGAGGCCGGGGCGACCGGCGGGGCGACCGCGGGCTGCGTGGCGGCCTCGCGGACCTCCGCGAAGACCTTCTCCAGCTGGCCCTGGAAGTCCTGGAGCGCCTGCTCCGCCTCTTCCAGCGTGATGTCGCCGCGACCGATGAGCGATTCGGTGTACAGCTTGCGCACCGAGCGCTTCTTGTCGATCAGGTCGTACATCAGCGGCTGCGTGAACGCCGGGTTGTCCGACTCGTTGTGACCGCGGCGGCGGTAGCAGATGAGGTCGATGACGACGTCCTTGTTGAACGCCTGGCGGAACTCGAAGGCGAGCCGCGCGATGCGGACCACGGCCTCCGGGTCGTCACCGTTCACGTGGAAGATCGGCGCCTCGATCATGCGGGCCACGTCGGTCGCGTACATCGAGGAACGCGAGGACTCCGGGGCGGCGGTGAAGCCGACCTGGTTGTTGATCACGACGTGGACGGTGCCGCCGGTGCGGTAGCCGCGCAGCTGCGACATGTTCAGCGTCTCGGCGACGACGCCCTGGCCGGCGAAGGCCGCGTCACCGTGCAGGGCGACGGGCAGGACGGTGAAGTCCGTGCCGCCCTTGTTGATGACGTCCTGCTTGGCGCGGACGACGCCCTCCAGGACCGGGTCCACGGCCTCCAGGTGCGAGGGGTTGGCGACGAGCGAGACCTTGATCTGCTCCCCGTCCAGGCCCGTGAAGGTGCCCTCGGCGCCCAGGTGGTACTTGACGTCGCCGGAGCCGTGCATGGACTTCGGGTCGAGGTTGCCCTCGAACTCGCGGAAGATCTGCGCGTACGACTTGCCGACGATGTTCGCGAGGACGTTCAGGCGGCCGCGGTGGGCCATGCCGATCGCGACCTCGTCGAGGCGGGCCTCGGCGGCCGAGTCGATGACGGCGTCGAGCAGCGGGATGACGGACTCGCCGCCCTCCAGGGAGAAGCGCTTCTGGCCGACGTACTTCGTCTGCAGGAAGGTCTCGAAGGCCTCCGCCGCGTTCAGACGGCGCAGGATGCGCAGCTGCTCCTCGCGCTCCGGCTTGGAGTGCGGGCGCTCGATGCGGTCCTGGATCCAGCGGCGCTGCTTCGGGTCCTGGATGTGCATGAACTCGACGCCGGTGGTGCGGCAGTACGAGTCGCGCAGCACGCCGAGGATGTCGCGCAGCTTCATCATCGACTTGCCGGAGAAGCCGCCGACCGCGAACTCCCGCTCCAGGTCCCACAGGGTGAGGCCGTGCTCGGTGATGTCGAGGTCGGGGTGCTTGCGCTGCTTGTACTCCAGCGGGTCGGTGTCGGCCATGACGTGGCCGCGGACCCGGTAGGAGTGGATCAGCTCGAAGACGCGGGCGGCCTTCGTGACGTCGTCGTCGTGCGAGGCGTCGATGTCGCGGTTCCAGCGGACCGGCTCGTACGGGATGCGCAGGGCCTCGAAGACGTCGTCGTAGAAGCCGCTCTCGCCGAGCAGCAGGTTCGAGACGATGCGCAGGAACTCGCCGGAGGCCGCGCCCTGGATGACCCGGTGGTCGTAGGTCGAGGTCAGGGTCATGACCTTGGAGATGCCCAGCTTGTTCAGGGTGTCCTGCGAGGTGCCCTGGAACTCGGCGGGGTAGTCCATGGAGCCGACGCCCATGATGACCGACTGTCCGGGCATCAGGCGGGGCACGGAGTGGACGGTGCCCAGGCCGCCGGGGTTGGTCAGCGAGACGGTGACGCCGGTGAAGTCGTCCATCGTCAGCTTGCCCACGCGGGCGCGGCGGACGATGTCCTCGTAGGCCATCCAGAACTCGAAGAAGTTGAGGGTCTCGGCCTTCTTGATGCCGGCGACGACGAGCTGGCGGTCGCCGTTCGGCTTCACCAGGTCGATCGCGAGGCCGAAGTTCACGTGCTCCGGCTTGACCAGGGTGGGCTTGCCGTCCTTCTCCGCGAAGGAGTAGTTCATCGACGGCATGGCCTTGATGGCCTGCACCATCGCGTAACCGATGAGGTGGGTGAAGGAGATCTTCCCGCCCCGGGCGCGCTTCAGGTGGTTGTTGATGACGATGCGGTTGTCGAACAGCAGCTTCACCGGGACGGCGCGGACGGACGTGGCCGTCGGGACGTCGAGGGAGGCGTTCATGTTCTTGGCGACCGCGGCGGCCGGGCCGCGGAGCGTCACCAGCTCGGGGCCCGCAGGGGCCTCGGCGGCGGGCGCGGCAGCGGGCGCGGGCTTCTGGGCGGCGACGGGGGCTGCGGCCGGAGCCGGGGCCGGGGCCTGAGGGGCGGCGGCGGCCGGTGCGGCGGCCTGGGCCTGGGAGGTGACAGTCACAGCAGGGGCACCAGAGGGGGTGGCAGGAGCAGGGGCAGGAGCTGACACAGGCGTGGGCGCGGCGGCAGGAGAGGGCGCGGCGGCGCTCGCCGCCCCCGTGGCGGCGGCGTCGGAGACCTGCGGGGCGACGGCAGGGGCGGCCTGTGCGGAGGCGCCGTCCGTCGTCGGGGACTTCTTGGGCTCGTCCGGCTTCACCGGAGACGCAGTGCCCCCCGGCTTGTAGTCGGCGAAGAAGTCCCACCAGGCCCGGTCGACCGAATTCGGGTCCTGGAGGTACTGCTGATAGATCTCGTCGACGAGCCACTCATTGGCGCCGAAGCCTGAGGCAGGGGTCTTCCCGCCCTCTGCTTCGGTCGTGGTGCTCGAGTTACTGGGGGACTGTGGCGACACGGCGGCAACCGCCCTCTTCCGCTTCACAAGGTATGGACAGCGGGAATAAAGGCTACGCCTCCCTGGCCGCTGGATGCAGACCGGGCGGGACTTACGTCATGTAGGTCACACCGAACGGCGGGTTTCGCCGCTCTGAATGGCGGGAAACCAGCCTGGTTCGGGTAGGGGGCACCGTGGTTGCGGCCCCCATGGCTTCGCACCCCTGACGGACCCCGGGCACGTGTGGCCGAGATCATGTCCTACCCACTCGAACCCTACGTCAATGTGACGCCTGGGAGCTGCCCGGAAGCGTGACGAGGATCCGGCAGCCGCGTGACGATTCGGCCACTCCGATATGCCCTCCGTGCAGGCCGACGGCCCAGCGGGCGATGGCCAGGCCCAGTCCGGTGCCGCCGTCGCCGCCGGTGGCGCTGCCCCGGTTGAACCGCTCGAAGACCCGGTGCCGCTCCGCCTCCGGGATGCCGGGGCCTTCGTCCCGTACCTCCAGCGCGAGACTGCCGGGTGCGTCGCCGGCCCGGGCACGGACGGTGACCCGGCCGTGCGGCGGGCTGTGCTTGACCGCGTTGTCGATCAGGTTCGCCACCACCTGGTGCAGGCGCTCGGCGTCCGCGTACGCCGTGAGCTCGGGCGGGAACACGTCCAGGTGCAGGTGCACGTCGTTGCGGGTGTGCCCGCCGGAGCCGGAGAGCAGGCCCGGTCGGCCGGCGGCCGCGAGGCCCGATTCCTTCAGGACCCCCGACAGGTACGGCCACACCTCGAAGCGGCGGGCCTTCAGCGGGACCACCCCGTTGTCCACCCGGGACAGGTCCAGCAGGGTCTCCACGAGCCGGCCGAGGCGCTCGGTCTGCTTCAGCATCGTCCGCATGGTCTCCGGATCGGCCTCGGAGACCCCGTCCACCACGTTTTCCAGCACCGCCCGCAGCGCCGCGATCGGCGTGCGCAGCTCGTGCGAGACGTTGGCGACCAGCTCCTTGCGGTGCCGGTCCACGGCCTCCAGGTCGTCCGCCATCAGGTTGATCGTGGACGCCAGGTCGCCCAGCTCGTCGCGGCGCCCGGCCCCGCGCACCCGGCGCGTGTAGTCCCCGTGGGATATCGCCCGGGCCACCCGGGTCATGTCGTCCAGCGGCGCCGTCAGGCTGTGCGCCACGAACTGGGTGATCAGCATCGAGGCGATCACCGAGAACACCGTGATGAACCGCAGCTCGGTGTCCGTGCGCAGGGCCACCAGCAGCAGCCCCGTCGTGATGAAGACCGAGACCACGACGAGCGTGCCCAGCTTGGTCTTGATCGAGAACGGGGAGAACGGCCTCAGCCCTCCCGGCGGGCGCCCGCCGCTCATGCCTGGGCCGGGGTCTCCAGGGCGTACCCGACGCCGTGGACCGTACGGATCCGCTCCGCCCCGATCTTGCGGCGCAGGGCCTTGATGTGGCTGTCGACCGTACGGGTCCCGGACGCGTCGGCCCAGTCCCACACCTCCGCGAGCAGCTGCTCCCGGGAGAGCACCGCCCGGGGGGTGCCGGCCAGGCACACCAGCAGGTCGAACTCCGTCGGCGTCAGGTGTACGTCCTCGGCCTGCACCCGGACCCGGCGCTGCGCGTGGTCGATCTCCAGATCGCCCAGGCGCAGGGTGGCCCCGCGCGGGGCGGTGGCGGCCAGGGTGGCCCGCTCCACGCGCCGCAGCAGGACGTGGACCCGCGCCGCGAGCTCGCGCATCGAGAACGGCTTCGTCATGTAGTCGTCCGCGCCGACCCCGAGCCCGACCAGCATGTCGGTCTCGTCGTCGCGCGCGGTGAGCATCAGCACCGGTACCGGCCGCTGCGCCTGGACCCGCCGGCAGACCTCGAGGCCGTCGAAGCCGGGCAGCATCACGTCGAGGACCAGCAGCTCGGGCTGCCAGCTCTCGGCCGCGGCGACGGCGGCCGGACCGTCGAAGGCGGCCTGCACCTGGAAGCCCTCGGCGCGCAGCCGGGCGGCGATGGCGTCGGCGATGGTGCGGTCGTCCTCGACCACGAGCACGCGCCGCTGAGCGCCTGGGGTGGCCGCGGCGCCGCTGTGGGTGGTGTGTGTCTGTTCCATTTCCCGCCCCTGAAGATCCGCGTGGTAGGGGTGCAGCGTAGAGGAGCCACCGGCCTGCGGCTATGCGGGGTTCAGACAGGGAAAACGGCGGAAGCGGCGGTTCCGATTACGGCGGGAATGGGGATATGGGCGGTGATGCCGGGTGGCCGTCCCCCCACGGCACGGCCACCCGGTGCGCGGTGATCGTCGGTCACCGCGCGCTTTTGTCGACCCCCTACAGGGCCAGCCCGTGTCCGTGTTCGAACACGGGGTCGAGGGTGTCGTTCGGCACATCGGGCCGTGAGGCCTCCACCGCCGCCATCGACCGCGGCAGTTCGAAGGGGAGCCGCCCCTCGGGCACGGCCCGGCCGAACGCCACGTCCAGCAGCGCGGCGTCCTCGGCGCCGTAGTCCGCGATCAGCGCCGCCGCCCGCTCGGCGATCTCCGGGATGACCGCGGCCCGCTCCAGGTTGATGCAGACCAGCGTCGGTACGGCGGCCAGGAGCGCCAGGATCCGGGACAGCTCCGGTTCCGCGAACGCGAGCGAGCCCGAGTGGAAGTACGACTCGAAGACGTTCTCCCGCGGCTCGTACGGGGTGCGCAGCCGCAGCACGGCAAGATCCGCCGCCCCCGGGTCGGACACCACCTCGCCGTACGCGGCGGCGACCGCCCCGTCCACGCCCTCCACGTACAGCTTCGGGCGCCCGGAGACCGGCAGGAGGGGGCCGGGGTTGGTCAGCACCGTGAGCGAGCGGCGCTGGGCCGCCGCCCCGGCGGCCGCGAAATCGGCCCGGCCGACGGTCTGCGCCGCCGCGTCGGGGTCCACGTACGGGTTCTCGAACAGGCCCAGCACGAACTTCTCCCGCAGCAGCCGGGCCACCGACACGTCGATCCGGGACTCCGGGATCCGGCCCGAGCGGACCAGGTCCACGATCACCTCGGGGCACTGCTCCCCGCCGAACTGGTCGGATCCGGCGTCCAGTGCGCGGGCCGCCCGCTCGGCGACCGTCAGGTGCTCCAGGCCCCAGGCCCGCGCGGGGTGGACCTCGCCGAAGATCGACGAGTCGTTGAGCAGCCCCCAGTCGGTGCAGACGATCCCGTGGAAGCCCAGCTCCTCCCGGAGCAGGCCCGTGACCACGCCCTTGCTGAAGCCGAAGCCGACCTCCTCCCAGTCCGTGCCGATCGGCTGGCCGTAGTACGGCATCATCTGCGCGCAGCCCGCGGCGATAGCCGCCTTGAACGGCTCCAGGTGGTGCTCGCGCATCCCGCCCGGGTAGACCTGCTCCTTGCCGTGCGCGAAGTGCGGGTCCTCGCCGTCCTTCTGGGGGCCGCCGCCCGGGAAGTGCTTGACCATCGCCGAGACCGACTCGGGGCCGAGCTCCGGGCCCTGGAGCCCGCGGACGTACGCCTGCACCAGCTCGCCCGTCAGCCGGGCGTCCGAGCCGAACGTGCCGGTCTGGCGGGCCCAGCGCGGCTCGGTCGCCAGGTCGATCTGCGGGTGCAGGGCGACCCGGAAGCCGACGGCCAGGTACTCGCGGCGGACGGTGTCCGCGAAGCGGAAGACCAGCTCCGGGTCTCCGATCGCGGCCAGGCCCAGCGCCTCCGGCCAGGCGGAGAAGGCGCCGGCGTTGAAGGAGGCGCCGACGTTGTCGGTGAAGGCGTGCCGCGGGTCGGTCGAGAGCGTGACCGGGATGCCGAGCCGGGTGGCCGCGGCCATCTCCTGCACCGCGTTCTGCCACTGCGCCATCTCGCGGGCGCCGTACGTGCCGAGCAGGTTGAAGTGGCTGATGAAGCGGTCCCGGACCAGCTCGGGCGTGGTGAACGGGAGCATCGAGCCGTCGGTCTCGGTGACCGGGGTGCCGTCCGGATTCATCATCAGCATGGAGTGGAAGAGCTGGCCTGCCTTCTCCTCCAGCGTCATCCGGGAGAGCAGGTCCGCCACGCGCAGGTCCACCGGGAGGGCGGCGTCCTTGTACGGGGGGATGGCGTCGGGCGTGGCGTTCATCGGCGTACGGCTCCTGGGTGCGGTCCGGCGGAGGGTGCTCACCGTAAGCGCGAAAACCGTGCACCCACTAGGTTTTGGAAAAGTGACCTGAATCACCCCCTCCGGAGGCGGTGAGAGGCACCCCCTAGGGTGGGCCGCATGGCACAGGACAAGGAGCGCAGCGCCCCGAAGGCCGCCGGCCGCGGGACCTACGCGGTGGGCGACGCCCGCCGCGCGAAGATCCTCGACACCGCGGTGGAACACTTCGCGCAGTGGGGCTTCCACGCCTCCTCGCTCGCCCGCATCGCCAACGACTGCGGGATCACCCAGGGCGGGCTGCTGCACCACTTCCGCAGCAAGGAGGACCTGCTCCTGTCGGTGCTGGCACAGAGCGAGCAGCACGACGTGGAGCGCCTGTTCAGCGGGCCGGAGACGTCCGTCGCCGCGTACTACGCCACCGTCGTCGCCCTGGCCGCCGACAACGCCCGCCGGCCCGGCCTCGTACGGATGTACAACACGCTGGTCGGCGAGTCCGGCAACCCCGGCCACCCCGCACACGAGTACTTCACGCAGCGCTACGCCCGGGTGCTCGCCCACAACGTCCGGCTGCTGGAGGCGGGCGTCGCCCGCGGCGAGCTGCTGCCCGGCACCGACTGCGAGGCCGTCGCCCGCGAGACCCTCGCCGTCATGGACGGCCTGCAGATCCAGTGGGTCCTGGCCCCCGAGGCCGTGGACATGCCGGCCCGGCTGCACGGATACCTCGACCGGCAGCTGCGCGGGATCTCGACGTCGGGAACGGGCCTGCCGGCCGACACCCCCTAGGACCGCTCCGGCTGCTCCGTCATCGGGTGTGCCGGTGTCCATGGGTGCCCGGCGGCACCTGCGGGGTCGGCGGCACCTGCGGGGTCGGCGGCACCTGCGGGGTCGGCGGTACCTGCGGGGCCGGCGGATCGTCGGGGATCGGCCGGAGCGGAGGACAACCCTCGCTCCTTCCCTTGCGGCAGTCATGCCCATGAGGGCCGTCGCCGGCGGGGCAGGTGAAAACAGGAGCGGCCGCAGCCTCGGCCGGAGGCGGTGAGGCCTGGGCGGTGAATCCCCCCACGGCGAGGACCTGGGACAACGCGAGCGCGGCCAGAACGGGCGCCGTGCGCGCAACCCCATGCGAACGTCTGCGATACATGGGCCGCGACCTTTCTCGCGGGGCGTCCCGGCGTACCTCTGCTGCCGTGGTCGCTCTTCCTTCAGTCAACGGCGGGGCCCGGGCAAAGTCAAAGCGCTCGGCCGGGCCCGGCTACCCCGCCTCGAACGGGGGCAGCTCGTCCAGCACGCCCTGCAGGCCGGGCGTCAGCGACCCCTGCTCGGCGGCCACCTCGTAGCCTCCGTGCACGAAGGCGTAGGAGAACCCGTCGAAGATCGTCGCCCCGCCCTTCGGCACCCGCGGCAGGTGTGCGAAGTCCGCCTTCCGGAGCGCGGCGCGCAGCTTCTCGACCCGGTCCGCCGACAGCTTCCCGGTGCCGGCCGGCCGCGCCTGCCCGTCCAGCCGGGTCCACGAGCCGTCGCCCTTGACCAGCAGACTGCTCGTCCTCCCCGCGAACCCCCCGCTCCGTGTGACCGTGACCAGGCGCTCCAGCGCCGAGGACGGCGCCGGGGGAACGGGCACGGACGGGGCCGCCGGCGTGCTCGTCGGTCCCTGCCCCGGCGGCTCGGCGCTCCCGCTCGAACCGGGTCCGGGAGAGGGCTGCGCCGACGCCGACGCAGTACCGCTGCTGCTCCCGCCACCGGACGAGGGACCCGCGGTCGGCTTGTCGTCCGACCCGTCACCCCCCGAACCGCACCCGGTCAGGGCCACCGCACTCAGCAGCACCGCCGCCACCGCCCGTAACGCGCGCACACCCCACCTCCGCAGGTTTTCGTGCCGACCCCGAGTATGGAGTCGGCACCACTCGCACGGAAAGCACCAGGAGGACGACATCCGCCGCACCGCCGCCTGGCGCTGGCTGCCGCCGCTGCTCGCCGTCCTCCTCGGCCTCTGGGGCCTGGAGCGCGCCGGAGCGGACGGCCGCGGCGGCATGTGGCGCGACGAGTCCGTCACCTGGCAGGTCGCGCACCGGCCGCTCGGCTCGATCTGGGAACTGCTCGGACAGGTCGACGCCGTGCACGGGCTGTACTACCTGCTGATGCACGCGGTCTTCCAGGTCTGGGACGGCGGCGGGCCGGCGACCGGCGGCCTGTGGGCGCTGCGGCTGCCCTCCGTCGCCGCCACCGCCCTCGCGGCCGCCGGGGTGGCCGCCGTCGCCCACCGCCTCGTGGGGGAGCGGGCCGCACTGTGCTCCGGCGTGGCCTACGCCGTACTGCCGCCCGTGCAGATGTACGCCCAGGAGGGCCGCTCGTACGCCCTCGTCGCGGCGGCCGTGGTCTGGGCGACGTACCTGATGCTGCGCGAGCACTGGGTCGCGTACGCAACGGTGCTGCTGCTCGGCTGCTGGCTGCACGAGTTCGCCGTACTGGCCCTGCTCGCGCACGGGGTCAGCGCCTGGCGCTCGCGCGGCTGGCGGTGGAGCGCCGCGGTGGTGGTGGTCCTGCTGCTGCCGCTGGCCGTGGTGAGCGCCCGCCAGGCGGAGCAGCAGCTGGGCTGGCTCGGGCGGCCGGGCTGGCAGGACTGGGCGGCGTACGGGGTGGTCGCGGTGGCGGTGCTGCTGCTCGCGCGGGGCGCCGCGGTCCCGCGGGAGCTCGTACGGGTGGCGGTGCCGCTGGCCCTGCTGCCGCCCGGACTGCTCATGGCGGTCTCGCTCGTCCACCCCTGGTACGTCGACCGGTACGTGCTCTACGCCCTGGCCGGGCTCGCCCTGCTCGCGGGGACCCGGCTGGCGGCGGCGCGGGGATGGTGGCCCTGGCTGCTGGTGGCGGCCCTGCTGGCGCCGTTCGGGTGGTGGTCGGTGTGGCTGCGGACCCCGGAGAGCCGCAAGGACGACGTGCTCGCGGTGGCCGCCGCGGTCCGGGAACGGGCCCGGCCGGGGGACCCCGTGCTGTTCATGCCGTCGCGGCGGCGCGAGTGGCTGCTGTCCTCGCCGGAGCTGTACGGGACCCTGCGCGACCTGGCCCTCGCGCGCACCCCGGCGGCTTCGCACAGCCTCCAGGGCACGGAGCTCCCGACCGAGGAGATCTGGACCCGCCTGGTGGACGCGCCCCGGGTGGTGGCCCTGCTGGATCCCGCGGGCCAGCCGCTGGACCCGTACCCCCGGGAAGCGGTCAAACGCCAGACGCTGGCCTCGCACTTCGACCTCTGCTCGGTCGACGAGGTCCGGGGCGCCCGCATCGCGCTCTATGCGCAGCCGGGGCGTTGCCCGTAAGGGGCCGCTTTTCCGTATGCGCCGGACCGGGGTACCCCGCCGCCCCCTGCCTGGCCGTGGCCCCCACCGCCCGGGCGGATTCCACGGCCTGGGCCAAACAGGCTAGCCGCGTAGGTCCTGCATGGAGAACACCTTGTCGTAGCGGCGGTCCCCGACGGCAACGAAGTCGCGCAGGCGCCCGTACTCGGTGAAGCCCAGTGAGCGGTAGAGGCCCAGGGCGTGGGTGTTGTCGCCCCGGGCGTCCAGGGTGAGGACCTCGATGCCCGCGGACCGGGCGTCCTCGATCAACGCGGCGGTCAGCGCCCGGCCGATGCCGCGCCCCTGGGCCGCGGCGTCCACCGCGAGCTTCTCCAGATCGGCGTGCGGGCGGTGCGTCGGCCGGGCGTAGCGCAGCCAGTAGCCCAGTCCGACGAGGCGGTCGCCCAGGCAGGCGACGCGCAGGGCCGCGTCCCCGGACCGGGCCGCCGACAGCACCTGGTCGAGCAGCTGCGCGACCTCGTCCGGGGAGGGCGGGTCGAGCCAGCCGAGCGCGGCGCCCCGGGTGACCAGGTCCGCCAGGATCCGGTGGACCGGCTCCGGGTCGGGGGTCCACTCGCGGGCGTCCAGGACAGTGATCGTTTCCGGATCCATGGCCGCACCCTAGACGGATGCGGCGGCCCCCCACATGCCGAAGAGTGCCAGCACCCGGCGGACCGCCTCGGCCACGGGGAGCCCGACCTCGCCGACCAGCCGGGCGAGCCCGGAGATGCTCCCGAGGGCCCGGCGGAACGCGCCGCGCTCCGCGGCGTCCTCCGTGAGGGTGTCCAGGGACTCGTCCAGGACCGCCCGGTCGTCCTCCTGGACGCGTCCCCGCAGGACCTGGACCAGGCTGATCAGCTCGTGGAGGGCCGCCTGCGGGTCCTGCGGCGCATTGTTCTGCGTGCCGATCTTGCCGACGTTGTTCGTTCCGTAGACCCGGAAGTTGTCGCCGACCTGCCCGATCCGGCTTGGCCATGAGGCTCCCCCATGCCCTGATGTAAGGCACAGGGATCCTCGTGAACTCCCCTCCCGGCAAGGCACTTTGCACGGATGCTCGGGCCTCGTAGGAGGATGGGCGACGAGCCGCTCCGTCGGGGGGACGGCCGACTCCTCCGGAGGTGCCGCATGACCTTGTCCCGCTCAGCCGCCGCCCTGCCCGGACCGCTGGTCGGAGTCGACTGGCTGGCCGCCCGGCTGGGCGATCCGGGCCTCGTCGTGTTCGACGCCTCCATCGGCGCCCACCGCGGCGCGGACCGGCGGATCCCGGGTGCGCGGCCCTTCGACCTCGACGGCGCCCTGTCCGACCACGACGCCCCCGCCCCGCACACCATGCCGTCCGCCGCCGCGTTCGAGGAGGCGATACGCGCGCTCGGCGTCGACGACACCGACGCCGTCGTCGTCTACGACGGCGCCGGCATCTACTCCAGTGCGCGGGCCTGGTGGATGCTGCAGGCCATGGGCTTCGACCGGGTCGCCGTCCTGGACGGCGGGCTGCCCGCCTGGACCGCCGCCGGGCTGCCCGTGGAAGCGTGCGGTCCGGCGTACGAGGGCCCGCGCGGCTCGTTCACGGCCCGGCCGCGGACGGGGCTGCTGGTGGACGCCGATGCGGTCGGGGCGGCCCTCGCCGATCCGGCCGCGGTCGTACTGGACGCCCGTACGCGCGAACGCTTCACTGGCACCGCCCCGGAACCGCGGGCGGGGCTGCGCGGGGGCCACATGCCGGGCGCGGTGAACCTGCCGTTCGGGGACCTCCAGCGTGGCGGCGGCCTGATGCGGCCCGCCGGGGAACTCCGCGAGGCCTTCGCCGCGTTGACCGGCGACCGGGAGCGGCTGTACTTCAGCTGCGGCTCGGGAGTGACGGCGTGCGTCCTGGCCCTCGGGGCCACGCTGGCCGGCTACTCCTCCCTGGCGGTGTACGACGGCTCGTGGACGGACTGGGCGATGCGCCCGGAGCGGCCTGCGGTGACGGGCCGGCGGGGGCAGCTCTTCGGAGCCTCGGAGGACCGCTTCACAGGACCCGCGACGGGCGACGAGCGGTTCCTGCTCACGGACGTCCTGGCGGCGCAGCGCGCGACGCTGGAGCTGAAGTGCGCCGGCCTCGAGGCGGAGCCCCTGGCCCGCCGCTCCGTGGAGCCGTCCACGCTCTCGCTGCTCGGCCTGGTCCGGCACCTCGCGGACGTGGAGCGCCGCTGGTTCCGCCTGGTCCTGGCGGGGCAGGAGGCGCCGGCCCTGTTCTCGTCGGAGGCGGACCCGGACGGCGACTTCGACGGTGCGGCGTCCGGGCCGGGGGCCGTCGCTGCGGCGTGGGAGGCCTGGCGGGAGGAGGTGGCGTTCGCGGAGTCGTTCACGGCCGCCGCGCCCGACCTGGACGTGGAGGCCGAGGACGAGTGGCGCGGGAAGGTGTCGCTGCGCTGGGTGCTGATCCACATGATCGAGGAGTACGCCCGCCACAACGGCCACGCTGACCTGCTGCGCGAGCGGATCGACGGAGCGATCGGCGTCTGAATCCGGTGCGTCCGGTGGAGGGGGCTGGGGGCTGGGGGGCTACCCCCACCCCGAGGCCGGGTACGGCCCCCACCGGCAGCGGCCCGGCTGCGCACCAGAGTGGTTCGCATGCCTTCCCACATCACGTCATTCCGCTTCAGCCGGACGGTGGTTGTCGCCCTCGCCGCCGGACTGCTGCTCTACGGCTGCTCCTTCGAGGACACCGGGAAGAAGACGGCGACCGCCGACGCCACGGTCGCCGAGCCCGTCACGTCGGTCGACGTGAAGGACGCGCGGCGCGGCTCCATCGAGGTGGCCCCCGGCACCGGCCCGGGGGTCACCATCCACCGACGCCCGCCTGGCCTTCGCGAAGCCCCCGACGTCGGTGACGGCGAAAACCCCCGCGGGCCGAGCGGCGCTGCGCGCCCTCCGGGTGCAGCCGCCGTCGGAATCCGTGTTCGCCGGAGGCGAACGGGGGTTGGGGAACATTGGGGGGCGCACATGCATTGAGTCGGCATAGCTCAACTTCACTGCCGGAGGGAAGATCATGGCTTCGACGTCCGTAACGCTCACTCTGCCCGTGCTGCCGCTCGACGACGAGGTCGTGCTGCCTGGGATGGTCGTTCCGCTGGACCTGTCCGACGCCGAGGTACGGGGGGCCGTCGAGGCCGCCCAGGCGGCGGTCCGGAGCGGGAAGCCCCGGGTGCTGCTCGTGCCGCGGGTCGACGGGAAGTACGCCGGCACCGGTGTGCTCGGGACCGTCGAGCAGGTGGGGCGGCTCTCCGACGGGGACCCCGGGGCGCTCATCCGCGGAGTCGGCCGCGTCAGGATCGGGGCCGGGACCACCGGGCCCGGGGCGGCGCTCTGGGTCGAGGGCGAGAGCGTCGACGAGAGGCTGGCCGATCCGCTGCCCGGGTCCGTCACCGAGCTCGTCAAGGAGTACAAGGCGCTCGCCACCAGCTGGCTCAAGAAGCGCGGGGCCTGGCAGGTCGTCGACCGGGTCCAGCAGATCGAGGGGGTGTCCGCGCTCGCGGACAACTCCGGGTACTCGCCCTTCCTGACCGTGGCCCAGAAGGTCGAACTGCTCGAGACCGCCGACCCCGTGGCACGCCTCAAGCTGGCCGTCTCCTGGCTCCGCGACCACCTCGCCGAGCAGGACGTCGCCGAGTCCATCGCCAAGGACGTCCAGGACGGCGTCGAGAAGCAGCAGCGCGAGTTCCTGTTGCGCCGCCAGCTGGAAGCCGTGCGCAAGGAACTGCGCGAGCTGAACGGGGAGAAGGACGGAGAGGAGTCCGACGACTACCGGGCGCGCGTCGAGGGCGCCGACCTCCCCGAGAAGGTGCGGGAGGCCGCGCTCAAGGAGGTCGACAAGCTGGAGCGGTCCAGCGACCAGTCCCCGGAGGGCTCCTGGATCCGCACCTGGCTGGACACCGTGCTGGAACTGCCCTGGAACGAGCGCACCGAGGACGAGTACGACATCCGCGGGGCCCGCGCCGTCCTCGACGCCGAGCACGCCGGGCTGAGCGACGTGAAGGACCGCATCACCGAGTACCTCGCCGTGCGCAAGCGGCGTTCCGAGCGCGGCATGGGCGTCATCGGCGGCCGCCGCGGCGGAGCCGTACTGGCGCTCGTCGGGCCGCCCGGCGTCGGCAAGACCTCCCTCGGGGAGTCCGTCGCACACGCCATGGGGCGCAAGTTCGTACGCGTCGCCCTCGGCGGCGTCCGCGACGAGGCCGAGATCCGCGGCCACCGCCGTACGTACGTCGGCGCGCTGCCCGGCCGGATCGTACGGGCCATCAAGGAAGCCGGGTCCATGAACCCCGTCGTCCTGCTCGACGAGATCGACAAGGTCGGTTCGGACTTCCGGGGCGACCCGGCGGCCGCCCTGCTGGAGGTCCTCGACCCCGCGCAGAACCACACCTTCCGGGACCACTACCTGGAGGTCGAGCTGGACCTGAGCGACGTCGTCTTCCTGGCCACCGCCAACGTCCTGGAAGCCATCCCGGAGGCGCTCGCCGACCGCATGGAGCTCGTCCGTCTCGACGGCTACACCGAGGACGAGAAGGTCGTCATCGCCCGGGACCACCTGCTGCCCCGGCAGCTGGAGCGGGCCGGCCTCGGCACCGAGGAAGTCGTCCTGGAGGAGGACGCGCTGCGCAAGCTGGCCGGCGAGTACACCCGGGAGGCGGGCGTCCGCACCCTGGAGCGGTCCCTCGCGCGGCTGCTGCGCAAGGTCGCCTCCCAGCACGAGCTGGGGGAGCGGGAGTTGCCGCTGAGCATCGGCGCCGACGACCTGCGGGGGCTCATCGGGCGCCCGCACCACGTCCCGGAGTCCGCACAGGACCCCGCCGAGCGGCGCACCGCCGTCCCCGGCGTGGCCACCGGGCTCGCGGTGACCGGCGCGGGCGGCGACGTCCTCTTCGTCGAGGCCTCGCTGGCCGACCCCGAGACGGGGGCGGCCGGTCTCACCCTGACCGGGCAGCTCGGCGACGTGATGAAGGAGTCCGCGCAGATCGCGCTCAGCTTCCTGCGCTCGCACGGCGCGGAGCTCGAGCTCCCGGTCGCCGATCTGAAGGACCGGGGCGTGCACATCCACTTCCCGGCCGGCGCGGTCCCGAAGGACGGGCCGAGTGCGGGTATCACGATGACGACGGCGCTGGCCTCGCTGCTGTCGGGCCGGCAGGTCCGGACCGACGTGGCCATGACCGGCGAGGTCTCGCTGACCGGGCGCGTCCTGCCCATCGGCGGCGTCAAGCAGAAGCTGCTCGCCGCACACCGGGCCGGGCTGACCACCGTGATCATCCCGAAGCGGAACGAGGCCGATCTGGACGACGTGCCGTCCGAGGTGCTGGAGGGGCTGGAGGTGCACCCGGTGACGGACGTGCGCCAGGTCCTGGAACTGGCGCTCAGCCAGGCGGAGGCCGTGGTCACCGCGGCCGCCTGATCCCCGCCTGATCCCCGCCCCGCGCACGCGCGTACGGCCCGGGTCCCTGCTCCGGCGGGGCCCCGGGCCGTCGCCGCACCCGCTGCGAAATACTGGTGCCTCAGGACACCACCGATGGGAGCGGACGTGCAGGGTAGTGAAGACCAGGAGTTCCTCGCCCTGGAGCGGGAGCTGTCCGTCTTCCTCCGGCGTGCCAGGGCCTCCTCCGGGGAGATGGCCCGTGCCCTGCACCCCGAGCTGGAGCCCGCCGCGTACGGGCTGCTCGTCCGCCTGGAGGCCGCGGGCCGCCAGCGGGCCACCGAGCTCGCCGCGTACTTCGGGGTCGGCAAGGCCACCATGAGCCGGCAGCTGCGGGCCCTTGAGGTGCTGGGCCTGGTGGCCCGCGAACCGGACCCGGCGGACGGCCGGGCCTTCCTGGTCGGGCTGACGGACGAGGGACGGGAGCGGTTCCTGCGGGTGCGGGGGGCTCGGCGCGAGCAGTACATGCGCAAGCTCGCCGACTGGGACCGCGGGGAGGTCGCGGAACTGGCGCGGCTGCTCAACCAGTTGAACCAGGGCGAGGAGTAGCCCCCGTTATCTTTTTCGCGGTCCTGCAATGGGGCCGCTGGCCTCCGGGCCCGGTATGGCTGTGTCCCCTCTGTCGAAGGCATGACCTGGGGGGTGGTGTCGCCGGGTCCGTGGGGTGCCGTCGGAGACGCTGATGAGAGACCCGGCCACCGCCCGGCCTGGCGCAATGCCGGGCAGTTCGCGGGCGGCAGGTCTGCATAACGTGGATGCGCGAGCACGGTGCCGCCGCCGAGGCCGGCAGGATCCAACCACCCTGGAGGGGTGCGATGTTAGACACCGGCGATGTGGCCGTCTTCCTGGGTATGGACGTCGGCAAGAGCGCCCATCACGGTCACGGGCTGACGCCGGCGGGCAAGAAAGTCTTCGACAAGCCGATGCCCAACAGCGAACCGAAACTGCGGGCCGTCTTCGACAAGCTGATCGCGAAGTTCGGCACGGTGCTGGTGATCGTGGACCAGCCGGCCTCAATCGGCGCTCTGCCGCTGACCGTCGCCCGCGACGCCGGCTGCGAGGTCGCCTACCTGCCCGGACTCGCAATGCGGCGGATCGCTGACCTGTATCCGGGCGAGGCGAAAACCGACGCGAAGGACGCGGCGGTGATCGCGGACGCCGCTCGCACCATGCCGCACGTCCTGCGGTCGCTGGAACTGACCGACGAGATCACCGCCGAGCTCACGGTGCTGACCGGCTTCGACCAGGACCTCGCCGCCGAAGCCACCCGCACCAGCAACCGGATACGCGGCCTGCTGACCCAGTTCCACCCGTCGCTGGAGCGCGTGCTCGGGCCCCGGCTGGACCACCCGGCCGTCACCTGGCTCCTCGAACGCTACGGATCCCCGGCCACACTGCGGAAAGCCGGCCGCCGCAGACTCGTCGACCTCATCCGCCCGAAAGCCCCGCGGATGGCCGCCCGGCTGATCGACGAGGTCTTCGACGCCCTGGACGAACAGACCGTCGTGGTCCCGGGAACCGGCACCCTCGACATCGTGATCCCGTCACTGGCCGCCTCGCTCACCGCGGTCCACGACCAGCGCCGGGCGCTCGAAGCCCAGATCAGCACCCTGCTGGAGGCCCACCCTCTTCACCAGGTCCTGACCTCGATGCCCGGAGTTGGGGTCAGGACCGCCGCCGTCCTGCTGGTAACCGTCGGCGACGGCACCAGCTTCCCCAGCGCTGCCCACCTCGCCTCCTACGCTGGCCTCGCCCCCACGACCAGATCCTCGGGGACCTCGATCCACGGCGAACACGCACCACGAGGCGGAAACCGGCAGCTCAAACGCGCCATGTTCCTCTCCGCCTTCGCCTGCATGAACGCCGACCCCGCCTCCCGCACCTACTACGACCGCCAACGCGCCCGCGGGAAAACCCACACCCAGGCGCTCCTCCGCCTCGCCCGCCAACGCATCAGCGTCCTGTTCGCCATGCTCCGCGACGGCACCTTCTACGAGTCCAGAGTCCCCGCCGTCACCCTCGCTGCATGACCATCCCAAACAGCCTCATACCTGGCATCACGTCCTTGACGAAAGACATAGAGACACCCCCCGGGGCCGGATCGCTACAGCTCCGCGTACGCCACCGAGGCGTCGTCGTGGCGTTTGCCGCGGGTGAGGGGGCGGGCCGGGTCGGATTCCAGGGTGCGGACCCGGCCGATCAGTCCCTGCGCGCCCTCCTTCCGGAGCACCGCCAGGCACTGCGCCCAGTCGCCCTCCCGGAACGTGTCCGTCCAGCGGCTCGCCCCGTCCGTGAGCGCCGCCAGCGCCCGCACCCGCCCGCGGGGGGTCCGGCCCGTGACCGCGCGGGCGGCCACCGCCGGGTCCGCGGCCGCCGTGAAGAAGCCGCCCTCCGCATTGCGCAGCGCGTCCGCCGAGGCCTGCGTGCGCAGCAGCTCGCGCGGGATCCGGTCCAGCCGGTCGTCGAGCACCGGCGTCACCTCGCCCCCCGGCGCCTCGAGGAGCAGTACGGAGTCCGAGAGCACGAGGTGCTCCACGGACGCCTCGTCCCAGCGCACCATCACCACCGTCGCCTGCGGGGTCCGCACGTGAGAAAGGTCACAGGTGTCGCGGTGTGCGTCGGCGGTGTCGCGGATCGCCTCCGCCAGGATCCGGTCCAGCGGCATGTCCCGTCGCGATCCGGACAGTTCGGTCAATCGGCCCCCGAGCCGGGCCGCGAACCAGGGCACGCCGTGCGTACACCCCACCTCGCCGCTCGGCGGGGTGACCCCGTCCAGGGCGACCAGGACTCCGCCGCCCGCAGCGGGCATCGCCGCCGATAGCCAGTCCTCGTTGGGGCGTTCCGGGTTGCCGGGGGCCGAGGCGAGGTCGATGCGCATGCGGACATTCTGCCCGCCCGGGATGTGACGGCCGGCCGCGATGCGCCGAAAAGTCCGTACCAATGCGGAACCGGCGGGACCGCCGCCGTCCGGCCGCCCTCCGAGGCGCTCCACGGCCCCCCGGCGGGATGTGGGCGGGCATATTGCCAAAGCCCCCATCGATCTTTCAACCACCCGCCCATGACGACCCTCTGACGAGGCCCTGCCGAGTTGGTTGCCAACTCATCCGTGATGTTCACTCGTTCGAGTGGCCGGGTGGGCGATGTCAGGCTCTCTCCCCAACACGCTGCAAAGGTCTGAGGCGGTACGAGGGGGCAGGGGGCGTTTACTTGTTGACCGGCCGTTACCTCGGCCACACGAGTAGACGAGCACGAGCACACGTACAGGATTGCGAGCACCGGTGCAGAAGAAGCGGTCTCGGAAGAACGGCACCGCCACCGACGGACCCGCCCCCGCAGGACGTCCCGTCCGCGTGCGCAGCAGGCTCGTCATCGGCGTCGCCGTCGCCGGCCTCACCGTCCTCGCGGCCGGCACACCAGCCGTGGTCTCCGCGACACGGGAGCTGAACGACTCCCAGCAGCTGGTCACGCTCGCCGAGCAGACCCAGCACACCCTCACCCTCGCGCACCTCCTCGGTGACGAGCGCGACGCCGTCGTCGAGTACGTGGCCAAGGGCCGCCCCGGCGCACAGGCGAAGGTCCCCGTCCAGGAGCGCACCGCGCTCACCGACCGCCAGCTCGCCGAGGTCCGCAGCGAGGCCGAC
Organism: Streptomyces sp. R33; assembly: GCF_041200175.1. Taxonomy (NCBI): domain Bacteria; kingdom Bacillati; phylum Actinomycetota; class Actinomycetes; order Kitasatosporales; family Streptomycetaceae; genus Streptomyces; species Streptomyces sp. R33. Next base: position 3,245,184 of record NZ_CP165727.1, on the reverse strand, counting down.
GAGCCGCTCGCCCTCGCCCTCGGCCGCGTCCAGGCCGTCCGCACCGAGGCCGTCGACGGCAAGGGCAGCGCCCTCGCCGCCCACCAGGCGTACGCGGGCGTCATCGCGCAACTGCTCGCCCCGGGCGACCGGCTCGCCGAGCTGACCCCGCCGCGGGCCGGCGCCGCCCTCGCCACCAACCGCCCGCTGGCCCCCCTCGGCCAGGCCGTGGAACAGGCCTCGGCCACCCGTGGACTGCTGCTCGCCGCGCTGGCCGTCCCCCGCGGTGAGCAGCTCCCCAACTCCGCGGTCGTGGACGAACTGACCACCGCCGCCCAGCGGGCCCGCGTCCGGGAGCAGGCCGCCCTCGACGACTTCACCCGGGTCGCGCGGCCCGACGTACGCCAGACCCTCGCCGCCACCGTCACCGGCCCCGAGGTCAAGACGGCCGACGACTACCTCAAGCGGCTCACCGAGCGACCCACGCTGTCCTCCGCCGACCGCAAGCTCGACGGCGCCACCGTCGCGCCCGCGCTCACCGCCCGCATCGACCGCATGCGGTCCGTCGAGTCCACCCTCGCCGGGCAGCGGGCCACTGTGCTCGCCACCCTGCGCGACGACGACGTGACCCGGCTGGAGATGCTGGTCGCCGTCCTCGGCCTGCTGTTCCTGGTCGCCGTCGGCTTCTCGACGGCCGTCGCGCGCTCGCTGACCCGGCCGCTGTCCGTCCTGCGCCGCGGCGCGGCACGGCTGGCGACCCCGGAGGGCTCGGTGGAGCCGGTCCGCTTCACGGGCCGCAACGACGAGTTCGCCGAGGTCGTACGCCACCTCAACGCGGTCCGCGACCAGACGGTCTCCCTGCACACCCGGATCGCCGGCCTCGACGCCGACGCGCGCCGGCTCATCGGCCGCAACGAGGCGCTCGGCTCGGGCCGGGAGGCGCTGGAGGCGGAGCTGACGGAGCTGCGGGCCGGCCTCGAGGAGCACCGCCGCATCATGTCGACGACCTCGGTCTCGCTGTCGCTGCGCACGCTCGGGCTGGTCGAGCGCCAGCTCGCCGTCATCGAGGAGCTGGAGTCCAAGGAGCAGGACCCGGACCGGCTGGCGACCCTGTTCAAGATGGACCACCTGGCGACGGTCATGCGCCGCCACAACGAGAACCTGCTGGTCCTGGCCGGACAGGAGCACGGCCACGGCGCCGGGGCCCCCGTCCCGCTGGTGGACGTCATGCGGGCCGCGGTCAGCGAGATCGAGCGCTACGAGCGCGTCGAGCTGGCGGCGCTGCCCCCGTTCACCCAGGTCGCGGGGCACGCGGCCGACGACATCTCGCACGTGCTCGCCGAGCTGCTGGAGAACGCGACGACGTTCTCGCCGCCCGAGGCCAAGGTGAGGGTCTCCGGGTGGCTGCTCGACTCGGGCGACGTGGTGCTGTCCGTCGTGGACCAGGGCATCGGCGTCACCGGCGACCGGCTGGAGGCGCTGAACGCCCGGCTGGCCACGCCCGAGTCGTACGACGAGGAGCCGGAAGCGGAACACGGCCTGGGCCTCGGCCTGTACGTGGCGGGGCGCCTCGCGGCCCGGCACGGGGTCACCGCGGAGCTGCGCGCGGGGCGGCACGGCGGCACGGAGGCCCTGGTGGTCGTGCCGGCGTCGCTGCTCCCGGCCACCCCGCCGAGCTCGCCGGTGCACACCTTCGCCACGCCGGGCGTACCGGAGCTCCGGCTGCCGGGCGTGATCGCCGAGGCGAACGAGAACACCATCCCGCCCCGCCGGGTGCCTCCGGCGGCGGAACGGGACGCGGAGCCCCGGGCCGGGGCCGCCCCCACCCCCGAGCCCTTCCGGGACCCGGGCCCCGAGGCGGACGCGGAACTCCTGCGCAGCATGGAATGGGACACCGCCGAGCCGACCGCCGCGGACGAGCCCCTGGGCCCGGACTTCGGACCGGACCCGGCCGGGGGGCCGGAGCCGGACGCGGACGCGTATCCGGAGCCGGACGCGGAGGCGCTGCTCGGTGAGGCCGCGGCCGAGGCCTCGGCCGCCGCCGAGGTTTCGGGTGCGGACCTGGCTCCGGACTTCGGGCCGGATCTGGCCGGGGGGCTCGAGCCCGACGCGGAGGCGCACGGCCCGGCCGCGGACGGCGGGCTGCCCCCCGCCGAGCAGGTGTTCACGGTCCAGGCCGAGGCGCCCGAGACGGAGCCCGCCCCGGGCGGCCATGCCTTCGCCGGCCCGGAGGGCGTACTGCCTCCGGCCGACCAGGTCTTCACCGCGGCGAGCGGATCCGCCGATGAGCTGCCGGCGCGCGTGGTGCCGGCGGAGCCCGGGCCGGAGCCCGAGCTGCCCGGCGCCGGGCAGGGGTTCACCGTCGCCGGCCCGGCCGCAGAGGTCCCGGTCGAGCGGGATCCCGGCGACGAGCTCCTCGCGCGGGTCGTCCCCGACGCGGGACCCGAGGCCTTCGCGGGGTCCGACCCCGACCCGGAGTCCGCCGACCGGCTGCCCGATGCCGGCCCGCGGGCCGACGTACCGGAACAAGGACTGCCGCACCCCGGGCAGACCGCCACCGCCGTCGCCCCCGACGGCCCGGCGGAGCCCCACCGGCACGCACCCGACGAGGCCGACTGGATCCCCCGCCAGGGGAGCCACCCCGACGCGGGACCCGAGACCGTCACCGACAAGGGGCTGCCCAAGCGGACCCCGCGCACGGTGGCAGCACGTCGCCCCGAGGCCGCACGGCCGCCCGAGCAGGCGCGCCGTGTCGACGCGGAGGAGCTGCGCCGCCGGCTCGGCGGCTTCTACCAGGGGACGCGGGACGGACGGCGCGTCGTGGCCGCCGAGCTCGCACAGGACACCGACCAGGGGGACACCGCACAGGAGGCACGCACATGACCGCGCCCAGTACGTACGGACTGAGCACCCAGGCCCGCAACCTGCAGTGGCTGCTGACCGACCTGGTCGAGGAGGTGCCCGGCGTCAACTCCGTCGCCGTCGTGTCCTCGGACGGGCTCCTGCTGCTGTCCTCCGACCCCGGAGGAGCCGCCGGCGAGAGCCCCGCGCGCACCAAGGGCCCGCGCGGCGCCTCCGCCGACCTTGCCACCATCGTCTCCGGCCTCGGCAGCCTCACCACCGGCGCCGCCGAGCTCATGGACGGCGGCGCGGTCAAGCAGACGATGGTGGCGATGGAGCACGGCTCCGTCTTCGTCATGGCCATCAGCGACGGCTCGCTCCTCGGCGTGCACGCCACCCCCGACTGCGACATGAGCGTGGTGGCGTACCACATGGCCCTGTTCGTCGGCCGCGCCGGCCACGTCCTGACCCCCGAAGTCCGCAGCGAGCTGCGCCAGTCGATGGAGAAGACCCCGTGAGAGGTACGGCCTCGGAGCCCGCGTCGGCGTCCGCGTCCGGCCGGCTGCCGATACGCGGAGCCGACCGCCGGCCCGCCCGCGTCCGCCCGTACTCCCTCACGGGCGGCCGCACCCGCTTCACGCAGGTCCTGCACGTGGAGACGTTCGTCGCGGCCCTCGACACCAGGGCATCGCAGCCGCAGATACCCGCCGACGGCGAACAGGGCGATCGCATACCCGGCGACCGCGTGGTCGGCGACCGGGTGGCCGACGACCGCATGCCCGAGATGCCGGCCATCGTCGAGGTCTGTCGCCGCATGCGGACCATCGCCGAGATATCGGCGCTGCTCAAGCTGCCGCTCGGGGTGGTCCGCGTCCTGGTCAGCGACCTCGCCGACCAAGGACGGATACGCGTCTACGGGACGGGGCACGGCCCCGGGCGCCCCGAACGCGCGCTGCTGGAAAGGGTGCTCAGTGGTCTTCGCAGTCTCTGACCCGGTCACCTCGGTGGACGACGATCCCGTCCAGCCCTGGCAGTACGACCGCTCCCGCGCCCCCGTCGCCGTCAAGGTGCTGGTGGCGGGCGGCTTCGGCGTCGGCAAGACCACCTTCGTGTCGTCCGTCTCCGAGATCACCCCGCTGCGCACCGAGGCGGTGATGACCCAGGCCAGCCTTCCGACGGACGACCTGTCGGCCACGCCGGACAAGAGCACCACCACCGTCGCGATGGACTTCGGCCGCATCACCCTCGCCGACGACCTCGTGCTGTACGTGTACGGGACCCCGGGCCAGGAGCGGTTCTGGTTCATGTGGGACGACCTGGTGCGCGGCGCCATCGGCGGGATCGTGCTGGCCGACACGCGCCGGCTGCGCGACTGCTTCCCGGCCCTCGACTACTTCGAGAGCTGCGGGCTGCCGTACGCCGTCGCCGTCAACCACTTCGAGGGCTCGCACGCGTACGAGCCGGAAGACGTGCGCGAGGCGCTGACCATCCCGCCGCAGGTGCCGGTGGTGATCATGGACGCGCGGCGCCGGGACACGGTCGTCGCCTCCCTGCTGACGCTGGTGGGCCACGCGCTGGACGCGACCCCCGAATAACCCCTCGCCCCTCGCGAAGCCCCGTCGTACTGCCGAACCGCTCACCCGAATCGAGAACGTGAGATGCGCAAGATACTCGTCGTGGGGGCCGGCCAGTCCGGTCTCCAGCTCGCCCTCGGCCTCCAGGCCAAGGGGTACGAGATCACCCTCATGTCCAACCGGACGGCGGACGAGATCCGCACCGGGCGGATCATGTCCACGCAGGTCATGTTCGACACGGCGCTCCAGCACGAGCGCGACCTCGGGCTGAACTTCTGGGAGCGGCAGGCCCCGCGGATCGAGGGCATCGGCGTCTCGGTCGCCGCCCCGGACGGCACCCGCCCCATCGACTGGCTCGGCCGCCTCAAGGGGTACGCACAGTCCGTCGACCAGCGCCTGAAGATGGCCGGCTGGCTCGACGTCTTCGTGCAGCGCGGCGGGCAGCTGGTGATCCACGGCGCGTCCGTCGCCGACCTGGACTACTTCTCCCGTACGTACGACCTGGTGCTGGTCGCCGCGGGCAAGGGCGAGCTGGTGTCGATGTTCGGGCGGGACGCGGCGCGCTCCCCGTACGACGCGCCGCAGCGCGCGCTGGCCGTCTCGTACGTGCACGGGCTCGAGCCGCGGCCCGAGCACCCGGAGACGGAGGCGGTGCGCTGCAACCTGGTCCCGGGGGTGGGCGAGCTGTTCGTGATGCCCGCGCTGACCACGTCGGGGCGGGCGGACATCCTGTTCTGGGAGGGGCTCCCGGGCGGTCCGCTGGACGTGTTCCGCGGGGTGAACGACCCGGCGGAGCACCTCGCGCTCACGCTGGAGCTGATGGAGAAGTTCACGCCCTGGGAGTACGCGCGGGCGAAGAAGACGGAACTGACGGACGCGGGCGGCACGCTGGCCGGCCGGTACGCGCCGGTGGTCCGCAACCCGGTCGGGCGGCTGCCGGGCGGCGGGCTGGTGCTGGGTGTCGCGGACGTGGTCGTCGCGAACGACCCGATCACCGGCCAGGGTTCGAACTCGGCGTCGAAGTGCGCGGCCTCGTACCTGTCGTCGATCCTGATGCACGGGGACAAGCCGTTCGACGAGGCGTGGATGAAGGCGACCTTCGACAAGTTCTGGTTCACGACGGGCAAGCCGGTCACCCAGTGGACGAACGCGATGCTGGGCGTCCCGCCGGAGCACGTACTGAACCTGATCGGCGCGGCCGGGCAGCTGCAGCCGGTGGCGGACCGTTTCGCCAACGGCTTCGACAACCCGGCCGACTTCGACGCGTACTTCTACGACCCGCAGGACGCGGCGGACTACGTGGCGGAGGTCGCGTCGGCGTCGTCGGCGTCCTCGGCCGGCGCAGACTCGGCGGAGTAGCCGCTGTCGTCGCCGCCTTCGGCCTCGGGGATCGGCGGCGGGGTGAACGCGGCGAGCGGGGCCCCGTCCGGATCGGGCCGTACGGCTCCGAGCAGCGGATTGGCCGCGATGGGCGAGACCTTGACCTTCGCGCCGGGCCGCGGGGCCTGGATCACCTTCCCGTCGCCGACGTACAGGGCCACGTGGGTGGCGGTGGGGAAGTAGACCACGAGATCGCCGGGGCGCAGCTCGTCCAGGGGCACCTTGGGGAGCTGCGCCCACTGTTCCTGGCTGGTCCGGGGGATGGACCGGCCGGCGTGCGCCCAGGCCTGTGAGGTGAGCCCGGAGCAGTCGAAGGATCCCGGCCCCTCGGCCCCCCAGACGTAGGGTTTGCCGATCTGCTCGGTGGCGTAGGTCAGGGCGGCGCCGCCGGCGGCCGTGGGCGTACGGGGGGTCGTGGCGAGCCGGCCGGAGTCGAGCAGCCTCCGCTGCGCGGTGGCGGTGTCGGCGGCCTCGCGGGTGCCGAGCTGGGTGAGCTGCTCGGGGCTGAGCGAGGCGAGCATCCGCTCGACCTGTTTGAGTTTGAGGTCGACCTGTTGCTTTTGCCGCTTGCGCTGCTCGGTGAGGGACTGCTGGGTGTCGAGGGACTTGCGGGCGGCGGTGGCGAGGACATCGGCCTGGTGCTCGCCGCGGGTGAGGCGGGCCAGCACCCTCGCCCGGCGGGCACCCTCACGGGCGGTGAGCCGGCGCTGGTCCTGGGCGGCCTGAGGGTCGCCGGTGAGCAGCATCCGGGCGTACGGGGAGAACCCGCGCGCCCCCTGGTACTGCGCCCGCGCCATCCGCCCGGCGGCGGCCTTCTCCGCCCCGAGGGCGGTACGGGCCTTCCCGAGCGCGGCACTGAGCCGCCGCTCCTCGTCCTGCCCGGCCTTGAGCGCGACCTCGGTGGCGTTGTACGCCTCGGCGGCCTCTTCGGCCTGCCGGTAGAGCCCCCGCAACTCGGCCAGCAACCCCCCGACCCCGAGCGCCGCGGGGGCGCCTGCGGCGCCCTGGACGGCGGAGGCCCGGGGGCCGGTGGCACCGGCCTCCGCCGAGCCGGTGGCCTGCGGGGCGGCGGTCTGCGGGGCGGCGGTCTGCGGGGCGGCGGTGCCGGGAGCCCGGCTGGCGGAGCCATCTCCGGCGCCGGTGGCCCGGGATCCGGTGGTGCCTCCGGCATCGCTACTCCGCCGGGGAGTGGCGCCTCCGGAGCCGGGGGACTGCTGGGGGGTGGCGTTCGTGGCGCCGTCGGCACCGGCGGCCCGCGGGGTGACCGCGTCCAGCGCCTCGATCCCCTGCGGGGCGGTGCGACCTCTGGAGCCAGGATTCTGCCGAGGGGCGGGGCCAGGAGCCTGCCGGCCGGAGCCGCCCGCGGCGCCCGCGCCGGTGGGGCTCGGCCTCGGCCGGGGGGCGGCGCTCGCCGCACGGTCCGCCGCACCGGGGGACTGGCGGGCGGTGGCAGGGGCTGACGGGGTGCCGGGGGCGGGCTTGGCGTGGGTGGTGGGGTACGGCCCGGCCGTGACGACCACGGCGGCGATGCAGGCGGCACGGAGCAGGCGGCGTGACATGTGATCACCTCCAGGCGGCCGATGCTGCCACGCCCGGTATGACAAATCCCCCACCCGGGACGGCCAGTTCCCCACTCTCACCCCTCCGGCCCAGCGCCCACCCGCTGCCTGCCAATCGCCGAGGGGCTGGACACGGCTCCGTTGCCGCTGCGCGGGGCCGTCCCCTACCCGCCCTTCTCCCGTTCACCGGGCGCTGCCCGGACCCGGTCCTCAAACGCCGGACGGCGGCAAATGCCGCTGCGCGGCACCCACCCGCCGGACGGGTCCGCGCCGCTCGCCCATAGGCACGGGATCCGGGCGAAGCCCGCGTCACCCGGCGCCGATCAGCCCCGCCGGCGTTTGGGGCGCGGGGGTTCGGGGCCGGCTCCTGGCAGTGGTGCTGCATGGGTGGGGTGTGGGCGAGTCCGGGGTCTGCCGATCAGCCCCGCCGGCGTTTGGGGCGCGGGGGTTCGGGGGCGGGCACCGGACAGCGGCGCCGCACCGGCGGGGGTCCGGGCGGAGCCCGGGGAACGGGGGAAGGGCGGGTAGGGGAGACGGCTCCGCGCAGCGGGCCCGCACCGGCGGAGCGCCGGGCCCGGGGGCTGGGCGGGCCCGGGCGGGCCACCGCTCAGGGGTGGAGGAGGCGGGCCTTGGCCTCCTTGAACTCCTGCGGGGTCAGGAGGCCCTCCCGGGCCAGCTTCGCCAGCTCCGCCAACTCGGCGGCCAGCCCCCCGAGTGGTGCCCCCGGCCCCGCCGCCGGGCCGCCGGGCGGGGCGCCGGGCTCGGCCGCTGCTTCGGAGCCCGGCTCCGACCCCGGCACGGGCCCCGGCTCCGTCCCCGGCACGGGCCCCGGCTCCGCCCCCGGGACGGCCCCCGGCACCGGCCCCGCGGCTCGGGTCAGGAGGCCGCGGAGCAGCGGGTGGCCCGAGGGGCGGCGGGCCGGTTCGATTCTCACCCCGACCGGGCGGATGAACATCAGGCCGCCCCCGTCCGCTCCGGCGGGATCCGGACCGAGCCGACGATCCGCCCGCCCGCCGCCCGTACGGCGATCGCCGCGTCCTCGGCCCACACGTGCTCCACCACCAGCAGCAGCGCGCAGCTGCCCCGCTCCAGCAGCTCCGCCGCCTCCTCGACGTCCTCCGCCCCGATCAGCTGCGCGGCCTCACGGTGCCTCAGCAGCCCCTGGAGCTCCATGAACTCGTCGAACTCCGCCGCCAGCACCTCACCCGCCGCCGTCTTCGACACCACGAGCCCGTCGATGAGCCGGACCACCCCCGCCTTGCGCAGCCCCATCACGGCCTCGACCGCCGGAACGCGCAGCTGCTCCTCCGGGAAGGCGAGGACGATGAATTCCACAGGTCCCATGTGCCGCGGCTCCCATTCGTGCCCTCGTGACCGTTTCTGGCGGCTCTTTGACGGCTCTCCGACGACTCTTCTGACGACTCTTCGGCACTCTATGACATAAGGGGACATACCATCCGTCCACTTGCTACGTTTCCCATATGACCGCTCTGACGGCAGAGGTGGCGGAGCCCGCCCCGCCCCCGCCCCCCGACGGCTCCGCGTCCAAACGCAGGGGCGTCGAGCTGACGCTCCTCGCCGGCGCCGTCCTCATCTCCGTCCTCGGCCACCACTACGTCGGCCTCGCCACCACCGGCCGCACCCCCCTGCCGGCCGGCCAGTACGCCGCCGGCCTCGCCGCCGCCGCCCTGATCGCGCACCTCGCCGTCCGCTTCCGGGCCCCGTACGCCGACCCGCTCGTCCTCCCCATCGCCGTCCTGCTCAACGGCCTCGGGCTCGTCCTCATCCAGCGCCTCGACGTCACCACCCCCGCCCACCTCACCGCCGGGGACCAACTGCGCTGGTCCGCGCTGGGCGTGGCCCTCTTCGTCCTCGTCGTCGTCCTGCTGCGCGACCACCGCGTGCTCCAGAAGTACGCCTACCTCTCCGTGGCCGCCGCCCTCGCGCTGATGCTCGTCCCCGTGTTCTTCCCGGCCGTCAACGGCGCCCACATCTGGATCCGGTTCGCCGGACTCTCCTTCCAGCCCGGCGAGTTCGCCAAGATCCTGCTCGCCGTCTTCTTCGCCGCCTACCTCGCCGCGAACCGCACCGCGCTCGCCCTCACCGGCCGCCGGCTCTTCTGGAAGCTGCGCCTCCTGCCCGGCCGGGTCCTCGGCCCGATCCTCGCGATCTGGCTGCTCAGCGTCGGCGTGCTCGTCCTCGAACGCGACCTCGGGACCTCGCTGCTCTTCTTCGGCCTCTTCGTCGTCATGCTGTTCACCGCCACCGGCCGGATCGGCTGGATCGCGATCGGGCTGCTGCTGGCCGCCCTGGGGGCGTACGCCGTCGGCACCTTGGAGCCGCACGTGCACAGCCGCGTCGAGGACTGGCTGAATCCTTTCGCCTCCGTCGAGCGCGGCGAGGGGCCCGGCCAGCTCGCCCAGTCCCTCTTCGCCTTCGGGGCCGGCGGACTCCTCGGCTCCGGGCTCGGCCACGGCCAGTCCTTCCTCATCGGCTTCGCCGCCAAGTCCGACTTCATCCTCGCCACCGCCGGCGAGGAGCTCGGCCTCGTCGGCCTCACCGCGATCCTGCTCCTCTACGGTCTCCTCGTGGACCGCGGATTCCGCGCCGGGCTCGCCCTGCGCGACCCCTTCGGGCGCCTCCTCGCCACCGGGCTCGCCTCGATCGTCGCGCTCCAGGTCTTCGTCATCGCCGGGGGAGTCACCGGGCTGATCCCGCTCACCGGCATGGCCATGCCCTTCCTCGCCCAGGGCGGCTCCTCCGTCGTCACCAACTGGATCATCGTCGCGCTGCTCGTCCGCCTCGGTGACAGCGCCCGCCGGCCCCGCCCGGCCGGAGCCGGGGCCGCCGAAGTCGCCGAGGCCCGAGGGGCCGCCGAGTGATCAGGTACATCCGCTGGTGCGCGTACTTCTGCGCGCTGCTGCTCGTCGCCCTGCTCGTCAACGTGGCCCGGGTGCAGGTTTGGGAGGCCGCCGCGTACGGGGCGAACCCGGCCAACAAGCGCCCCGCCATCGAGCGCTACGCCCAGCCCCGCGGGGACATCCTGGTCGACGGGCGGCCCGTCACCGGCTCCCGGGACAGCGGCCAGCTGCTGCGCTACGAGCGGACGTACGCGGACGGCCCGCTGTACGCGCCGGTCACCGGGTTCTCCTCGCAGACGTACGGGACCAGCCTCCTCGAGCGCGCCGAGGACGCGATCCTCTCGGGCACCGACCCGGGGCTCTCGGCCTTCCCGCTCTGGTACGACCTCGCCCGCGGCCGCCCGGCCGGCGGGAACGCGGAGACCACCGTCCGGGCCGGCCTGCAGCGGGCCGCGTACACCGGGCTGGCGGGCCGGCGCGGCGCGGTGGCCGCGCTCGACCCCGCCACCGGGAGGATCCTCGCGCTGGTCAGCAGCCCCTCGTACGATCCGGCGGTGCTCTCCGGCACGGGCGCGGGCGTCAAGGCGGCCTGGGAGCGGCTGAACGCGGACCCCGCGCGGCCGATGCTGAACCGGGCGCTGCGCGAGACGTACCCGCCGGGCTCCACCTTCAAGATCGTGACGGCGGCGGCGGCCCTGGACGCGGGCGTGGTCACCGACGTGGACGCACCCACGCAGACCCCCGACCCCTACCCGCTGCCCGGCACCAGCACCCTCCTGCCGAACGTGGCCACCGGCTGCCAGGACGCCTCGATGGCGGAGGCGGTGCAGTGGTCCTGCAACACGGTGATGGCGAAGATCGGGGTCCAGGTCGGGCTGCGCGGGATGGTGGACGCGGCCCGCCGGTTCGGCTTCGACGACGACGGGCTGCGGGTGCCGGCCTGGGTGTCGCGGTCGAACTTCGACACCGACATGAGCCCGGACCAGCTGGCGCTGTCCTCCATCGGGCAGTTCAACACGACGGCGACGCCGCTGCAGATGGCGATGGTGGCGGCGGCGGTCGCCAACGGCGGCGAGCTCAAGTCCCCCTACCTGGTGGACCGGACCACCCAGGACGACGGGGACCGGGTCCGCAGCGGGCAGCAGCGAAGCCTGGGCCGGGCGATGAACCCGGCGACGGCGCTGCGCCTGCAGGAGTTGATGGTGCAGGTGGTGGAGAACGGCACGGGGCCGGGCGCCGCGGTGCCGGGCGCGGTGGTCGGCGGCAAGACCGGCACCGCCCAGCACGGCGTCGGCAACGCGGGGACCCCGTACGCCTGGTTCATCGGCTGGGCCAAGGCCGAGGACGCGCCGCTGCCGGGGGTCGCGGTCGCCGTGGTGGTCGAGGACGCGGAGGCGCGCCGCGGGGACATCAGCGGCAACGGCGCGGCGGCGCCCATCGCCCGCGCGGTGATGGAGGCCGCGCTGTACGGGCCGCCGCCCCCGTCCACCCGGTGAAACGCCCTGCGGGGGAGCCGGCGCGGCTGCGCACGTCGTTCCCGCCGGAGCCGTCGGCGCAGCGCCCGCCCTACCGGGTTTCGTTCCCGGCGGCGGTCTCGGCATCGGCGCCCTCCGCGATGGCCGCCTCGACCTCCGCCACCCGGTCCGCCTCCTCCGCGGCGAACCGTTCGCGGTCCAGCTCCTCCGCGATCTCCTCGTCCTGGCTCATCAGCAGGTCCAGGTTGGAGTCGCCCATCTCGAAGACGCCCATGTCGAGGTACGCCTTCTGCAGCCGTTCGCCCCACAGCCCGATGTCCTTCACGCACGGCACGATCCGGCTGAACAGCAGCTTCCGGAACAGGTGCAGGAACTCCGACTGCTCGCTGAACTCCTCGGCCTCCTTGCGCGGGATGCCGAAGTTCTCCAGCACCTCCACCCCGCGCAGCCGGTCCCGCATCAGGTAGCAGCCCTCGATCACGAACTCCTCGCGCTCACGCAGCTCGGCGTCCGTCAACTGCTTGTAGTAGTCGCGCAGCGCCATCCGCCCGAACGCCACGTGCCGGGCCTCGTCCTGCATCACGTACGCCAGGATCTGCTTCGGCAGCGGCTGGTCGGTCGTATCGCGGATCATCCCGAACGCGGCCAGCGCCAGCCCCTCGATGAGCACCTGCATGCCCAGGTACGGCATGTCCCAGCGGGAGTCGCGCAGCGTGTCGCCGAGCAGGGCCCGCAGGTTGTCGTTGATCGGGTAGAGCATCCCGACCTTCTCGTGCAGGAAGCGGCCGAAGATCTCGGCGTGCCGGGCCTCGTCCATCGTCTGGGTCGCGGAGTAGAACTTCGCGTCCAGGTCCGGCACCGACTCCACGATCCGTGCCGCGCACACCATCGCGCCCTGCTCGCCGTGCAGGAACTGGCTGAAGTTCCAGGCGGTGTAGTGCCGGCGCAGCTCGCCCTTGTCCTTCTCGGTGAGTCTCGACCAGTGCCGGGTGCCGTAGAGGGTCAGCGCCTCGTCCGGGGTGCCGAGGGGGTTGTACGGGTCCACCTCCAGCTCCCAGTCGATGCGCTTGGCACCGTCCCACTGCTTGTCCTTGCCCTTCTGGTAGAGCGCGAGGAGCCGTTCGCGCCCCGAGCCGTTCTCCTGGCCGACGAACATGGCCTCCCAGCTGAAGCGGGCCGCGCCGGAGGCCGGAACCTGCCAGACGTCCGCGCCCGGGTCCTTGGTGTAGAGCTCGTGCGTCGACACTGACGCCCCCTCGGCTCGTGTACTTCCGTACAGGACTGGATGGTTGGCAGCGTCACACGTTGGTAGACGCGGGGTCAACAAGTCGTGCGCAGGGGATTGACGGTCTTGCTGACAAGCAGTCTCATAAGTGATGACCGCCGGTAACCCGATGAGCGAGGTATCCGAAGCCATGACGACCGTGACCGATCGAGGCGCGCTGCAGGACGCGCTCGGCCTCCTCAAGGACCGCGAAGAGATCGCCGCACGACTGCTCGAATCCTCGGCCAAGCACTCGTTCGACCCCGACAAGGAACTCGACTGGGACGCCCCGCCCATCGACGGCAAGTACTACTGGCCGCCCGAGCTGCTCTCCCTCTACGACACCCCGCTGTGGAAGAAGATGGGCGAGGAGCAGCGCATCGACCTCTCCCGCCACGAGGCGGCGGCGCTCGGCTCGCTCGGCATCTGGTTCGAGATCATCCTGATGCAGCTGATGGTCCGGCACATCTACGACAAGTCCCTGACCAGCAACCACGTCCGTTACGCGCTCACCGAAATAGCCGACGAGTGCCGCCACTCGATGATGTTCGCCCGCATGATCCAGAAGGCCGGCGCCCCCGCCTACCCGGTCTCCCGCCTCAACCACAACCTCGCCCGCATCCTCAAGACGGTCTCCACGACCCCGGGTTCCTTCGCCTGCACCCTGCTCGGCGAGGAGATCCTCGACTGGATGCAACGCCTCACCTTCCCCGACGAGCGCATCCAGCCCCTCGTACGCGGCGTCACCCGCATCCACGTCATCGAGGAGGCCCGGCACGTCCGCTACGCCCGCGAGGAACTGCGCCGCCAGATGCTGACCGCCCCGCGCTGGGAACAGGAACTCACGCGCATCAGCTGCGGCGAGGCCGCCCGCGTCTTCTCCCTGGCCTTCGTCAACCCCCAGGTCTACGAGAACGTCGGCCTCGACCGGCGCGAAGCCGTGGCCCAGGTCCGGGCGAGCGGCCACCGCCGCGAGGTCATGCAGACGGGCGCCAAGCGGCTCACGGACTTCCTCGACGACATCGGCGTGCTGCGCGGGGTCGGCCGCAGGCTCTGGAAGAGCTCCGGACTCCTCGCCTGAACCGGCTCTTCCGGGGCTACCCTGCGGGCATGACGACCGTACGCGCGTACCGCAGGCTGAGCGTCGAGGAGCGGCGGGCCCAGCTCCTCGACGCCGCCTTGTCGCTGTTCGCGCACCGGGCCCCGGAGGAGGTCTCGCTCGACGACGTCGCCGAGGCGGCGGGCGTCTCGCGGCCCCTGGTCTACCGCTACTTCCCCGGCGGCAAGCAGCAGCTGTACGAGGCCGCCCTGCGCTCGGCGGCGGACCTCCTCGAGCAGTGCTTCGCCGAACCGCAGGCCGGCCCCCTGACCCAGCGCCTCTCCCGGGCGCTGGACCGCTACCTGGCCTTCGTGGACGAGCACGACGCGGGCTTCTCGGCGCTCCTCCAGGGCGGCAGCGTCGTCGAGACCTCCCGTACGACGGCGACGGTGGACGGCATCCGCCGGGCGGCGGCGCAGCAGATCCTCTACCACCTGGCCGTCCCGGCCCCCGGCCCACGGCTGCGGATGATGGTCCGCACCTGGATCACGGCCGTCGAGGCGGCCTCCCTCATCTGGATCGACGAGGGCAAGCAGCCGGGCGTCTCGGTCCTGCGCGACTGGCTCGTCGACCAGTTCATAGCCCTCCTGACGGCGACGGCCGCCACCGACCCGGAGACGGCGGCCGCGGCTCGGGCCGCGCTCGCCCTCGAATCGGCGGACGGCCCGGTCGGGGTCCTGGCCCGACGCGTGATCCCCGTGGTCTCCGAGGCCGCACACCTGCTGTGACACTGGTGGGGTGAGAAGCGAACCGACCCCCTTCGAGGGCGGCCCGATGGACGGCCGTGTCCTCCCGATCCTCGTCGGCCCGACCGGCCACCCGCCGAAGTGGTACGAGATCCCGGTCCCGTCGGCCGACGGCGGCCCTGCGACGGTCCTGCTGTACGAGCGGGTCCCGTCGGGCTATTCGAAGCGGCTGCACCTCCAGAAGGGCTGGAAGTACACGTACGCCCCGTCCGGCCGGAAGCCCAAGCTCCGCTGGCCCTGGACCAAGCCGACCCCGCCGCCGGCCTGACGGGACTTCGACGACACCCCCTAAGCCCCCGGGGGCGAGGCCGGGTCCGGGTACTCCGGAAGGGTCAGGACGGCCAGCGCCCCGCCGCCCTCCGCGGCCCGGAACACCAGCCGCGCACCGATGACCTCCGCCTGCCCCACCGCGATGGTCAGCCCCAGCCCGTGCCCCTTGCCCGTCCCCGCGCCCCCCGTCCGGAACCGCTGCGGGCCGTGCGCCATCAGGTACTCCGGGAACCCGTCCCCGTGGTCCCGCACGGTCACCACCGGCCCGTCGACGGTCATCACCACCGGCGGCCGGCCGTGCTTGTGCGCATTGGCCACCAGGTTGCCCAGCACCCGTTCGAGCCTGCGCCGGTCCGTCTCCACGTGCGCGTCCCGGACGACCACGACCTCCGTCTGCGTCCCGGACGCCCGCACCACCCGCCGCGCGAGGCGCCCCAGCTGGTGCAGATCCGTCTCCACCACCTCGTGCCCCGAGTCCAGCCGCGAGATCTCCAGCAGGTCCTCCGTCAGCCCCCGCATCGTCCGTACCCGCTCCTGCACCAGCTGCGTCGCCCGCCCCTCCGGGAGCAGCTCCGACGCCGCCTGCAACCCGGTCAGCGGCGTGCGCAGCTCGTGCGCGACGTCCGCGGTGAACCGCTGCTCGCTCAGCAGCTTCGCCTGCAGCGTCCCGGCCATCGTGTCGAGCGCGCCGGCCACGGTCGCCACCTCGTCCTGGTGCCGGGAGGGGTCCTTGGTCCGCGGATCGTCCACGCGCGCGTCCAGATCGCCCTGCGTGATCCGCCGGGCCACGGTCGCCGTCTGGTGCAGCCGCCGCGTCACCCGGGTCACCGCGAAGGCGCCCACCAGCAGCGTCCCTCCGATCGCCAGCACGGACGACCCGATGATCGCGTTGTCCAGGCCCTGGATCGTCCGCGCGCTCTGCGCGTAGTCGACCGCCGTGGCCAGGGCCCGCCCGTCCGCCGGGGCAGCCGCCCACATCGTCGGGCGGCCCTCGTACTCGGCCACCATCGTCGCGCGCTGCCCGGACACCGCGAGCGCCCGCAGGGCCGGCGGCAGCCCCGCCGGGTCGAGTCCCGAGTCGGGCGGGAGGGCCTCGCCGGCCTCGTACTCCCGTGCGACGCCGGCCAGTTTGTCGAGGGCCTTCCCGCGCGCCGTCGCGACCGTCTGCCGGGTCACCTCCACGTGCACCAGCGCACCCAGCACGGCCGCGAGGGAGCAGCACATCACGACGATGAAGCACCCCGCCTTCCACGTCAGCGTGGCCGTCCAGGCGGGGAGCCGCCGCATCACGGCGTCCCCTCCAGGGACGGCTGCAGCGGCTTCGGCGGGGACGGGGAGGCGGAGGGGACGGTCCCGGGCAGCCGTACGATCTGCTCGCGCGTCGGCAGCATCGTGTGCTGCTTCCCGTCCCAGGACCACGCGGTGATCAGCTCGTAGCCCGGATTGCCGCTCGGCACCCGCAGGATCACGTCCTGCCCGGCCAGCTCGACACCGACCACGGTCTGGGTCGTCGCCATGATCCGGTTGAGGCGCCCGTCGGGGTCCGCCGTGTACGCCCGTACGGACATCATCCGGTCCGGCAACTCGATGCCGACGACGAGCTCGTCCCGGCCGTTGCCCGTCAGGTCCCGGTAGTACGGCGTCAGCACCGGGCACTTCCCCGGCGGCTGCCCCTCCTGCCCGCACGCCTCGATCGCGGCGACGGTCTGCGGGGGCATCCCGGCGGGGCCGACGCCGGTGTCCGGGCCGGCGCGCAGCTCCGCCTGGACGAGGGCCACCGGATCGACCTCGTGCACGTTCTGGTCCCGCACGGGCGCCAGCCCCTGCACGTACACCGGCGGCGCGCCTTCCGGATCGGCGGGCGGTACGGAGGCCCCCTTGCGGTCCGGCCAGAGCTGTACGGGCCCGCTCGCGGTCGGGGTCGCACCGGCACCCACCGGCCCGCCGGCGTCGCCGCAGCCCGCGAGCAGGGGCAGCAGCGCCAGGGCGATCAGGGCGGCGGGGACGGCGGCCGGGAAGGAAGCGCAGACGGCGGCCGGGAAGGAAAACGCACGCAAGCCGACCGGGCCTCCTCTGCAACGGGTCCACAGGCACGACGCCCAGGGGCGCCGTGCAACCTTATGCGGATGTTTGCCCGTTTTCCGAGGGGATCTTCGGGGCGTCGGCGGATCAGCCCTCGGTGCGCCCGCGGCGCAGCATGGCGAAGCCGAGCCCGGCGGCGCCCACGGCCGCGATACCGCCGCCCGCGGCGAGCAGCAGCACACCGTCACCCGGCCCGTCGGCCAGCGTGTCCAGGGTCCCGGAGGCGACCGAGCGGGCATGCGAGGCCGAGGCCTGGACGACCCGCCCGTCCCGGGTGCCGGTCTTGTGGCCGTCGGCGACGGGCGTACCGCTGCCGGCGCCGGTCTCGGCCGTGTCGCCGACCCAGGAGGACAGCCGGCCGTCGGGCCGGAGCGCCACGTGCAGCGGGCCGGAGCCGCCGAAGCCGGCGGCGCCGTCGCCGCTGGTCAGGGTGGCCGCCCTGGCGCCGTCGGCGGCCAGGATGTCAGCCTGGAAGCCGCCCTTGGCGGTGCGGTAGACGTTCGCCTTGGACACGCCGTCCGCGAGGGCGAGGCTCTTGACCAGGGTCCGGGGCGCACCGGCGGAGTGCGCGGCCGAAGCGGCGGGCACCCCTTCGGCGAGGGCGGCCGCGGCGGGCAGCCCGAGGAGGGTTCCGGCGCAGACGGTCACTGCGGCGGCTCGTACGAGAGTGCGGCGGTTGACGGTGCTCACGGGAAATCCTTAGGTCCGGTCCAGATGCGACAAACCTAGGAGCCCGCTGTGTCAGTCCGGCGATGGGCGTGTAACAGGTACCCGGCGGAATCCCGTAGAACCTGTTACCTGACCGAGAACTCCACCGGGGGATTGCCGCCGGGCGCCCGGGCTGCTCCCATGTACGGCGGGGGGTGAGGTCCATGCGGGGACTCAAGGTGCTGCCGAGCGGCCGCCCCGGCCGCGGCCGGCTCTACGTCAGCATGCCCGACGGCCAGGCGGTGGCCTGGTACGACCGGCAGACCAACCGGATCAGCGTGCTCGCCGACCAGCACCGCGAGGCGGTCCTGGCGGCGTTGCGCCCGTACCTGGCCGGACCGTACACGGTCGGGCCGCCGCCGGTGCCCACACCCGCGGACCTGCGCAGACTCGCCCTCCTGCCGGACGAGGACCTGGCCCCGAACCGGCCGGGCGAAGCCCTGCTGGGCGAACTGGAACACGGCTCGGCGGGCAGCCGGGCCCGGCACCGGCTCCGCCAGGACCTGACGGCCCAGCAGCGCATGGGCGACCTCCTCGACTCCCTCGAGCCGGACGACTGGCGGGTCCTGCACTCCGTGCCGCTCCCGGGGCTGGGCCGCATCGACCACCTGCTCATAGGCCCGGCGGGGATCTTCTGCATCCGGACGCTCCCGGGCCGCCGGCAGCGCGCGGCCGTCGGTGACCTGCTGCTGACGGTGGGCCGCGCCGAGCCGCGCCCGGACCCGCGCTGGATCCGCCGTGGCGCCGCCGCGGCCACCCGGGCCCTGGCGGCCCCGGTGCTCCCGGCGCTGGCGCTGGTCGACGCCTCCCGCATCGAGGTGGCCCCGACGGTCCGCGACATCCGCATCCTCGAACCGGCGACGGCGGCGGCGCACCTCGCTGCGGCCCCGACCACCCTCAAACCCCCGGACATCGAAGCCCTCTTCACCCAGGCCCGCACCACCCGAACCTGGCTTCCCCCACACCTCCACGGCCCACACCTCCACGGCCCACACCGAAGCAGCCGACGCACTGCACCAGCGGGCCGGCGGGACAAGAACGGCGCGTAGCGGGGCTCCTCCCGGCCCGCCCGCCCTTCCAGCCCGTCCGGCGCCTGAGGGCGGGTCCGGGGTTCCCCGGAGCGGCGCGCAGCACGCGCGGTCCCTCCAGCCCGTCCGGCGTTCGAGGACCGGGGTCCGGGGCGGAGCCCCGGGGAACGGGGGAAGGGCGGGGCGGGGAGTGGCGCCGCAGGCTCCGCTCCACCCCGCAGGGCCCCTCAGGCCGACGTCCGCTTCCGCGGAGCCGCCTTCTTCGCCGACGCCCCGGCCCCGGCCGCGGTCGACTTCTTCGCCGAAGTCCCGCCCCCGGCAGCCTTCTTCGCCGAAGCCGTCTTCGAAGTGGACTTCGTCGCGGCCGACTTGCGCGACGTGGTCTTCTTCGTACCCGAAGCCGTCTTCTTCGCCGCAGCCGTCGACGCGGTCGACTTCTTCCCGCCCACCGCCTTCGGTGCGGCCGCAGCCGCCTTCCTCCCGCTCCCACCGCTCCGCCGCATCGGCGTAACCTCGGCGGCCCCGGCCGCCCCCGCCTCCCCCCGGGACTCCTTCGCCGCCCGCACGCTCTTCTCCAGCGCCGCCATCAGGTCGATGACCTTCCCGCCCGCCGGCTCCACCTCCGCCTCCGCCGGAGGCTCGAACGCCCCCTCCGACTTCGCCGAGATCATCGCCTCCACGGCCTCCCGGTACTCGTCCGTCAGCGAGGACATCTCCACCTCCCCCAACGTCGCCATCAGCGCGTCCGCCAAGTCCAGTTCGGCCTCCCGAACCGACACCTTCCCCTCCGGGGCCACCCCCTCCGGCGCCCGGATCTCGTCCGGCCAGAGCAGCCCGTGCATCGCGATCACGTCGTCGACGACCCGCAGCATGCCCAGCCGCTCACGCCCCCGCAGCGCGTACTTGGCGACCGCGACCCGCCGGCTCCGCTTCAGCGCCTCCCGCAGCAGCGTGTACGGCTTCGCCGCCGTCGGCCCGTTCGCCGCGAGGTAGTACGCCGCGTCCATCTGCAGCGGATCGATCTCGTCCGCCGGCACGAACGACACGATCTCGATCGTCTTCGCCGTCGCGATCGGCAGCTGCGCCAGGTCCTCGTCCGTGATCGGGATGATCGACCCGTCCGCCTCCTCGTACCCCTTGCCGATCTCGGCAGTCGCCACCTCCTCCCCGTCCAGCTCGCACACCTTGCGGTAGCGGATCCGTCCGCCGTCGCTCAGGTGGATCTGGCGAAAGGAGATCGAGTGGCTCTCGGTGGCGTTCACCAGCTTGATCGGAATGCTGACCAAGCCGAAGGAGATCGCCCCGTTCCAGATGGATCGCACGGTTCCTCCCGTTTCATGGCAATCTCATCGTATGACGCCGATCACCATGGTGGAGGGGCGTCGCATCCCGCTCTCCAACCTCGACAAGGTCCTGTACCCCGAGACCGGATTCACCAAGGGCGAGGTGCTGCACTACTACGCCACCGTCGCGGGTTCGCTGCTGGCCCACATCCACAACCGGCCGGTGTCGTTCCTGCGCTATCCCGACGGCCCGGACGGCCAGCTCTTCTTCACGAAGAACCCGCCGCCCGGCACACCCGCCTGGGTGAAAACCACCCCGGTGCCCCGCTCCGAGGACCTCTCCGCCGAACAGGTGGTCATCGCCGACCTGCCCTCCCTCATGTGGGCCGCCAACCTCGTCGTCGAGTTCCACACCCCCCAGTGGCCGGCGGGCAGCCCGGCCGTCGCCGACCGGCTGATCATCGACCTCGACCCTGGCGCGCCCGCGACCGTCGTCGAGTGCTGTGCCGTCGCCCTGTGGCTGCGCGAGCGCCTCGCCGCCAACGGCCTGTACGCGTACGCCAAGACCTCCGGCTCCAAGGGCATGCACCTGGCCGTCCCCCTCGAGCCGACCCCGTCCGACCGCGTGTCGGCGTACGCGAAGGCCCTCGCGCAGGAAGCCGAACGCGAGCTCCCCGACCTCGTCCTGCACCGCATGGCCAAGGCCCTGCGCCCGGGCAAGGTCTTCGTCGACCACAGCCAGAACGCCGCTGCCAAGACCACCGCCGCCCCGTACACGCTGCGGGCGCGGGCCCGGCAGACCGTCTCCGCACCCGTGTCCTGGGAGGAGGTCGCGGCCTGCCGCACCCCCTCCGACCTGGTGTTCCTCGCCGATGACATCCCGCCGCGGCTGGAGCGCGACGGAGACCTGTTCGGGCCCTTGACCGACCCCGACCGGGCCCACCGGCTGCCGAAGAAGGCCGGGCCGTGATCCGCGTCGCCCTCGCCGCCACCGTCCGCACCCTGCCGCGCGGCGCGGGCCTGGCGTACGAGCCCAAGTTCGACGGCCACCGCCTCGTGGTGGTGCGCACCGCCGAGGACGTCGTGCTGCAGGCGCGATCCGGCCGCATCGTGACCGCGGCCTTCCCCGATCTGGCCTCCGCCGCCCTGCAGTTGCCCGCCGGGACCGTCCTCGACGGGGAGGTGGTGGTCTGGCACGCGGGCCGTACGGACTTCGCCCTCGTCCAGCGGCGGGCCGCGGCCACGGCCGCGCGGGCCGCCGTGCTCGCCCAGAGCCTGCCAGCCTCGTACGCGGCGTTCGACGTGCTGGAACTGGCCGGGCTGGACCTGCGCGGGCGTACCTACGAGCGGCGCCGCGCGCTCCTGGTCGACCTGCTGCTCCCGCTGGGCCCGCCGCTGCAGCCGGTCCCGATGACGACCGACCCGGAACTGGCCGCCACCTGGTACGAGACCCTGCCCGCCAGCGGGATCGAGGGCCTGGTCGTCAAACGGCTGGACCAGACGTACCCGGCGGGCCGGCGCGGCTGGCAGAAGCTGCGGCACACGGAGGTGCGGGACGCGGCGGTGGTCGGCTACACCGGCACGCCGCGCCGCCCCCTCGCGCTGGTCCTGGTGCTGCCGGTCGGGGACGAGACCCCGCTGGTGTCGAGCCCGCTGACGGCCGCGCTGCGCGCGGACGTGGCGGCGGCGCTGGCCTCACGCGAAGCCCCGGCGGGCGCGGCGGCGCGGGCCGCAGCCGCGGCGGGCGGGGGCACGGTGACCGCGATCGGACTCGGCGAGATCCCCTTCCGCCCGCTCGACCCGCCGCTGACGGCGGAGGTCCGGCACCCTTCGACCGCCCGGCACCCGCCGCCGGAGGTGCTCAGGCTGCGGACGGAGCCCTGACCCCGCTCCCACACCTCTGACCGGCCTCTCTCATGCCTCTGACCTGCGCCGTGGGGTGGCGCAGGTCAGAGGTGCCATGACGCCTCGGGCCGGGTCAGGCGTTCCCGCTCGGCTTGTACACCGGAGGCTCGCCGTGCGGGGGCTGCTGCGGCCCCGGGTACTGCGGCGGGTTCCGGTACCCGGACTCCCGCTCGGCCCTGACGTCTTCGGGATGGCTGGAGGTGGTGGAGCCGAAGTTGCCGTAGCCCTGCATCTCGTGCGGGCGCAGGCCGCCCTCGGGGATCTCCACGCTGTCGCGCTCCTCGCGGACCTCGTGGACCGCGCCGCCGTCCGGCAGGTGGGGCTGGCTCTCGGCGGTCGGCGGCGGGGGCTCTTTGGCCCGGACCCGCTGGCCCAGCTTGAACGCGCCGAGCAGGAAGCCGACCACGGCGATCCCGACGACCAGGAACCACGCGATGTGGGTCAGCGTCTGGTCCAGACTCAAGGTCATGTCCATACGTACTAGTTTCCCGCACTGGTTCTGGTTTCACCCGAAAGCCGGGAAGATCCTCCGATTTGCGTACCGGGCGACTACCGTGCGGAATCAAGGGCAGGCGCAGTGGCGACCGCCCCGAGAGGCCCGGAAGGAGCACGAAAATGCCCCGCGGATCTTCACCCAAACGAGAACGCCAGTACGAGCACATCAAGGAGAGCGCCGAGGAGCGCGGCGTGCCCGAGAAGCGGGCCGAGGAGATCGCCGCCCGGACCGTCAACAAGGAACGGGCCCGGGCCGGCGAGTCCGAGACCGCGAGCAGGCTGTCGCTGGAGGACATGTCCTCCAGCCGGCGCGGCGGCCTGCACTCCCACTCGGGCGCGCAGGGGCCGACGTACGAACAGCTCTACGCGGAGGCCAGGCGCCGCAACATCCGCGGCCGCTCCGACATGAACAAGACGCAGCTCAAGCGCGCCCTCGGCGCCTGAGACCAGGCCGTGCCCGGGGCGGGACCGACACCGTCTAGCGCAGCGGCCCGTCGGAATCCCGCAGCGCGCGGGCCTCGTGGCCCCCGAGCACGGCCAGGATCTCCGCACAGATGGCCAGCGCCGTCTCCGCGGGTGTCCGGGCCCCCAGGTCCAGCCCGATCGGCCCGTGCACCCGCGCCAGTTCCCCTTCGGACACCCCGGAGGCGATCAGCCCCTCGCGCCGCCGTGCGGTGGTCTTGCGGGACCCGAGGGTGCCGACGTACGGGATCCCGAGCGCGAGCGCGCTGCGTACGGTCGGCACGTCGAACTCCGGGTCGTGGCTCAGCATCACCAGGCAGGCGGCGTCCCGGCGCGCGGTCAGCAGTTTCTCGGCCTCGGCGACGGTGCCGACGAGTCCGGCGCCCCATCCGAGCAGCAGGGCCTGCGCCTCGATGATCTCGGCGAGCTCGCCGCCCCCGCCGATGACGACGTACGGCGCGGAGGGGTACGCCTCCACGAACACCAGCCCGTGCTCCCCGTACAGCGCGTCCCGCCCCGGCCGGCGCGTGGCCAGCAGCTCGCCGGCCCGCCGCTCGGCGTCGTTGGAGGGCACGTCGACGGCCCGTACGACCTCGCTCACGGCGTGCTGCGCCTGCTCGTCGAGTCGGGTCACGAGCGCCACCCCGACGCCCTCCCCGAGCAGGTCCCACCACTCGGCGGGTACGGCCGTCAGCGGCTGCAGCAGGATCTCGGCCCGCCCGCCGCAGGTCAGCTTCGCGTCGACCGCCTCGGCCGCCCCCACTGAGACGTCGCACACCCGGGCGGTGGTCCCGGCGGCCATGGCTCCCGCCTCCGCCACCAGCTCGGCGTCGAAGACCCCGCGGTACAGGGCCCCGACGCACTCCCCCCGCGCATCGACGAGCAGGGCACCGGCGGGATCCCGCGGCCCGAACCCCTGCTCGGCCACCGGCCGGGCCAGGAACCCGGCCCGCCCCTCGGCCACCCACTGCCGCGCCGTCTCCACCAGCTCACGCATCGCGCCGCCCCATCCTCGTCGTCACAGCCCGCCCCAAAGCGCCAGGTCAGCGGCGCAACGCGGCCTCGCAGCCAACCTATGCACGCACCCCACCCCTACCCATCCCCCAAAACCCACAGACCCGGACCCACCTCCCTCGTACAGACCACCGGACCGGGCCTCCGGACCGGACCACCCGTCGCCGACTTGCACGCGGGCGCCGGGAGGCGTTGTTTCGAAGTACGGCAGAGAACGTTGGGGATGACCCGGAATGCTCTTCACAGACCGCGACGACGCAGGACGACGACTCGGAACGGCGCTGCTGACGTACGCGGCGGACGGGCCCGTCGTCCTGGGGCTGCCCCGGGGCGGGGTCCCGGTGGCCTTCCACGTGGCGCACGCCCTCGGCGCCCCCCTCGACGTGATCGTCGTCCGCAAGCTCGGGGTCCCGTACCAGCCCGAGCTGGCGTTCGGCGCGATCGGCGAAGGCGGGGTACGCGTGATCAGCGACGACATCGTCCGCCGCGGCCGGATCAGCCCGCAGGACATCGCCTCAGTCGAGCAGGCGGAGCAGGCGGAACTGACCCGCCGGGCCGCCCGCTACCGTGCGGGGAGACCGCAACAGGACCTCCACGGCCGGACGGTGATCGTCGTGGACGACGGCATCGCGACCGGTGCCACCGCTGCGGCGGCCTGCCAGGTGGTACGGGCGCAGGGCGCGACCCGGGTCGTCATGGCGGCCCCGGTGGCCCCGCCGGACGCGCTGGCCCGGGTGGCCGCGGTGGCCGACGAGGTGGTCTGCCTCTCCACGCCGCCGGGCTTCTCCGCGGTCGGCCAGTGGTACCGGGACTTCTCCCAGACCCCGGACGAGGAGGTCGTCTCCCTCCTTGCCCAGGCCGTCCGGCAACCGCCCGCCACGACGGAGGAGGTCGCGGTCTCGGCGGCAGGGCTGAGCCTCCCGGGCGACCTCACCCTCCCTCCGGCGGCGAAGGCGGTGGTCGTCTTCGCGCACGGCTCGGGCAGCAGCCGCCACAGCCCCCGCAACCGGCAGGTGGCGACGAGCCTGAACCGGGCCGGCCTGGGCACCCTGCTGTTCGACCTGCTCACCCCTGCCGAGGAGGGGAACCGCGCCAACGTCTTCGACATCGAGACCCTGGCCGCCCGCCTCGCCGAGGCCACCACCTGGCTCGGAACCCGTACCTCGGTCCCGGTCGCCTACTTCGGCGCGAGCACGGGCGCAGCAGCGGCCCTGGCCGCCGCGGCGGCCCCGGATTCACCCGTCTACGCGGTGGTCTCCCGCGGCGGCCGCCCGGACCTGGCGGGCCATCACCTCGCAGCGGTCCGCGCCCCGACCCTGCTCGTGGTCGGCTCGGAGGACTCCCTGGTCCTCGACCTCAACCGCGAGGCGCAGGCCCGGCTGCGCTGTGAGAACCGCCTGGAAATCGTCGAGGGCGCCACCCATCTTTTCGAGGAGCCGGGAGCCCTCCACGAGGTGTCCGTACTCGCCGAGCAGTGGTTCACCACTCATCAGCGGTAGCCCGCATGCGAAATCGGAATGCGTCGGACGGACAGCAGCGCTTTCCGGCCGGAGTTCCCGGAGTTCCCGGAGATGCCGGCCTTCATGAATGCCGCGTATTGAGGCCGCCCGGGTGATCCTCGCGGAGACATGCGTCATGGTGTGATGAATTGATGACTCAGAGCCAACAATGGCTTCGTTCGTAGCCAGAGGCGAGGCGCGGCGCATTCGAATGACGCGCAAAGACCATGCGCGCTTGCGGCGTGACCCTCCAAGTCCGTGAGGAAGATTCTCTTGAGTCATCGAACGACCCGAACTACGCGCCTGAAGACCGCCACGATGGTGGGTGCCGGTGTGCTCGCCGTGGCGCTCAACGTCGTACCGACCACGACGGCCATCGCGGACGCGATCCACCGGTCCGGTACCACCGACAGCTCTGTGGCCCTGCCCGGCCCGGCCGGCGTCGTCGCGGGCGGCGACCACGACAAGCGTGGCCCGCAGGGCCCGCAGGGCAAGCAGGGCAGGCCGGGCCACCCGGGCCGGCCGGGTGCCCAGGGGCCGCAGGGCGCCCAGGGAGCTCAGGGCGCTCAGGGAGCCCAGGGCGCTCAGGGTGCCCAGGGCTCGGGTGCTCAGGGTGCTCAGGGCGCCCAGGGCGCCCAGGGCGCTCAAGGTGCCCAGGGAGCTCAGGGCGCCCAGGGCGCTGGGGGCGTGGTCGTCACCTACGTCAACACCGCCAGCGACGACGACGGCAGCGTGATCGCCACGTGCAACCCGGGCGACCTCGCCACCGGCGGCGGAATCACGACCAACACGGGCACCATCCGCACCAGCCGCCCCGTCGGCTCCCCGCCCAACGGGTGGCAGGCGGAAATCACGGCCAACCAGGACGTGTCCGCCTACGTGGTGTGCGTCGACTCGACCCCGTAAGCCCCTGACCGAACGACGGTGCCCCGGGGCTTCGGCCCCGGGGCACCGTCATTTTCGTTGGCGCACGGCTAGACCAGCAGCGGCCCGCCGCACCGCGCGGCGCCTTCCTTCATCGCGATGAGGTTGGCGACCACGTACGAGATGTCGTTCTTGGAGTGCCAGTCGGACGGGAAGTACGTGACCAGCCGCGACGACTGGAACCGGGCCTCGATGCTGGGCACGAAGGCCCGGTACTGCTCGTCCGTGTAGTACCAGAACGAGTTCTCGTTGTAGTACGCCACGTGCGTCGGGTCCTGGTAGGCGCCGCGGCCGTCCGAGCTGGGCGTCATGGTGAGGAGCATCCCGCCGGGCGCCAGCAGCCGGTACATCTCGTTGATCAGCGGCACCTTCGCGGGCACGTGCTCGAGGAAGTCCACCGCCCGCATCAGGCCGACGGAACCGTCCGGCAGGTCCAGCTTCCCGGGCAGCGTCGCGACGATGTCGACGCCCTTCCCCGGGTGCTGGTCGACGCCGAGGTAGCCGGGGGGCTTGCGGTGGGCCGCGCCGAGGTCCAGTGCGAGCAGTCCGCGCCGGTGGGTCCAGGCGAGGGCGTTGGCCTCGATGTACTTGTCGTACAGGGCGACCGTCTCGCGCTGGATGTGCGCGTTGATCTCCGGGTCGCTCTGGGTGTTCGCGGGGTGCACCCGCTGGAGGTACAGGCAACGGTTGATGTGGTGGAAGTCGCCCACATGGAAGAGGCGGCACATCAGGTCCTGGTCGTCCAGGACCGTGCGGGCGGCGTCGTACCCGCAGGCCTGCTCGTAGGCGTCCTTGCGGAAGGCCCGTACGTGGTTGGGGGCGTACCAGATGTAAGCGACGTTGTGCGGGGTCGGCGCCAGGGAGACGGCCTGGAGCAGCGTGCGGCCGTCGACGTCGACCTCCTCGTACTTCCAGCCGCACGCCTCGTCCCACCGCGTGTCGTCCCGGCCCCCGTCCTCGGTGATCTGCGCGGTGTTGCTGTAGACGAAGACGGCCTCGGGGTTCTCGTCGAACGCCGTGGCGAGCTCGGCCAGACACGTCTTCGCCAGCAGGTCGTCGTGGTCGAGCTCCACGAGGATCTCGCCGCGCGCCAGCTCACAGGCCCTGCGCTTCGCGGCCCCGACGCCCCGGAGATCGTCCGCGATCTCCACACGGACCCTCTCGTCCGGCTGCTCCGGCCGCCACCGGGCGCCGTTGTTGAGCAGGACGACCCACTCCCAGTCCGGACACGTCTGCGCCTGCAGGGTCGCCAGGCACTCGTCGAGGAAACGAGGCCGGTGGCTGGGGGTGAAAACGGAGAACCTCGGGGTCGCGGTCGACGTCATCTGGTGCTCCCTGCTGGGGTCGATGTCGGTGAGGGGCTTGCGAATTCCCGGAACTGCTCCGGTACTTGGGAGCGGAGCGAGGGATCGGCCGCGACGGCGCGACGGAACGCCCCGCCGGCCTCGTCGGAACGTCCCTGGTCCGCCAGGATGAGTCCGAGGTGCAGATGGGCCGTGGCCGCCTTCGGATCGGCGGCGATGGCGCGCCTGAGGAGTCCGGCGGCCCGGTCGGGCTCGGTCGGCTTCAGCAGGACCGCCTCGTTGAAGAGGGCCGACGTGAACGACGGGTCGATCTTCAGGGCCTTGTCGTAGGACGCGAGGGCGTCGTCCGCCTTGCCGTCCTGCTGCGCGATGACCCCCAGGTTGTACCAGCCGAGCTTGTTGCGGGGATCCAGGTCCACCACGCGCCGGAAGGTACGGGCCGCCCCTTCGGAGTCGCCCTGGCTCTCCTGCATAAAGGCGCCCTGTAGCAGTGCATTTGCCTGTTGGGTCTTCAGGTTCACCGACGGGCTCTTGGATTCCGGGGCCGCCGTCGAATGGGACTGGACCGCCCAGACGGCCACCCCCGCACAAACCGCAGCCACGCCGGCGATTCCGGCCCACCATCGCCTTCGTTTCACTCTGTCACATCTCGTGGAATCGGGAGGGACGGAGATGCGGGCACCGCCCCCGACAGCGCCGAAGGCCGAACCCCCATCATTTCCGCCGACGTTACGAGCCCGCCCGGGTGATGCCGCCGTATGGCAGGCAATTGGGATGCAAGACCACTCGAATGTACGCATGAAGGAACCGGTTCGACGAAATGAATTCCGTGAATTGTCTTCTGGGATAAGGCCGTTGGACCCACCACTCGCCGACCCGGTGGCCACGCCGGGGTCCCGCGCACCGCCCCGTGCCCACGCAAGCCCCGGCCGACCCCGCGCCGGGCGCAGCGCATGGGCCCCGGACCCGGGAAGCGCCCGCAGGACGGCAGGCGCAAAAAGACCCCGTCCTCAGCGTTGCCGCTGATGGCGGGGTCTTCGGGCACTTCCTGCGAAGTGCCCCCGGCAGGATTCGAACCTGCGCACACGGCTCCGGAGGCCGTTGCTCTATCCCCTGAGCTACGGGGGCGCGTCGTCCGCGTTGCGGCGACGGGTTGAACACTACCAGCTTCCGTGGGGTGATCAGAAACGAGTTCCGGGGGAGGGGGAGGCGGGTCGCCCGGAGGGGGTGGAAGTGGCAAAAACCCGGACGCGGAAGCTTAGGCGGACCTACTCTCGAGTTGTGCCAGGCGCCTCGGGCCGGGTGCTTGTTGTCGACGACAACAAGGTCATCCGGCAGCTGATCAAGGTCAATCTCGAGCTGGAGGGCTTCGAGGTAGTGACCGCGAACGATGGTGCCGAGTGTCTGGACGTCGTGCACCGCGTGTGCCCCGACGTGATCACCCTTGATGTGGTCATGCCCCGGCTGGACGGGTTCGGGACGGCCGCGCAGCTGCGCGCCGATCCGCGGACGCGGCACGTGCCCGTCGCCATCGTGAGCGCCTCTACGCAGCACGAGGTGGAGGCCGGGATCGAGGCCGGGGTGGATGCGTTCCTCGCCAAGCCCTTCGAGCCCGCCGAGCTCGTACGGGTCGTCCGCCGGCTCGTCGAGCGCAAGGACCGGCGGGAGCGGAAGGGAGCCCCCGCGGGCCGGGGGAGAGGGTAGCTGCGGTCGGCTGTTCACATGGCGAAACCCTTCGCGGGATGAGTGGGCTTCTCGCCTAGGCTGGTCCCGTGACCCCCGCCGACCTCTCCCGTACCGTCGTACGCGCCGTGCGCTGCGCCGTCGAGGAGGGGGAGCTGCCCGCCGAGGCGGGTGTGCCCGAGCGGGTCGTCGTCGAACGGACCCGGCCCGGTGGGGTGGGGGACTACGCGACCCCCGTCGCCTTCCAGGTGGCCAAGCCGGCCGGATGCCCGCCCCGGGACGTGGCGGGCGTGCTGGCCCGACGGCTCGGCGCGGAGCCCGGCATCGAGCGCGTCGAGGTCACCGGAGCCGGGTTCCTCAACTTCGTGCTGCCTCCGCCCTCCGCCCCCGCCGTCGTCCGGGACGCCATCGTCCGCGACATCGTGATCCGGGACGTACGGGGCGGGGCCATGTTCGCCGCCCCGGTTCCCGCCCCCGCCGACGAGACCGGGACGGGGCTGCGCGAGTGCGTCGTGCGGTGCAGTGTCCTGCGGCTCGTGTGCGCCCGGGGCGGC
The DNA here is from genome assembly GCF_041200175.1 of Streptomyces sp. R33. NCBI lineage: Bacteria > Bacillati > Actinomycetota > Actinomycetes > Kitasatosporales > Streptomycetaceae > Streptomyces > Streptomyces sp. R33. Next base: position 3,215,195 of record NZ_CP165727.1, on the reverse strand, counting down.
GCCGGGCGCGACCTGCCGCAGGACCGGCCCGGGGACCTGCCCGTCGCGCCCCTCGCCAAGCGGGACGGCGACGTCGTCGCCCGTTACGGCCGCGACGCCGCCCACTGGGCGATGCTCGCCGTGCCCGCCCGGGAGACCCCGGCCTTCTCCGACACCCTGCTCGTGCAGGGGGAGGCCAGCGAGTTCTTCCGCGTGCGATACGCCCACGCGCGCAGCCGGGCCCTGGTACGGAACGCCGGTCAACTGGGCTTCCACCCCGAGCCGGGCGACGTCGACGCGCCCGCCCTGCTGCGCCTCCTCGCCGACCACGACCTCGTCCTGGAGGCCGCCGCGCACCACCGCGCGCCCGAGCGGCTCACCCGGCACCTCGTCGAGCTGGCCGGCGAGCTGCTCGATTTCCAGTACGGCGTCCTGCCCAAGGGCGACGAGAAACCCTCGGCCGCCCACCGTGCCCGGCTGGCCCTTGCCGAAGCCGCCGGGACGGTGCTGGCCGGTGGCCTGGCCCTGCTCGGCATAGACGCACCTGACTGCCTGTGATCTGCGAAGAGAGATACCGATGAGCCGTTCCGCCCACCCCGCCGGGCCCCGCCACGCCGACGTCCTGCCCGAGGGGCACTACTCCCCGCCGCCCGCCGACCTCAACGCGCTCGACGAGAAGGTCTGGGCCCGGACCGTGGGACGGAACCCCGACGGTGTCGTGACGGTGGGCGGCATCCCCGTCACCACCCTCGCGGAGGAGTTCGGGACGCCCGCCTACTTCCTCGACGAGGAGGACTTCCGGGCCCGGTGCCGGGCCTGGGCGCACGCCTTCGGGCCGGACGCCGACGTCTTCTACGCCGGCAAGGCGTTCCTCTCCAAGGCCGTCGTGAAGTGGCTGCGGGAAGAGGGGCTGAACCTCGACGTGTGTTCCGGCGGGGAGCTGGCCACCGCCCTCGCCGCCGGGATGCCCGCCGAGCGGATCGCCTTCCACGGCAACAACAAGTCCGCCCGGGAGATCACCCGGGCCGTCGAGGCCCGGGTCGGTCGCATCGTCCTCGACTCCTTCCAGGAGATCGCTCGAGTCGCGCACATCGCGCGTGAGCTCGGCGTGCGCCAGCCCGTCCAGATCCGCGTGACCGTCGGCGTCGAGGCGCACACGCACGAGTTCATCGCGACCGCGCACGAGGACCAGAAGTTCGGCATCGCCGTCGCCGACGGCGCCGCCGCGGAGGCCGTCCGGCGCGCGCTCGGGCACGACAGCCTCGAGCTGCTCGGCGTCCACTCCCACATCGGCTCGCAGATCTTCGACATGGCCGGCTTCGAGGTGTCCGCCAAGCGGGTGGTGCAGCTGCTGGCCGCCGTACGCGACGAGCACGGCGTCGAGCTGCCCGAGATCGACCTCGGCGGCGGCCTCGGCATCGCGTACACCTCCTCCGACGACCCGCGCGAGCCCCACGAGATCGCCAAGGCCCTGCACGAGATCGTCGCCCGCGAATGCGAGTCCGCCGGGCTGCGCGCGCCCCGCATCTCCGTCGAGCCCGGCCGGGCCATCGTCGGGCCCACCGCCTTCACGCTGTACGAGGTCGGCACGGTCAAGCCGCTCGAGGGGCTCCGTACGTACGTCTCCGTCGACGGCGGCATGTCCGACAACATCCGCACCGCCCTCTACGACGCCGAGTACTCCGTCACCCTCGTCTCCCGCGTCTCCGACGCCGAGCCCATGCTCGTCCGCGTCGTCGGCAAGCACTGCGAGAGCGGTGACATCGTGGTGAAGGACGCCTTCCTGCCGGCCGACCTGGCCCCGGGGGACCTCCTCGCCGTACCCGCCACCGGGGCCTACTGCCGCTCCATGGCCAGCAACTACAACCACGCGCTCCGCCCGCCGGTCGTGGCCGTGCGCGACGGGGAGGCTCGAGTGATCGTCCGGCGGGAGACGGAGGAAGATCTCCTGCGTCTCGACCTCGGATGATGAAATAGGCATCTCACCCAATGGACCGAGGGTGGAAAGTGTTGTCCATTGAGTGAGACTGGTTCAGACCTGGCGCGCAATCCGGCGCGCCGGGTGGTGATGGAAGATCGAAAGGCGTAGGTCGAATGATGCGTACGCGTCCGCTGAAGGTGGCGCTGCTGGGCTGTGGAGTGGTCGGCTCAGAGGTGGCGCGCATCATGACGACGCACGCCGACGACCTGACGGCCAGGATCGGTGCGCCCGTCGAGCTCGCCGGCGTGGCCGTGCGCCGCCCCTCCAAGGTGCGCGAGGGCATCGACCCGGCGCTGGTTACCACCGATGCGACCGCCCTCCTCAAACGCGGCGACATCGACGTCGCCATCGAGGTCATCGGCGGCATCGAGCCCGCCCGCACCCTCATCACCACCGCCTTCGAGCACGGCATCTCCGTCGTCTCGGCGAACAAGGCGCTGCTCGCCCAGGACGGTGCCGCCCTGCACGCCGCGGCCCAGCAGCACGGGCTGGACCTGTACTACGAGGCCGCCGTCGCCGGCGCCATCCCGCTGGTCCGCCCGATGCGAGAGTCCCTCGCGGGCGACAAGATCAACCGGGTGATGGGCATCGTCAACGGCACGACGAACTTCATCCTCGACAAGATGGACTCCACGGGCGCCGGGTACCAGGAGGCGCTCGACGAGGCCACCGCCCTCGGGTACGCCGAGGCCGACCCGACCGCCGACGTCGAGGGCTACGACGCCGCCGCCAAGGCCGCGATCCTGGCCGGCATCGCGTTCCACACCCGGGTCCGTCTCGACGACGTCTACCGCGAGGGGATGACCGAGGTCAGCGCCGCGGACTTCGCCTCCGCCAAGCGCATGGGCTGCACCATCAAGCTCCTCGCGATCCTGGAGCGCGCCGCGGACGGGCAGTCCGTCACCGCTCGAGTGCACCCGGCGATGATCCCGCTCAGCCACCCGCTGGCGTCCGTGCGCGAGGCGTACAACGCCGTCTTCGTCGAGGCGGAGGCCGCCGGGCGGCTCATGTTCTACGGGCCCGGCGCGGGCGGTTCTCCGACCGCCTCGGCGGTCCTGGGCGACCTCGTCGCCGTCTGCCGCAACAAGCTCGCCGAGGCAACGGGGCCCGGCGAGTCGGCGTACACCCAGCTGCCGGTCAGCCCCATGGGCGACGTCGTCACGCGGTACCACATCAGCCTCGATGTGGCCGACAAGCCGGGCGTCCTCGCCCAGGTGGCGACGACGTTCGCGGAGCACGGTGTCTCGATCGACACCGTCCGCCAGCAGGGCAAGGACGGCGAGGCCTCCCTCGTCGTCGTCACCCACCGCGCACCCGACGCCGCCCTCTCCGGGACCGTCGAGGCGCTGCGGAAGCTGGACACCGTGCGCGGTGTCGCCAGCATCATGCGTGTTGAAGGGGAGTAAGGACCCATGAGCAGCAATCGCACCCACCAGTGGCGCGGCATCATCGAGGAGTACCGGGACCGCCTGCCGGTGACGGACACGACTCCCGTGGTCACGCTCCGCGAGGGCGGCACTCCCCTCGTCCCCGCGCAGGTGCTCTCCGAGCGCACCGGCTGCGAGGTGCACCTGAAGGTCGAGGGCGCGAACCCCACCGGGTCCTTCAAGGACCGCGGCATGACCATGGCCATCACCAAGGCCAAGGAGGACGGCGCCAAGGCCGTCATCTGCGCCTCCACGGGCAACACCTCGGCCTCCGCCGCCGCGTACGCGGTGCGCGCCGGGATGGTCTCGGCCGTCCTCGTGCCCCGCGGCAAGATCGCGCTCGGCAAGATGGGCCAGGCCCTCGTGCACGGCGCCAAGATCCTCCAGGTGGACGGCAACTTCGACGACTGCCTGGACCTGGCGCGCGCGCTGTCCGACAACTACCCGGTCGCGCTGGTCAATTCCGTCAACCCGGTGCGCATCGAGGGCCAGAAGACCGCCGCGTTCGAGATCGTCGACGCGCTCGGCGACGCCCCCGACATCCACGTGCTGCCCGTCGGCAACGCCGGCAACATCACCGCGTACTGGAAGGGCTTCAAGGAGTACAAGGCCGACGGACTGGCCTCCCGTACGCCCCGCGTGTGGGGTTTCCAGGCCTCCGGTTCCGCGCCGATCGTGCGCGGCGAGATCGTCAAGGAACCGCACACCATCGCAACCGCGATCCGCATCGGCAACCCGGCCTCGTGGGACTACGCGCTCGCCGCGCGCGACGAGTCGGGCGGCTTCATCGACGAGGTGACGGACCGCCAGATCCTGGCCGCCTACCGCCTGTTGGCCGCGCAGGAGGGCGTCTTCGTCGAGCCCGCCTCGGCCGCGTCCGTGGCCGGCCTGCTCAAGGCCGCCGAGCTGGGCCTGGTCGACCCCGGCCAGACGATCGTATGCACCGTCACCGGAAACGGACTCAAGGACCCCGACTGGGCCGTCGCCGGCGCCCCGCAGCCGGTCACCGTCCCGGTCGACGCCGAAGCGGCGGCCGTCCGCCTCGGCCTGGTCTGACCCGGTCCGACCACCCCGTGGCAGCACCCTGAGTTGCCGGGTTCCGGAACGCCTCCGGAACCCGGCAACTCAGGTCGTACGGCACAAAAGTGAACGGCAGCCGGCGGAATCCACCGGAAGACACCGACACGCATCGTGCGCCTCCTGTGCGCCCTATGTCGCGAGAGAACCTTCCTTCGATACGCTGTACTTACATCCGCCACCGCGCATATGACCGTGGTGCTGCCCAGAGGGCCTTCGGGTGTCGTACGTTCTCCAGTACATTCGCAGCGAGCCAGCGAAGATCTCGTCTCGCACAGTCACAAGGAGTGTCATCGGACGATGGCCGGTCCAGCGTTCCGCGCCGCCGCCGTACGGGTGCGCGTCCCCGCCAGCAGTGCCAACCTCGGCCCGGGCTTCGACGCCCTCGGCCTGGCCCTGGGGCTCTACGACGACGTAGTCGTCCGGGTGGCCGACTCCGGCCTGAACATCGACATCGCGGGCGAGGGCGCCGACACCCTCCCGCGGGACGAGAGCCACCTGCTCGTACGCTCCATGCGCACCGCCTTCGACCTGCTGGGCGGGCAGCCGCGCGGCCTCGAGGTCGTCTGCGCCAACCGCATCCCGCACGGCCGCGGCCTCGGGTCCTCCTCGGCCGCCATCTGCGCCGGGATCGTCGCCGCCCGCGCCGTGACCATAGGCGGAGAGGCCAAGCTCGACGACGCGGCCCTGCTCGAACTCGCCACCGAGATCGAGGGCCACCCCGACAACGTCGCCGCCTGTCTCCTCGGCGGTTTCACCCTCGCCTGGATGGACGGCGGCAGCGCCAAGGCGATCCGTATGGAGCCCGCCGATTCCATCGTTCCGGTGGTCTTCGTCCCCTCCAAGCCGGTCCTGACGGAGACCGCGCGCGGCCTGCTGCCGCGCAACGTCCCGCACGTGGACGCGGCCGTCAACGCAGGTCGTGCAGCCCTGCTCGTCGAAGCCCTGACCAGGCGTCCCGAGTTGCTGCTGCCGGCCACCGAAGACCGGCTCCACCAGGAGTACCGGTCCCCGGCGATGCCCGAGAGCGTGGCACTCGTCAACCGGCTGCGGGCGGACGGCATCCCCGCGGTCATCTCCGGCGCGGGCCCCACGGTCCTCGCGCTGGTCGACAACGGCGCGGCCGACAAGGTCGCGCAGCTCGCGGGCGAGGGATGGGCGGCGAACCGGCTCGCCCTCGACGCCGCGGGCGCGAGCGTACTTCCGCTGGGCACCCAGGGCGGCTAGGCCGTATGGGCATACCCGCCAGGGGCGGGCGGTCAGGGCAGGCCGCCCGCGCGGAAGGCGCGATTGCCGGTGATTGAGAGGGGGAATATCTGTTGGATCCGGTAGTGTTACTCTCAAGTGTGCAGCCGAAGCCGCCATGGCTCGGTGCTCAGTGTCCCCATTCGGGACCACCTTTCTTCCGGGAGCCTCCCCGACTGCTTTGATCGCTTCCAGCAGTTTCGAGCACGCTCCGGAATCGGCGTGACATTCCCACGCTTCCAGCTCGGGGGCTTCTCGCCGGAACCACCCATGCACGTTCTCTCCGCCGTATCTCTATCGGCGGACCACCGCCCCGGCACGGTCTACACCTAGGACCGTTGTCGGACAGCACAACCGGTCGCCGAGCCAGACAGGCCGACGTCCGCTCCAGGGAAGGACCCTTCGTGAGCGACACCACCGATCTGATGGGCGCTGCCGACACCAATGTCGACACCAGTGCCCCCGCCGCGGGCGCCGCGGCGACCACTGCCGGACGGCGGCGCCGCTCCGGCACCGGCCTCGAGGGCATGGTCCTGGCCGAGCTGCAGCAGGTCGCGTCGGGCCTCGGCATCAGGGGCACCGCGCGGATGCGCAAGAGCCAGCTGATCGAGGTCATCAAGGAGGCGCAGGCGGGCAGTGGTGCCCCCAAGGCCGCGGCTCCCGCCGCCGACGCCGCCGAGGCCAAGCCGAAGCGCCGCGCCACCAGCAAGGCCCGTACGGGTGAGGCCGCCGCCGAGGCGCCCGCCGAGAAGCCTGCCGCGCAGGCGCAGATCGAGATCCCGGGCCAGCCGGCCAGCGACGACGCGCCGGTCGGCGAGCGCCGCCGCCGTCGGGCCACGGCCCCCTCCGGCAGCCCGGAGACCGCGGCCCCCGCCGCCGTGCAGGTCGAGGCGAAGACCGAGACCGCCACCACCACCGCCACCGCGCCCGCCGAGGTCAAGGCCGAGGCCGCGACCGCCGTCTCCGCGCCCGCCCAGGAGGGCGAGGGCCGCGGCCGGCGCGACCGCCGCGACCGCGGGGACCGTGCCGAGCGCGGCGACGGCCGGCGCGACCGCCGTGACCGCGGTGCCAAGACCGACGAGCCGGGCCAGGGTGCCCAGGGCCAGGGCCAGGGCCAGGGTCAGGGCGGCCAGGGCGGCGGCCGTGCGGACCGTCAGGACCGCCAGCAGCAGGGCGGCCGTCAGGACCGTCAGCAGCAGGGCCGTCAGGACCGTCAGGGCCCCCAGGACAACGGCCCGCAGGACGACTTCGACGATGAAGGCGGTCGCCGTGGCCGTCGCGGCCGCTACCGCGACCGCCGGGGCCGTCGTGGCCGCGACGAGTTCGCGCCGAACGAGCCGCAGGTCGCCGACGACGACGTCCTGATCCCCGTCGCGGGCATCCTGGACATCCTCGACAACTACGCGTTCATCCGGACCTCGGGCTACCTGCCCGGCCCCAACGACGTGTACGTCTCCCTCGCCCAGGTCCGCAAGGCGGGTCTGCGCAAGGGCGACCACACCACCGGTGCCGTGCGCCAGCCCAAGGACGGCGAGCGCCGCGAGAAGTTCAACGCCCTCGTGCGTCTGGACTCCGTGAACGGCATGGCGCCCGAATCCGGCCGCGGCCGACCGGAGTTCCAGAAGCTGACCCCGCTGTACCCCCAGGACCGGCTCCGTCTGGAGACCGACCCGGGCGTGCTGACGACCCGCATCATCGACCTCGTGTCGCCGATCGGAAAGGGCCAGCGAGGCCTGATCGTGGCCCCGCCGAAGACCGGCAAGACCATGATCATGCAGGCGATCGCCAACGCGATCACCACGAACAACCCCGAGTGCCACCTGATGGTCGTCCTGGTCGACGAGCGTCCGGAAGAGGTCACCGACATGCAGCGGTCGGTCAAGGGCGAGGTCATCTCCTCGACCTTCGACCGCCCCGCGGAGGACCACACCACCGTCGCCGAGCTGGCCATCGAGCGCGCCAAGCGCCTCGTCGAGCTGGGTCACGACGTGGTCGTCCTGCTGGACTCCATCACCCGTCTGGGCCGCGCGTACAACCTCGCGGCGCCCGCCTCCGGCCGCATCCTGTCCGGTGGTGTCGACTCGACCGCGCTGTACCCGCCGAAGCGCTTCTTCGGTGCCGCGCGCAACATCGAGGACGGCGGCTCGCTGACCATCCTGGCCACCGCGCTGGTCGACACCGGCTCGCGCATGGACGAGGTGATCTTCGAGGAGTTCAAGGGCACCGGCAACATGGAGCTCAAGCTCGACCGGAAGCTCGCCGACAAGCGCATCTTCCCGGCCGTCGACGTCGACCCGTCGGGCACCCGCAAGGAGGAGATCCTCCTCAACAGCGAGGAGCTCGCCATCGTCTGGAAGCTGCGCCGGGTGCTGCACGCGCTCGACTCGCAGCAGGCCATCGAGCTCCTGCTCGACAAGATGAAGCAGACGAAGTCGAACGCCGAGTTCCTGATGCAGATCGCCAAGACGACCCCGTCCGGCAAGAACGACGACTGACCGTCGCCGCACCGCATCACCGAGACCGCCCCCACCGCACACGCGGTGGGGGCGGTCCCGTGTTTTCAGCGGTTTTCGGGCATTTTCTCGCGTTTTCCTCAGGTGCGAGCTTCGCCACACTCGCGGTTTTCGTGAACCTCGCAGCCGCGCCGTGCGTCCCCCCGGGAAACCGCAGGTGGGCGCGGCGCGGCGGCGCGCTGCTCCCGCCCCGGCCACCGCGGTGCACCTGGCACGGGGCCCGCGCCGGCCGTGGAACCCTGGACCGCGTTCGGCCGTCTGTGTCAGAGGGCAGTGCGGGCAAACCCCTGGGCCGGACACACGGCCGGGAACGCATTGAGGACTGAGGAGAGCATGAGCGAGGACAGCAGGGGCAGCGGCCGGCGCGCCGCGGGCCGACGCCGACGGAAACCCTCGAAGCGGCGCAAGGCCCTCGTCATCGCCGCGTGGAGCGCCGCCGGCGTGGTCCTCCTGGGCGGGGCGGGTCTCGGCTGGTTCTACTTCCACCTGAACGGGAACCTGAAGACGGTCGACATCGACCAGGCGCTCGGCACCGACCGCCCGCAGAACGTGGACAACGGCTCGATGGACATCCTCGTCCTCGGCTCCGACTCCCGCGGCGGCGCGAATTCCGAGTACGGCCAGGACGACGGCGGCTCGGCCCGCTCCGACACGGCGATGATCGTCCACCTGAACGAGGGCCACAAGCAGGCCACCGTCGTCTCGATCCCGCGCGACACCATGGTCAACCGGCCGCCGTGCACGCTGGGCAACGGCAAGACCGACCGCGGCAGCTCGCGCTCGCAGTTCAACGAGTCGTTCACCATCGGCGGGGCCGCCTGCGCGGTCAAGACCGTCGAGAAGATGTCGGGGATCCGCATGGACCACTACATCGAGGTCGACTTCACCGGCTTCAAGAAGATCATCGACAACCTCGGCGGCGTCCAGCTCACCACCACCAAGCCCATCAAGGACGGCTCGAGCCACCTCGACCTCCCGGCCGGCCCCAACAAGCTGAACGGCGAGCAGGCCCTGGGCCTCGTACGGACCCGCAAGAGCGTCGGCGACGGCAGCGACCTGGGCCGAATACAACTCCAGCAGGCGTTCATGAAGGCCCTGATCAAGCAGGTCAGGGGCATCGGCATCTTCGACAACCCGAAGCGCCTGCTCGACCTCGCCGACACCGGCACCAAGGCGCTCACCACCGACAAGTCGCTCGGCGACGTGAAGTCCCTCATGGGCTTCGCCCAGAGCCTCCAGGGCATCGACGCCCAGGACATGAAGATGATCACGCTGCCCGTGGGTCCGGACGCCCGCGACGCCGACCGGGTCGCCCCGCTGGCCAAGGAGTGCCAGCTGGTCTGGAGCGCCCTCCTGGCCGACCAGCCGGTCCCCGCCGAGGCCACCGCGAACTCGATGGGTGACAAGGGAACGGCCGGCGCGATCGTCCAGCAGCCGTGAAAAGCCTGCTCAGGGACGTTCTGCACGACCCCGGAATAGATGCCGCCCCCGCCCCGTTGAGGGAGGCGTCCTCAGAATTTTGACAGGCAGCCCGGTCCTGGCAGACTGGTCTGTCGGCCCCGGTTCACGCAGTGCGCAATTCGGCTCCTGCGACCCGGCGCCCTCCCGAATCTAGGAGACACCTTGAAGCGCGATGTTCACCCCGAGTACGTCGAGACCCAGGTCAGCTGCACCTGTGGCGCGTCGTTCACCACCCGTAGCACCCTGACCGAGGGCACCATCCGTGCCGAGGTCTGCTCCGAGTGCCACCCGTTCTACACGGGCAAGCAGAAGATCCTCGACACCGGTGGCCGTGTCGCCCGCTTCGAGGCCCGCTTCGGCAAGGCTGCCGGCTCGAAGTAGCGAGCCCCCGGCGCCGGACCCCGGCTGCACCCTGTCCACACGGGGGCAGCCGGACCGGCGCCTTTGTCGTCCCGCAGCCCTTTTTCGTACTTTTCACCCCAGGAGCCCCCGATGTTCGAGGCGGTCGAGGAACTGGTCGGCGAGCACGCCGACCTTGAGAAGAAGCTCGCCGACCCTTCGGTCCACTCGGATCAGGCCAACGCGCGCAAGCTCAACAAGCGCTATGCGGAACTGACCCCGATCGTCGCGACCTTCCGTGCCTGGAAGCAGTCCGCCGAGGACATCGAGACGGCGAAGGAGTTCGCGGCCGACGACCCGGACTTCGTTGCCGAGGTGAAGGAACTGAGCGCGCAGCGCGAGGAGCTCACCGAGAAGCTCCGCCTGCTGCTCGTCCCGCGCGACCCCAGCGACGACAAGGACGTGCTCCTGGAGATCAAGGCGGGCGCGGGCGGCGACGAGTCCGCCCTGTTCGCCGGCGACCTGCTGCGCATGTACCTGCGCTACGCCGAGCGGGTGGGCTGGAAGACCGAGATCATCGACTCCACCGAGTCCGAGCTCGGCGGCTACAAGGACGTCCAGGTCTCCGTCCGAACCAAGGGCGGCAACGGTGCCACCGAGCCCGGCCAGGGCGTCTGGGCCCGTATGAAGTACGAGGGCGGCGTGCACCGCGTCCAGCGTGTTCCGGCCACCGAGTCGCAGGGCCGCATCCACACCTCCGCCGCCGGCGTGCTCGTCACCCCGGAGGCCGAGGAGGTCGAGGTCGAGATCAACCCGAACGACCTCCGCATCGACGTGTACCGCTCGTCGGGCCCCGGCGGCCAGTCCGTCAACACCACCGACTCCGCCGTGCGCATCACGCACATCCCGACCGGTGTGGTCGCCTCCTGCCAGAACGAGAAGAGCCAGCTCCAGAACAAGGAGCAGGCGATGCGCATCCTGCGGTCGCGCCTGCTGGCCGCGGCCCAGGAGGCCGCCGAGCAGGAGGCCTCCGACGTGCGCCGCAGCCAGGTGCGCTCGGTGGACCGCTCCGAGAAGATCCGTACGTACAACTTCCCGGAAAACCGGATCTCGGACCACCGGACCGGGTTCAAGGCGTACAACTTGGACCAGGTGCTCGACGGCGACCTCGATTCGATGATCCAGGCCTGCGTCGACGCGGACTCGGCCGCCAAGCTGGCGTCCGCGCACTGACCCCCGCCTGACCTGCTCGACCTCGCCGACACCGGCACCCGCTCCACCCCCGTACGACAGCAGCCCGGAGGACCAGCGTGAACTTGCTGCTTGCCGAGGTGGCCCAGGCCACCCAGCGGCTGGCCGCCGCCGGCGTGCCCTCACCGCGCTTCGACGCGGAGGAGCTCGCGGCCTTCGTGCACGGCGTCAAGCGGGGGGAACTGCACCACGTCAAGGACACGGACTTCGACGCCCGCTACTGGGAGGCCGTCGCCCGCCGCGAGGCGCGCGAGCCGCTCCAGCACATCACCGGCCGCGCCTTCTTCCGCTACCTGGAGCTCCAGGTCGGGCCCGGGGTCTTCGTGCCCCGGCCCGAGACCGAGTCGGTCGTGGACTGGGCCATACACGCCGTCCGGGCGATGGACGTCGTCGAGCCGATGATCGTGGACCTGTGCACCGGGTCCGGCGCCATCGCACTGGCCATGGCGCAGGAGGTGCCGCGCTCGCGCGTGCACGCGGTCGAGCTGTCCGAGGACGCCCTGCGGTGGACCCGCAAGAACGCCGAGGGCTCCCGGGTCACCGTCCACCAGGGCGACGCGCTGAGCGCGCTGCCCGAGCTGGACGGGCAGGTCGACCTGGTGATCTCCAACCCGCCGTACATCCCGCTCACCGAGTGGGAGTACGTGGCCCCCGAGGCCCGCGACCACGATCCGGAGATGGCCCTCTTCTCCGGAGAGGACGGCCTCGACACCATCCGCGGCATCGAGCGCACCGCGCACCGGCTGCTGCGGCCCGGCGGCATCGTCGTCATCGAGCACGCCGACACCCAGGGCGGCCAGGTGCCGTGGATCTTCGCGGAGGAGCGCGGCTGGGCCGACGCCGCCGACCACCCCGACCTGAACAACCGCCCCCGCTTCGCCACCGCCCGCAAGGCCCTGCCGTGACGGGCGCGACCCACCCCTCCACCCCCCTGCTGCACGAGGAGTCCCGCTGATGGCCCGGCGATACGACTGCAACGACGCGACGGACCGCAAGACGGGTCTGCGTGAAGCCGCATCCGCCGTGCGCCGCGGCGAGCTTGTCGTGCTGCCCACCGACACCCTGTACGGGATCGGCGCGGACGCCTTCAGCGCGGAGGCCGTCGGCGACCTGCTCGCCGCCAAGGGGCGCGGCCGCAACATGCCGACCCCCGTGCTCATCGGCTCCCCGAACACCCTGCACGGCCTCGTCACGGACTTCTCCGAGCAGGCCTGGGAGCTCGTCGACGCCTTCTGGCCGGGCGCGCTGACGCTGGTCGCCAAGCACCAGCCGTCGCTCGCCTGGGACCTGGGGGAGACCCGCGGCACCGTGGCCGTCCGCATGCCGCTGCACCCCGTCGCCATCGAGCTGCTCACCGAGGTCGGCCCGATGGCCGTGTCCTCGGCGAACCTGACCGGGCACCCGGCGCCGGAGGACTGCGACGCGGCGCGCGAGATGCTGGGCGACTCCGTGTCCGTGTACCTGGACGGCGGTCCGACGCCGGGGATGCAGCCCTCGTCGATCGTCGACGTCACCGGCAAGGTTCCCGTCCTGCTGCGCGAGGGGGCGCTGACCGCCGCGCAGCTGCGGGAGGTCGTACCCGACCTCGAGGTGGCCCCGTGAGCCCTCAGGGGCGTGGCATAGCAAGCGGGCACACCCCCGGCGGCAGCCACGGCTGGGGGGACCCCCACCCGGCGGCAGCCGGAGGGGACACCTTCCGCATCCTCCACGTCAGCACCGGCAACGTGTGCCGCTCGCCCATCACCGAGCGGCTGACCCGGCATGCGCTGGCGCACCGGCTGGGGGGCATCCCGGCGAGCGACCTGATCGTGGAGAGCGCGGGGACGTGGGGCCACGAGGGCGCCCCGATGGAGGCGAACGCGGCGGCCGTGCTCGCGGACTTCGGCGCGGACGCCTCCGGGTTCACCGGGCGGGAGCTGCTCGACGAGCACGTCATACGCGCCGACCTCGTGCTGACCGCCACGCGCGACCACCGTGCGCAGGTCATCTCGATGGGGCACTCGGCGGGGCTGCGCACGTTCACCCTGAAGGAGTTCACGCGGCTGGTGCGGGCCATAGATCCGGCCACGCTGCCGCCGCTGGACGACGGCGTCGCGGAGCGGGCCCGTGCGCTGGTACGGGCCGCGGCCGCGCTGCGCGGCTGGCTGCTGGCGCCGTCGCCCGACGCGGACGAGGTGTACGACCCGTACGGGGCGCCGATCACCTTCTTCCGCTCGATCGGCGACGAGATCAACCAGGCCCTGGACCCGGTGGTCACAGCCCTGACGGGCGTCACGGCCCGCCGCTGAGGGCTGCCGCTGCGCCGAGCCTCCTGTCCGCCCCGCCCCTTCTCCCCATGCCGGGCTCTGCCCGGACCCGCGCCTCGAACGCCGGCGTGGCCGGATCTCGCCGGGCGGCGCCGGAAGGTCCGCAGGGCGGGATCAGGGCCCCGGGCCTAGAGTGGGCCTATCCGGGACCGGCCACTGGGAGTCGCCATGAGCGTCATCACCCCGCCCACGGACCTGCTGCGGCAGCAGGACCCGCAGATGGCCGACGTGCTCGCAGGAGAGGCGCAGCGCCAGGCCGCCACCCTGCAGCTGAGCGCCGCCGAGAACTTCACCTCGCCCGCCGTGCTCGCCGCGCTCGGCTCGGCGCTCGCCAACAAGTACGCCGAGGGGTATCCGGGCCATCGGTACCACGGCGGCTGCGAGTACGCCGACCTCGCCGAAGGACTGGCCGTCGAACGGGCCCGCGCACTGTTCGGCGTCGAGCACGCCAACGTGCAGCCGCATTCCGGTTCCTCCGCCGTGCTGGCCGCGTACGCCGCGCTGCTGCGGCCCGGGGACACCGTGCTGGCAATGGGCCTCCCGTACGGCGGGCACCTCACCCACGGTTCGCCGGCCAACTTCTCCGGACGCTGGTTCGACTTCGTCGGGTACGGCGTCGACGCCGAGAGCGGCCTCATCGACTACCGGCAGGTGCAGGAGCTGGCGCGGGCGCACCGGCCCAAGGCGATCGTCTGCGGGTCGATCTCCTACTCGCGGCACCCGGAGTACTCGGTGTTCCGGGAGATCGCCGACGAGGTCGGGGCCTACCTCATCGCGGACGCCGCCCATCCCATCGGGCTCGTCGCCGGCGGGGCCGCGCCCAGCCCCGTCCCGTACGCCGACGTCGTCTGCGCGACGACCCACAAGGTGCTGCGCGGCCCGCGCGGCGGGATGGTCCTGTGCGGCGCCGAGTTCGCCGAGCGGATCGACCGGGCGGTGTTCCCCTTCACCCAGGGCGGCGCCCAGATGCACACCATCGCCGCCAAGGCGGTGGCCTTCGGCGAGGCCGCTGCGCCCGCGTTCACCACGTACGCCCACCGGGTGGTGGCCAATGCCCGGGTGCTGGCCGAAGCGCTCGCGGCCAACGGGTTCGCGGTGACGACGGGCGGCACCGACACCCATCTGATCACCGCCGACCCGGCGCCGCTCGGCCTCGACGGCCCGACCGCCCGCGGCCGGCTCGCCGCCGCCGGGATCGTGCTGGACACCTGCGCCCTCCCGTACGGGGACCAGCGCGGGATCCGGCTCGGCACGGCCGCCGTCACCACCCAGGGCATGCGGGAGCCGGAGATGGCCCGGATCGCCGCCCTGTTCACCGCCGCATTGCGCGCGGAAGCGGCGAACACCCGCGCGGAAGTGAGCGAGCTGACGCGTGGATTTCCCCCGTACGGGGTGTAAGGCGGACAAGCGGGGCGTACCGCAACCGGGATACCGCCCCCTCGCGTCCTCGGTGAGGGGTACATCGCAGCTAATGTGTGGGGCTGAGATGGCCGGCGATACATCTGGGGCAGCCCGTGCGTGAATATCTGCTGACGCTTTGCGTCACGGTCGCGGTGACCTACCTGCTCACCGGGCCCGTGCGGAAGTTCGCGATCGCGGCCGGTGCGATGCCGGAGATCCGCGCCCGCGACGTGCACCGCGAGCCCACTCCGCGGCTCGGCGGCATCGCCATGTTCGGCGGACTGTGCGCGGGGCTGCTGGTCGCGGACCACCTGCGCAACCTCAACGGCGTCTTCGAGCTGTCGAACGAACCGCGGGCGCTGCTCTCCGGAGCGGCCCTGATCTGGCTGATCGGCGTGCTCGACGACAAGTTCGAGATCGACGCCCTGATCAAGCTCGGCGCGCAGATGATCGCCGCCGGTGTGATGGTCATGCAGGGTCTGACCATCCTGTGGATCCCCGTCCCGGGCATCGGGACGGTCGCGCTGACCCAGTGGCAGGGCAACCTGCTCACGGTGGCCCTCGTGGTGATCACCATCAACGCGGTGAACTTCGTGGACGGGCTCGACGGCCTGGCCGCCGGCATGGTCTGCATCGCCGCCGCCGCGTTCTTCCTCTACTCGTACCGGATCTGGTTCGGGTACGGCATCGAGGCGGCCGCGCCCGCGACGCTGTTCGCGGCGATCCTGATGGGCATGTGCCTCGGCTTCCTGCCGCACAACATGCACCCGGCCCGGATCTTCATGGGCGATTCCGGATCGATGCTCATCGGCCTGGTGCTGGCCGCCGCCGCGATTTCGATCACCGGGCAGGTGGACCCGGACACCATGGCCCTGTTCGCCGGCGGTGAGCGCAACGCGGTGCACGCGATGATCCCGGTCTTCATTCCGCTTCTGCTGCCGCTGACGATCATCGCCATCCCGATGGCGGACCTGATCCTGGCCATCGTGCGGCGTACGTGGAAGGGCCAGTCGCCGTTCGCGGCCGACCGCGGGCACCTGCACCACCGGCTGCTGGAACTCGGGCATTCGCACAGCCGCGCGGTGCTGATCATGTACTTCTGGTCAGGGCTGATCGCCTTCGGCGCGGTGGCCTATTCGGTGCATTCCGCCTCGATGTGGATCGTGCTCGCCATCGTCGCGCTGAGCGCGGTGGGCCTGGTCCTGCTGCTCCTGCCGCGCTTCACCCCGCGTGCCCCGCGGTGGGCCGAGGGCCTGGTCCCGCCGCGCTACCGGCACGCGGAGCGCGCCGCGGAGGCGGCCGCGCAGGATGCCTCGGGCCGCGAGCCGGAGCCGGCCAGGCCGGTCAGGGTCGGCGTCTCGGGCGTCAACGGAGCGACCGCGGTAGGCCCCCGTTCGCGCTTCCCCGACCGGCGTAAGGCGGAGTCGACGCGCTGACGGCCGCAGCACATGTCCGACATGGGCGGCCTTTACCACACACAACCACGGCTTGTCGTGCACACACGGGCGGGTTAGCTCTCATGTGTGACAGTCAGCACACTCCGCAGGTAAAGCTCTCATCAAATAGTTTGTGATACCGTTCACTAAACCCGGCGACAGAGCCGAAGGACCGTAGTGCGACGGCCCATCGGCCCGAGGATCCATCTCGGACCGGGCTTACGCTCGTCCCGTACGAGTCCGTGCCCCCACCACCACGCGGAGCAACCCGCCATGCGGTCAGATGACGTCCGATCCCTCCTGCAATGTGCTGTCCCCACGGCTGCCGCCGGCGCTCTTGCCGCCGTCATCAGCGCCGTTGTGGCCGGCGGCAAGGGGGCTCTTGGCGCTGTCATCGCCACTCTGCTGGTGATGCTGTTCATGGGCATCGGATTCGTCGTTCTGCAACGCACCGCGAAATCGCTGCCGCACTTGTTCCAGGCCATGGGGCTGATGCTCTACACGGCCCAGATCCTGCTGCTCTTCGTCTTTCTCGCCGTGTTCAAGAACACGACGTTGTTCCACCCCAAGGCCTTCGCGATCACGCTCGTCGCCACCACCCTCGTGTGGATCGGCGCTCAGACGCGTGCTCACATGAAGGCCAAGATCCTCTACGTCGAACCGGACTCGACGAAGGGCGACAAGCCCGAGAATTCGGGGCCGAAGTCGTGAGGGGTAGGGCCGGGATAAGCGAGCGTTCGAGATGCTGCTATCGTCCGGTTCCAACTGCGGCATTGCGGGCGCGGGCATCTGAGCTGACGCCTGTTCCATCGCGAGGCTCGATGCCTGATCGCCGCCCCCACACCCGTAACACCAGTCCAGTGCCGAACAGCGGCTGTGCGCCGCGCCGACACAACGAGGTTGCCGTACCTATGCGCCACGCTGAAGGAGCCCGCGGTGAGTGCTGACCTGACGCAGGTGCTCGCTTTCGAGACCGACTGTCACATCTTCGACGGATGTGGCTTCCCCGGCCCGGGCCTGCACTCGTTCCTCTTCGAGCCGCTGTGGGGCGAAGCCGGCACCACCAGTGCGTACTTCAACAAGCCGATGCTGCTGGCCCTCCTGGGCTCGGTGATCATCGTCGCCTTCTTCTGGGCCGCGTTCCGGAAGCCGAAGGTCGTACCGGGCAAGCTGCAGATGGTCGCCGAGGCCGGTTACGACTTCGTGCGCCGCGGCATCGTGTACGAGACGCTGGGCAAGAAGGAGGGCGAGAAGTACGTCCCCTTCATGGTGTCGCTGTTCTTCTTCGTCTGGGTCCTGAACGTCTGGTCGATCGTCCCCGTGGCCCAGTTCCCGGTGACCGCGATCATCGCGTACCCGGCGGCCCTCGCGGCGATCGTCTACTTCATCTGGATGTCGGTGACGTTCAAGCGTCACGGCTTCGTCGGCGGACTCAAGAACCTGACGGGCTACGACAAGTCGCTCGGCGGCGTCCTGCCCCTGGTCATGGTCATCGAGTTCTTCTCGAACGTCCTGGTGCGCCCGTTCACCCACGCGGTCCGACTGTTCGCGAACATGTTCGCCGGTCACACCCTGCTGCTGCTGTTCACCATCGCCAGCTGGTACCTGCTGAACGGGATCGGGATCGCCTACGCGGGCGTCTCTTTCATCATGGTCATCGTGATGACGGCCTTCGAGCTCTTCATCCAGGCTGTCCAGGCCTACGTCTTCGTACTGCTGGCCTGCAGCTTCATCCAGGGCGCACTCGCCGAGCACCACTGAGTCCCGCCCTCCCCCAAACCCCCTGTCGTCCGGTGGCCAACCCCCACCGGTCCGTGAAAGAGAAGGAAGAACTGGCATGTCCCAGATCCTCGCTGCCGCCGAAGGCGTCACCGGCTCCCTCAGCTCCGTTGGTTACGGTCTCGCGGCCATCGGCCCGGGTGTCGGCGTCGGCATCATCTTCGGTAACGGCACGCAGGCTCTCGCCCGTCAGCCCGAGGCTGCCGGTCTGATCCGCGCCAACCAGATCCTCGGCTTCGCCTTCTGTGAGGCGCTCGCCCTCATCGGTCTGGTCATGCCGTTCGTCTACAGCTGACGAACCGCGACCACTAGTCCGATTAGACGAAAGGCACTGATGTGAACCTCCTGGTTCTCGCGGCCGAGACGGAAAACCCGCTCGTCCCGCCGATCCCCGAGCTCGTCATCGGTCTGATCGCCTTCGTCATCGTCTTCGGTTTCCTCGCGAAGAAGCTCCTCCCGAACATCAACAAGGTTCTGGACGAGCGTCGCGAGCAGATCGAGGGCGGTATCGAGAAGGCTGAGGCCGCTCAGACCGAGGCCCAGAGCGTGCTGGAGCAGTACAAGGCCCAGCTCGCCGAAGCCCGGCACGAGGCCGCGCGCCTGCGCCAGGAAGCGCTGGAGCAGGGCACTGCGCTCAAGGAAGAACTGCGCGCAGAGGGCCAGCGGCAGCGTGAGGAGATCATCGCTGCCGGCCACGCCCAGATCGCGGCCGACCGCAAGGCCGCCTCGCAGGCACTGCGTCAGGACGTGGGCAAGCTCGCCACCGACCTGGCCGGAAAGCTCGTCGGTGAGTCCCTCGAGGACCACGCCCGGCAGAGCCGCACCATCGACCGCTTCCTCAGCGAGCTCGAGGAGAAGGCCGAGGCGGCCCGATGAACGGAGCGAGCCGCGAGGCGCTGGCCTCCGCGCGCGAGCGTCTCGACGCGCTGACGGACAACACGTCCGTCGACGCGGCGAAGCTCGCCGGTGAGCTGGCTGCCGTCACCGCGCTGCTCGACCGTGAGGTCTCGCTGCGTCGGGTCATCACGGACCCGGCGCAGTCCGGCGAGGCCAAGGCCGAGCTGGTCGGCCGTCTGCTGTCCGGCCAGGTGGGCGGGGAAGCCCTCGACCTGGTGTCGGGCATGGCCCGGTCCCGCTGGTCGCAGTCCCGCGACCTGGTGGACTCGCTCGAGGAGCTGGCGGCCACCGCCGACCTCACGGCGGCCCAGCAGGCAGGCGCGCTCGACAACGTCGAGGACGAGCTGTTCCGCTTCGGCCGGATCGTCGCCTCGAACACCGAGCTGCGCGCCGCGCTGACCGACCGGGCGGCCACCGCCGCCGCCAAGAGCACGCTGCTCGGCAGCCTGCTCGGCGGCAAGGCGAACGCCGTCACCGAGCGTCTCGTCACGCGTCTCGTCACGCACCCGCGTGGACGTAGCCTGGAAGCGGGACTCGAGTCCCTCTCCAAGCTCGCCGCCGAGCGCCGTGACCGCATGGTCGCCACCGTGACCACCGCGGTTCCGCTCAGCGACGTGCAGAAGCAGCGTCTCGGCGCGGTCCTGGCCAAGCTGTACGGCCGCCAGATGCACCTGAACCTCGACGTGGACCCCGCGGTCCTCGGCGGGATCACCGTGCGGGTCGGCGACGAGGTCATCGACGGCAGCATCGCGGACCGCCTCGCCGAGGCGTCGCGCCGCATGGCCGGCTGACCGGCCACCAATAGAACAACGCATTTCCAGCGGCCCGGTTGGGCCGTGCAGAACTTGCAGAAGATTCCTGGGGGTCGCCCCCAGACCCCTAAGAAGCTTCAGGCCCAACAAGGAGAGCAGGGAACCCAGATGGCGGAGCTCACGATCCGGCCGGAGGAGATCCGGGACGCACTGGAGAACTTTGTCCAGTCGTACCAGCCGGACGCGGCCTCGCGCGAGGAGGTCGGAACGGTCAGCGTTGCCGGCGACGGCATCGCGAAGGTGGAGGGCCTGCCCTCCGCCATGGCGAACGAGCTGCTGAAGTTCGAGGACGGCACCCTCGGTCTCGCCCTCAACCTCGAGGAGCGCGAGATCGGTGCGATCGTCCTCGGCGAGTTCAGCGGTATCGAGGAGGGCCAGCCGGTGCAGCGCACCGGTGAGGTTCTCTCCGTAGGTGTCGGCGAGGGCTACCTCGGCCGCGTCGTCGACCCGCTCGGCAACCCGATCGACGGCCTCGGCGAGATCGCGACCGAAGGCCGCCGCGCCCTCGAGCTGCAGGCCCCGGGCGTCATGGTCCGTAAGTCGGTGCACGAGCCCATGCAGACCGGCTACAAGGCCGTCGACGCGATGGTGCCGATCGGCCGTGGCCAGCGTCAGCTGATCATTGGTGACCGTCAGACCGGCAAGACCGCTCTGGCCGTCGACACGATCATCAACCAGCGCGACAACTGGCGCTCCGGCGACGTGAACAAGCAGGTCCGCTGCATCTACGTCGCCATCGGCCAGAAGGGCTCGACCATCGCGTCCGTTCGCGGCGCCCTGGAAGAGGCCGGCGCGCTCGAGTACACGACGATCGTCGCCGCCCCGGCGTCCGACCCGGCCGGCTTCAAGTACCTGGCGCCGTACACCGGTTCCGCCATCGGCCAGCACTGGATGTACGCCGGCAAGCACGTCCTGATCATCTTCGACGACCTGTCGAAGCAGGCCGACGCCTACCGCGCCGTGTCGCTGCTGCTGCGCCGTCCGCCGGGCCGTGAGGCCTACCCGGGTGACGTCTTCTACCTGCACTCGCGTCTGCTGGAGCGCTGCGCCAAGCTCTCCGACGAGATGGGTGCCGGTTCGATGACCGGTCTGCCGATCGTCGAGACCAAGGCGAACGACGTGTCGGCGTTCATCCCGACCAACGTCATCTCCATCACCGACGGCCAGTGCTTCCTGGAGTCCGACCTGTTCAACGCGGGCCAGCGCCCGGCGCTGAACGTCGGTATCTCGGTCTCCCGCGTCGGTGGCTCGGCCCAGCACAAGGCGATGAAGCAGGTCTCCGGCCGTCTTCGCGTCGACCTGGCCCAGTACCGCGAGCTGGAGGCGTTCGCCGCCTTCGGTTCCGACCTGGACGCCGCGTCGAAGGCTTCGCTGGAGCGCGGCAAGCGCATGGTCGAGCTGCTGAAGCAGGGCCAGTACCAGCCGATGCCCGTCGAGGAGCAGGTCGTCTCCGTCTGGGCCGGTACCACCGGCAAGATGGACGACGTCCCGGTCGCCGACATCCGCCGCTTCGAGTCGGAGCTGCTGGAGCACCTGCGCCGCGAGCGCAAGGACCTCCTCACCTCGATCGCCGAGGGCGGCAAGATGTCGGACGACACCCTGACGTCGATCGCGGACGCCATCGCTGCCTTCAAGCAGCAGTTCGAGACGTCTGACGGCAAGCTCCTGGGCGAGGACGCTCCGGCCGTCAACGTCTCCAAGTGACGACGGAAGGGACCTGACTCATGGGAGCGCAGCTCCGGGTCTACAAGCGTCGCATCCGTGCCGTCACGGCGACCAAGAAGATCACCAAGGCGATGGAGATGATCGCCGCCTCGCGCATCGTCAAGGCGCAGCGCAAGGTGGCGGCATCGATGCCGTACGCGACCGAGCTCACCCGTGCGGTGACCGCGGTGGCGACCGGCTCGAACACCAAGCACGCCCTGACCACCGAGGTCGAGGCGCCGACCCGTGCCGCGGTCCTGCTCATCACGAGCGACCGCGGTCTGGCCGGCGGCTACTCCTCGAACGCCATCAAGCAGGCCGACCGGCTCACCGAGCGGCTGCGCGCTGAGGGCAAGGAGGTCGACAGCTACATCGTCGGCCGCAAGGGTGTCGCCTACTACGGCTTCCGCGAGCGCAAGGTCGCGGACTCGTGGACCGGCTTCACCGACAGCCCGGCCTACGCCGACGCCAAGCGCGTCGCGGCGCCGCTGATCGAGGCCATCCAGACGGAGACGGCCGAGGGCGGCGTGGACGAGCTGCACATCGTCTACACGGAATTCGTGTCGATGATGACGCAGAACGCGGTGGACAGCCGGATGCTGCCGCTCAGCCTCGACCAGGCTCAGGAGGAGACCAGCACGAAGGGCGAGATCCTTCCGCTGTTCGACTTCGAGCCGTCGGCGGAGGACGTCCTCGACGCCCTGCTGCCGCGCTACGTCGAGAGCCGTATCTACAACGCACTGCTGCAGTCGGCTGCTTCCGAGCACGCCGCCCGCCGCCGCGCGATGAAGTCGGCGACCGACAACGCCGGGGATCTCATCAAGAGCCTCTCCCGGCTTGCCAACGCGGCCCGCCAGGCCGAAATCACCCAGGAAATCAGCGAGATCGTCGGTGGCGCGAGCGCCATGGCTGACGCGACCGCGGGGAGTGACAAGTAATGACGACCACTGTTGAGACGGCCGCCGCCACGGGCCGCGTCGCCCGGGTCATCGGCCCGGTCGTCGACGTGGAGTTCCCCGTCGACGCCATGCCCGAGATCTACAACGCCCTCAAGGTCCAGGTCGCCGACCCGGCCGAGGACGGCAAGCTCAAGACCCTGACCCTCGAGGTCGCGCAGCACCTGGGTGACGGCCTCGTCCGTACCATCTCGATGCAGCCGACCGACGGCCTGGTCCGCCAGGCCCCGGTGACCGACACGGGCGAGGGCATCACCGTCCCCGTTGGTGACTTCACCAAGGGCAAGGTCTTCAACACCCTGGGCGAGGTGCTCAACTACCCCGAGGCGAACGCCGAGGTCACCGAGCGCTGGCCCATCCACCGCAAGGCCCCGAGCTTCGACGAGCTCGAGTCCAAGACGGAGATGTTCGAGACCGGCGTCAAGGTCATCGACCTTCTCACCCCGTACGTCAAGGGTGGAAAGATCGGTCTGTTCGGTGGTGCCGGTGTCGGCAAGACCGTTCTGATCCAGGAAATGATCTACCGCGTCGCCAACAACCACGACGGTGTGTCGGTGTTCGCGGGCGTCGGTGAGCGTACCCGTGAGGGCAACGACCTCATCGAGGAAATGGGCGACTCGGGCGTCATCGACAAGACGGCGCTCGTCTTCGGCCAGATGGACGAGCCCCCGGGCACCCGTCTGCGCGTCGCGCTTGCCGGTCTGACCATGGCGGAGTACTTCCGCGATGTGCAGAAGCAGGACGTGCTCTTCTTCATCGACAACATCTTCCGTTACACCCAGGCCGGTTCCGAGGTCTCCACGCTGCTCGGCCGCATGCCGTCCGCAGTGGGTTACCAGCCGAACCTGGCTGACGAGATGGGTCTGCTGCAGGAGCGCATCACCTCGACCCGCGGTCACTCGATCACCTCGATGCAGGCGATCTACGTCCCCGCGGACGACCTGACCGACCCGGCGCCGGCCACCACGTTCGCCCACCTCGACGCGACGACGGTTCTCTCCCGTCCGATCTCCGAGAAGGGCATCTACCCGGCCGTGGACCCGCTGGACTCGACGTCCCGCATCCTCGACCCGCGGTACATCGCGGCGGACCACTACGCGGCCGCCATGCGTGTCAAGGGGATCCTCCAGAAGTACAAGGACCTCCAGGACATCATCGCGATCCTCGGTATCGACGAGCTGGGCGAGGAGGACAAGCTCGTTGTCCACCGTGCCCGTCGCGTCGAGCGCTTCCTGTCGCAGAACACCCACGTCGCCAAGCAGTTCACCGGCGTGGACGGTTCGGACGTTCCGCTCGACGAGTCGATCACCGCGTTCAACGCGATCTGCGACGGTGACTACGACCACTTCCCCGAGCAGGCGTTCTTCATGTGCGGTGGCATCGAGGACCTCAAGGCCAACGCCAAGGAGCTGGGCGTCTCCTGAAGCCGCGCTCCTCGCGAGCACAGCTGACTGACGGAGAGGGGCGGGTGTGTCCCGTCCCTCTCCCCACGCCCATTAGAATTTGACCCAACACCCGGCTGACCCGCCGGGTGGTGACCCGAGGAGCCACCTTGGCTGCTGAGCTGCACGTCGAGCTGGTCGCGGCGGACCGCAATGTCTGGTCCGGCGAGGCCACCCTTGTTGTCGCCCGCACCACGTCCGGCGACATCGGCGTCATGCCCGGTCACCAGCCGCTTCTCGGTGTGCTGGAATCGGGCCCGGTGACCATCCGCACCAGCGAGGGCAACACTGTCGTCGCCGCGGTGCACGGCGGATTCATCTCGTTCGCGGACAACAAGCTGTCCCTGCTGGCCGAGATCGCCGAGCTCGCTGACGAGATTGACGTCCAGCGGGCGGAGCGGGCACTGGAGCGCGCGAAGTCGGAGGCCGATGCGGCCGCCGAGCGTCGCGCCGATGTCCGGCTGCGCGCGGTAACGGGGCACTGAGCCCCGTTCCGCAGAGTGTGCGACCTCAGCCGCGGTCCGTGCTGGAATTTTCCAGACCGGGTCGCGGCTGAGGCGATGTACGTCCGTTTTTCGTTGGTGCGGGATTCGATGAGCGAGGAGGTCGGTGAAGATGCTCCTCGCTCTGCTTGTGAGCGGCCTGGTCGTAGCCCTGGTGGTGATCGGGCTGTTTGTCTTCGGACTGCGCCGCAGACTCATCCAGCGTTCCGGCGGCACCTTCGACTGCAGCCTGCGGTGGGGCGTGTCCGAGGAACCCGACATCTCCGGCAAGGGCTGGGTGTACGGGGTCGCCCGCTACAGCGGTGACCGCATCGAGTGGTTCCGCGTCTTCTCGTACTCCCCGCGGCCGCGCCGGCTGCTGGAGCGCTCCTCCATCGAGGTGGTCGCCCGCCGCGCCCCCGAGGGCGAGGAGGAGCTGGCGCTGCTGTCCGACGCCGTCGTGCTCGGGTGTGTCCACCGCGGGACCCGCCTGGAGCTCGCGATGAGCGAGGACGCACTGACCGGTTTCCTGGCCTGGCTGGAGGCCGCGCCTCCCGGGCAGAGGGTGAACGTGGCCTGAGTGCCCGCATGACATGAAGAAGCCGGGGAGACGGGGGGCGGACCCCGTCTCCCCGGCTTCGTTCGTGTTACTGGAGCCCGGTGTGGACCGCGGACGCGAGCTCGCCGTTCGCCGTGTCGCCGCTGAACTCCCAGTAGAAGGCGCCCCTGAGGCCCTGCTGCTTGGTCCAGTTCATCTTCCCGGCGATGGTGGCGGGGGTGTCGTAGCTCCACCAGTTGCTGCCGCACTTGGCGTAGGCCGTGCCGGCGACGGTCCCGGTGGCCGGGCAGCTGCCCTTCAGCACCTTGTAGTCCTCGATGCCCTGCTCGTACGTGCCCTGCGCGGGGCCGCTGGCGGTGCCGCCGGGGGCGGCCTGGGTGACTCCGGTCCAGCCGCGGCCGTAGAAGCCGATGCCGAGGTTGAGCTTGGAACCGGCGATGCCCTTGCCCTTGAGCTTGGTGATCGCGGCCTCGGAGTTGAAGCCGGCGGTCGGGATGCCGGCGTACGAGGTGAGCGGGGAGTGCGGGGCCGTGGGGCCCTGCGCCGCCCACGCTCCGAAGAAGTCGTACGTCATGACGTTGTAGAAGTCGACGTACGGAGAGGCGCCCGCGTAGTCGGCGGCGTCGAGCTTGCCGCCGTTGGAGCCGTCGGCGGAGATCGCGGCGGTCACCAGGTTGCTGCTGCCGAACTTGGTGCGCAGCGCGGACAGGACGTTCTTCAGGGAGGCAGCGCCGCTGGTGTCGCAGGACAGGCCGCAGGCGTTCGGGTACTCCCAGTCGATGTCGATGCCGTCGAAGACGTCCGCCCAGCGCGGGTCCTCGACCAGGCTGTAGCAGGAGTCGGCGAAGGCGGCCGGGTTCGCCGCGGCCTGGCCGAAGCCGCCGGACCAGGTCCAGCCGCCGAAGGACCACAGCACCTTGATGTTCGGGTACTTCGCCTTGAGCTTGCGCAGCTGGTTGAAGTTGCCGCGCAGCGGCTGGTCCCAGTTGTCGGCGACGCCGTCGACGCTCTGGTCGGCGGTGTAGGCCTTGTCGTAGTCGGCGTAGGCGTCACCGATGGTGCACTTGCCGCCCTGGACGTTGCCGAACGCGTAGTTGATGTGGGTGATCTTCGCGGCGGAGCCGGAGGTGTCCAGGTTCTTCACGTGGTAGTTGCGCCCGTAGACCCCCCACTCGGTGAAGTAGCCGAGCTTGACCTTGCCGCCCGGGTCCGGGGGATTGGTACCGCCGGTCGTGGTGACCGAGACGGAGCCGGAGGCGGGGCCCGTCTGGTCGGCGGTGTCGCGGGCGACGACGCTGTACGTGTACGTCGTGCCCTTGGTGAGGCCGGAGTCGGCGTAGCTCGTGCCCGTGACGGTCGCGACCTTGGCGCCGCCGCGGTAGACGTCGTAGTTCTTGACGCCCTTGTCGTCGGTGGCCGCGGACCAGCCGATGGTCAGCGAGGTGTTGGTGACCCCGCTCGCGGTGGGGGTCCCGGGAGCCGACGGCGGACTGTCGGTGGGGTTCGAGCCGCCGTCGCAGGAGCCGCCGTTGACCTTGCAGCCACTGGGGGCACCGGAGCCGGCGCCGTTGAAGCCGAAGCTGATCGTGGCACCGGGGGCGAGGGTGCCGTTCCAGCCGACGTTCTTGCCGGTCCAGTGGGTGCCTGAGCTGGTGACGGTGGCGTCCCAGGCGGAGGTGACCGTCGTGCCGGAGGGGTAGTCCCACTCCACGGTCCAGCTGGTGAGGGTGGTGGTGCCGGTGTTCTTCACCGTCCACTTGCCCTCGAAGCCGGTGCCCCAGTCGGAGACCTTCGTGTACGTGGCCGTCGCGGAGGCGGCGGCCTGGGCGGGGCCGGCCAGGGCCACGAGTCCGGCGATCGGCAGGGCGAAGGCCGCCACGGTCGCGGCGAGCCTTCTGAAGAGACGGATGCGGGGTGGGGGTGCTGTGCTCAAGGGTGCTCCTCCGTAGGTCCGTCGCGGTCGTGGGGCCGACCGAGACTGGGGATGGGACCTGCGCCGCCCGTGAGCACGCTTGTCATGGCACGCTCACCACAGTTGCCGCGAGCGTAGAAAGGTCTGGACCAACCGTCAAGAGGTCCAGACCTTCCCTCCAGGAGTCCGCTAGAGACCCAACTCCTGGGCCAGTACGGCCGCCTGGACCCGGCTGCGCAGCTCGAGCTTCCCCAGCAGCCTGCTGACGTGCGTCTTCACCGTCGCCTCCGCCATCTCCAGCCGCAGCGCGATCTCCGCGTTCGACAGCCCCTCGCCCAGACAGCCGAGCACCTCCCGCTCCCGCCGCGTCAGCGAGGCCACCGCCGCGGCCGTCTCCGGAGCCACGGGGGCCTTCACGGGCCGCGGAGCCGCGAACTCGGCGATCAGCCGCCGGGTCACCGCCGGGGCGATCAGACCCTCCCCGCGCGCGACCGTCCGTACCGCATCGATCAGCTCCGCCGCGTCCGCGTTCTTCAGCAGGAAGCCCGCGGCCCCCGCGCGCAGCGCGCCGAACACGTACTCGTCCAGGTCGAAGGTGGTCAGCACCAGGACGTCGGCCAGCCCCTCCGCGACCACCTGGCGGGTCGCCGACACCCCGTCGAGCCGCGGCATCTGCACGTCCATGAGGACGAGATCCGGCCGCAGCTCCCGCGCCAGGCGCACCGCCTCCTCCCCGTCCGCCGCCTCGCCCGCGACCTCGATGTCGCCCGCGCTGCGCAGGATCAGCACCAGGCCCGCCCGTACCGCGCTCTGGTCCTCCGCCACCACGACCCGGATGCTCATTCCGCCACCGCCTTCTCGTCCGCGGGCAGATCCGCCCGCACCACCCACACCGATCCGTCCCGGCCCGCCGTGAACTCCCCGCCCAGCAGTTCAGTGCGCTCCCGCATGCCGATCAGCCCGGCTCCCGAGCCGGGGGCGCGGGGGCCCGGGCGCTCCCCGTACGGGGAGTCCACCCGTACGGTCAGCAGCCCCCCGGCCGCGCCGTCGCGGCTCACGCGGACCCGGACCGTGCCCGGGGCGGCGTGCTTGAGGGCGTTCGTCAGCGACTCCTGGACGATCCGGTACGCCGCCAGCTCCACGGGGGCCGGCAGCGGCTCCCCGGACGGCCGGCCGCCCTGGAGCACGAAGTCCAGCCCGCTCGCGGCGCCGTTGACACGGGCCTGTGCCAGCAGGGCGTCGAGCCCGTCGAGGGAGGGCGTGGCGGCCGCCGCCTGCTCCGCGCCGGCGTCCCGCAGCAGCCCGATCAGCCGGCGCATCTCGGCCAGCCCCTGCACGCTGTTCTCTCGGATCACCCCGAGGGCCTCGCGGCTCGTCGCGGGGGAGTCGATGGAGAGCGCGGCGGTGGAGTGGATGGCGATGGCGGACAGGTGGTTGGCCACCATGTCGTGCAGCTCGCGGGCCATCCGGGCGCGCTCGGCGACGACGGCCTGGCTGCGGTCCATTTCGGCCAGCAGCGCGGTCTGCTCGGCGCGCAGCCGGGCGGCCTCGGCGGCCTCGCGGTGGTTGCGCAGGGTGGCGCCGGTCAGGGCCGGGCCGAAGCTCACGATGCCGGTGATCACGCCGATCATCAGGGCCTGCGGGCTGCGCAGCCAGGCCACGGAGGCGACGGTGACGGCGATGGTGATCAGGCCGGTGGAGACCGGGAGCCGCCGGGCCATGGCGGGCTTGCCGTAGACGACGGCCGCGTACATCAGGTCCGTGAAGATCAGGACGGTGCCGAGGTTCCCCACGGTGAACTGGTCGGCGACCACCCCGAGGGTGCCGACGGCCAGGGTGACGCGGGGCGCGGTGCGGCGCAGCAGCTCCATCGAGCCGAGCACGAGGAGCGGGACCAGGGCCGCCCAGGCGGGGAAGAAGTGCCGGTTGTTGGTGCTGTAGATGCCGAGCGACCAGAGCAGCAGGCCCGCGAGCACGCTGAGCACCGCGAGGAGGACGTCGTCGCGGTGGGGGCGGAAGGCGCCGGCGGGCGCCGTGGCGGTGAGGGGCGGGGTCACGGTCCCATCCAACAGGGTGCGGGAGCGCCGGGCGTCGCCGCCGGGGCGGAGGCCGGACGGCGTGCCACTACACCCAACGATGCAGTCGGGGTTCGTCACCGGCGACGACGAAGGGGCGCGGATCGGACGGGAGTCTGGATGCAGTGGTCGTCGCCCCGGACGTGCCGACCGGAACGGAGAGGGGATTCCCGTGCTCGTCGCCCTGATCATCGCCTGCGAGGTCGGCTTCTGGGTGCTGCTGGCCGGCGGGCTGGCGCTGCGCTACCTCGCGAAGATGCCGAGGCTGGGGGCGGCCGTGCTGTTGTGCGAGCCGCTGCTGGAACTGGTCCTGCTGGTGGTCACCACCCTGGACCTGAAGAACGGCGGCGAGCCGAGCTGGACGCACGGCCTGGCCGCGCTGTACATCGGCTACACCGTCGGCTACGGCCACTACACGGTGAAGTGGCTCGACCGGCACGCGGCGTACCGCTTCGGCGGGGGGCCGAAGCCCCCCGGCCCGAAGTACGGCAAGGCCAGGGCGGTCCACGAGTGGAAGCTGTGGACCCGGACCCTGGCGGGCGTGGCCGTCGCGCTCGGGCTGCTGCAGGCCGCGATCTGGTACGTGGGCGACGCGGCCGACACCGGCAGCCTGCAGAGCTGGCAGTACGCCGCCCTGCGGGTCCTCGGCATCCAGGCCCTGATCGCCGCGACGTACACGCTGTGGCCGCGCAAGGCCCCGGCGGTGGAGCAGCGGGAGGAGCCCGTGGAGGTCGAGCGCTAGCGCTCGCCGCCCGGCACCCACAGCACGTCCCCGACCTCCTTGTTGGCCGTACGGGCCAGAATGAAGAGGAGGTCGGAGAGGCGGTTCAGGTAGGTCGCGGTCAGCGGGTTCATCACCTCGCCGTGCACCTCCAGGGCCGCCCAGGTGGAGCGCTCGGCGCGGCGGACCACGGTGCAGGCCTGGTGGAGGAGGGCCGCGCCGGGGGTGCCGCCGGGGAGGATGAAGCTGCGCAGCTTCTCCAGCTGCTCGTTGAAGTGGTCGCAGTCCGCCTCGAGCTTGTCGATGTAGAACTGCTCGACGCGCAACGGCGGGTACTCGGGGTTCTCGACGACCGGGGTGCAGAGGTCGGCGCCGACGTCGAACAGGTCGTTCTGCACCCGTACCAGGACCTTCGCGACATCCGCCGACAGGCTGCCGAGCGCGATCGCCGTGCCGATGGCCGCGTTGGCCTCGTTGGCGTCGGCGTAGGCGGAGATCCGCAGGTCGGTCTTGGCCGTACGGCTCATGTCGCCGAGGGCGGTCGTGCCCTTGTCGCCGGTACGGGTGTAGATGCGCGTGAGGTTCACCATGCAGTCAGCGTAGTGAGCCACGGCGCGGTGTGCCGCTCCGCCCCGGCCCCGGGGCTCCCGCCACGGGATCCCCGCCGCGGGGCCGGTGGCGCGGGTGCTGCGCGACTGCGGGCGATCGGGGCGTGGTTGACGGGCGGCGGCGGCTCGGCCGGACCGGTGTGATGTCCGTCAGTTGAGACGTGACGCGTGTTACTTCGCGGTCACACGACCCCGCGCGAGCGCTAGTCTCCGCCGGAGAGGCTACGAAGCTGGGCCGAATTGAAGAACGTGGGGTGTGCAGTGGCTGGGAAGCTCGCCGTCATCGGTGCCGGACTGATGGGTTCCGGAATTGCTCAGGTCTCCGCTCAGGCGGGGTGGGACGTCGTACTGCGTGATGTCACCGATGCCGCGCTGACCCGCGGTACCGACGGGATCAAGGCCTCGTACGACAAGTTCGTCTCCAAGGGCAAGATGACGGCCGAGGACGCCGAGGCCGCGCTCGCCCGCATCACGACGACCACCGACCTCGACGCCGTCGCCGACGTCGACATCGTCGTCGAGGCCGTCTTCGAGAAGCTCGAGGTCAAGCACGAGATCTTCCGCACGCTCGACAAGCTCGTACGGGACGACGCGATCCTCGCGTCCAACACCTCCGCCATCCCGATCACCAAGATCGCGGCCGTGACGGAGCGTCCGGAGCGGGTCGTCGGCGCGCACTTCTTCTCGCCCGTCCCGATGATGCAGCTCTGCGAGCTCGTCCGCGGCTACAAGACGAGCGACGAGACCCTCGCCGCCACGCGGGCGTTCGCCGAGTCCGTCGGCAAGACCTGCATCGTCGTCAACCGCGACGTCGCCGGTTTCGTGACGACCCGTCTGATCTCCGCCCTCGTCGTGGAAGCCGCGAAGCTGTACGAATCGGGCGTGGCCTCCGCCGAGGACATCGACATCGCCTGCAAGCTGGGCTTCGGCCACGCCATGGGGCCGCTCGCCACCGCCGACCTCACCGGGGTCGACATCCTGCTGCACGCCACCAGCAACATCTACACCGAGTCCCAGGACGAGAAGTTCGCACCGCCGGAGCTGATGCGCCGCATGGTGGACGCTGGTGACATCGGCCGCAAGAGCGGGCAGGGCTTCTACAAGCACTGAGCCGCCGAGCCGTCCGGGCGTCGAGTTCTTGGGCGCCAGTTCGAATATCTGCACCCGCACGGGTGAATTAGGTATCGGTTCGCTCACGGTCGGCAACTTCCCTGCCCGCACGGCAGTCAGTTGCAGTGAGAGTTGCCGACCACGGACCAGTCGGATTCCTACGTACCCAGGACTGCCGGGAGCGCATATGCACATCAGGGGCGACCACGCCGAACTCGCTGTCGGGGGCCGCCTCGACGTGCGCAGCGCGGCGGACGCCCGTACGGCCCTGCACACCGCCCTCGACGACGGCCACGGCGATCTCGTGCTCGACCTCACCGGGCTCGACTCCTGGGACGCGACCGGGCTCGGCGTGATCATGGGAGCCCACCGGCGGGCCGGCCGGACCGGCCGCCGCCTCGTCCTGCGCGGGGTGCCGCCGCAGATGCAGCGGCTCCTCGTCGCCACCCGGCTGCACCGCATCCTCGCGATCGAGGGCGGTCTGGAAGCGGAATCCCTCCCGCGGGTCTGACGGTCCGCCGCTCACGCTTCCTGCGGAAACGTAACGGTCCGGTGGTGAAGGCACCCCTGCGGTTCCCCGCACGACCGGGCACCGTCTAGGGTTCGGGCGGAAACCGGACCCGTAGCGACAGCGGAATGTGCGAAGGCCGGACGGTACGACACGACGGCTATGGCGCAGAGCGCGATCGGGGGACCAGTCATGGACCGCACACAGGGGCAGGCCGAACCGGTGGAGCAGCCCACGGCGGCGTCCGCGCCTCCCGCGGCGGCATCCGAGGCAGCCGGACCGGCGGCCTCCGGCTCCGCTCCCGCCCCCGTCGCGCGGATCGTCACGCTCACCGCCGGGGACTTCACGCTGACCGTGAACCCCGTCGACGGCAGCGAGATCGAGCCGCGCCGCCCCGGCACCGGCGCCGCCGTACCCGTCAAGCGCGACGCCGCCGACCGCAGCGCCCGGGACGCCGCCGCACGGCCGCCCGTCCTGCCCGGACCCGCCGCCCCTGCCCCGCCGCTCCTCGCGCGCGAGGAGGAACGGGAGCGGCTCGTACGGCTGCTGGGCCGCGGCCGCTCCGTACGGCTGACCGGACCCGCCGGATCCGGCCGCAGCGCCCTGCTCGACGCGGTCGCCGCGGACTGCACGGGCCTGGCGCCCGACGGCGTCGTACGGCTCAGCGGGTACGGGCACCAGCAGCCGGGCGAGCTGCTGCACGCGCTGTACGCCGCCGTGTACCAGGCCTCGGCGGAGCGGCCCGAACGGACCCAACTCCTGGCCCGCGTACGGGACATCGGCGCCATCGTGCTCCTCGACGACCTGGAGATGGGCGGCACCGCCCTCGACGAGCTGCTGCGTGCCACGCCGGAGTGCGCCTACCTGCTGGCCGCCACCCCCGACACCCGCGCCCCCTCCGACGACTCGCACCTGGAGGAGGTCTTCCTCGGCGGCCTCGGCCGTGCCGACTGCGTCGAGCTGCTCGAGGCGGGCACAGGACGGCCGCTGACCGAGGAGGAGACCGCCTGGGCGGGAGACCTGCGGTTCGCGTCCGAGGGGCTGCCGCTGCGCTTCGTGCAGGCCGCGGCACTGCTGCGCCAGCGCGACGAGCGCAACCTGTCCTGCGCCGAGGACGACGACGATGAGCCCGGGGTCTTCGAGGAGCGGCCGCGCGACGCCGCGTTCGTGGCGCTGCCGACGCTGGCCGAGGGCGCGGCCCCCGCCGAACTGCTGGCCTCCAGGGTCAGCGAGTCGGCGCGGGCGGCGCTGCGGATCGCGTGCGCGCTGGGCGGGGAGATGCCGCACCACGCCCACCTGCCGGCGCTCGTGGGGGACACCCACGCCGACGCGGCGGTCGCGGAACTCCTGGGCTGCGGACTGCTCACCCCGGTCGGCACGCGCTACCGGCTGGCCGCCGGGGTCGCGCGGCAGCTGGAGGAGGCCGGGTTCGGGGACACCGCGGCGGAGGAGGCCCGTACCGCCGCCCGCCACTACGCCTGGTGGACCGGACACGCCTCGGTGACCCCGGAGCGGGTCGCCTCGGAGGCCGACGCGGTGCTGGCGGCACTGGCCGGCGCCGATGTGGTGGCCGCCGTACTGCTGGCCCGGACCGCGGCCCCGGCGTTCGCGGCCTCGCGGCACTGGGAGGCGTGGGAGCGGGTGCTGCGCTCCGGGGCCGAGGCCGCGCGGAAGGCGGGCGAGGTCGCGGAGCAGGCGTACTTCCACCACGAGCTCGGCGTGCTCGCGCTGTGCGAGGGGCGGTTGGACCGGGCGCGGGCCGAGCTGGAGGCGTCCATAGGCCTGAAGGGTGCGCTCGCCGACAAGCGGGGCACGGTGGCCGGGCGGCGGGCGCTCGCGCTGGTCACGGACCGCGAGAAGGCGGGCGTGGAGGTGTCGCCGCCGCTGCGGCTGGAGCCGCCGGCAGCGGCGTCCGAGGCGGTGACGACGGCGGTCCCGGCGGTGCGGGCGCCGAAGACGGCGCCGGCTGCTCCCGTGGCTGCGGTGACCGCGGTGACCGCGGTGACCGCGGTGACCCCGGTCGTGCCGGTGATCGGGCGGGCGGCGGCGCCGACGACGCTGTCGGAGGTGTTCGAGGAGGCCTTCCCCCTCGACCCGAAGCCGGCGGTGGTGGCCGCGCCGGCCGTCCCCGCGCCGGTGCGGGCCGCGCAGCCGCGCCGGAAGCCGGTGCTGCTGGCGGCGGCGGGAGCGCTGACGGTGGTGGTGCTGGGCACGGTGGTGAGCCTGGCGATGTCGGGCTCGGATTCCGGGACCCCGGCGGACGGGGTCGGCCCGGCGGTGTTGTCGACGCCGACGGCCGGGACGACGGGCGGTGCGGGCGTGCCGGGGACGGGCGGGAACGATCCTGCACCGGATCCGGGGACGACGGCTCCGGACGCCTCGGATCCGGCCGCTCCGGAACCGGGCCTCAGCCCGGACCCGAACCAGTCGTCCCGCGCCCCGTCACGCAAGCCGTCCACGGGGCCGACGCCCCCGTCCCGTACGCCGTCTACGACGAACCCGACTCCGCCGTCGACGCCGACGAGCCCGGACCCGAAGCCGACGCCGTCCACGGACCCGACGACCCAGGCACCCCCGACCACGCCGCCGCCCACGACGGGCCCGGTCGGCAGCCCGTCGAGCACGTAGCGACGGGGAGCCCCGCGACAGCGGCTCAGGAAGCGGTGGCGCGGACCGAGCCGGTGCTCGAACCGCCGGGGTCGGCCACGAAGCAGGTGACCTTGTGGTGGCCGACGTCCCAGCTGCTGGACTGCGGGACGGAGTAGTAGGGCTCCAGCGATTCCGGGAGCTCCGCGCCCGCGCCCATGTAGTCGGCGAGCGCCGTGTTGTCGCACTTCTCCTCGGCGGTCGAGTGGACCTCGTCCTTGCCCGGGAACGGCCCGTCCTCCAACTCGAAGACGGCGTACGCCTCCCCCTTGTGAGGCTGGTCGCAGGGCACGATCGTCACCGAGAGGGAGGCCTCGGCGTCCTTCTGGCCCTCCGGCATCGTGTCGTCCGTGTTGAAGCAGTCCCCCATCCGGATGTCCTGAAGTTCGCCGGAGCCGGGGGCGGTCACCTGGCCGGTGGTGTCGCGCTCCGGCCCGTCGTCCAGCACTCCGGAGAACCCGAACGCCAGCACGGCCGCGTAGAACACGAGGGTCAGGCCGTGGATGACGATGGCCGCGATGGCGAAGCCCTTCCCCTTCTCGCCGCGGTCGCGGATCTGGGTGAGGGCGATGATGCCGAGGATCAGCGGGACCAGCGGTATGGCGCAGAGGATCGACATGACGAACGCCACGACGGCCAGCGTGTTCGTCTTCGGCGCCGGCGGCGCCTGCCAGCCCTGCTGCCCGCTGTGGGGTCCGGGCGGCGGCCCGGGTGGCGGGGGCGGCGGCCCAGGCGGCGGTGGCGGCGCCGCGGGGTGCCCGGGCTGCGCCTGCTGTCCCCACTGCGGGTGGGGCTCGGGCGATGACGGCGGTTGCGGTGGTGTGGACATGCGTGTGGCCCTCCTTGTGCAGAAGGTGGGACGCATCCGACAGCGGCAACCCCGGCGGAGCGGACCGCATGCGTCGTACCACGCCGACGCATGCCCGCCGATGGAGAGTTGTGCCACTTCCACGCTACTGCCGGGCCCTCCGCCCGGCGAGCCGAGGACTCGGAGGAGGGCGCGGAAGAAGGCTCAGAAGAGACGGAGTTTGTCGTCCTCGATGCCGCGGAGGGCGTTGTAGTCCAGGACCACGCAGTCCATGCCGCGGTCCGTGGCCAGGACGCGGGCCTGGGGTTTGATCTCCTGGGCCGCGAAGACGCCCCGCACCGGCGCCAGGTGCGGATCCCGGTTCAGGAGCTCCAGGTAGCGGGTCAGCTGCTCGACGCCGTCGATCTCGCCGCGGCGCTTGATCTCCACCGCCACCGTCCCGCCGGAGGCGTCCCGGCACAGGATGTCCACTGGGCCGATCGCCGTCATGTACTCGCGCCGGATCAGCGTGTAGCCGTCGCCCAGCGTTTCGATCCGGTCCGCCAGGAGCTCCTGGAGGTGTGCTTCCACGCCGTCCTTGATCAGACCCGGGTCGACGCCCAGCTCGTGGGAGGAGTCGTGGAGGACTTCCTCCATGGTGATGATGAGCTTCTCACCCGCCTTGTTGACGACCGTCCAGACGCCGGCCTCGTCCCCGGTCCCCTCCTTGAGGGTGCAGGGGGGCGACATCCAGTTGAGCGGTTTGTACGCCCGGTCGTCCGCGTGGATCGAGACACTGCCGTCGGCCTTCACGAGGATCAGACGGGGTGCCGAGGGCAGGTGGGCGGTGAGCCGGCCCGCGTAGTCGACGGAGCAGCGGGCAATGACGAGACGCATGGTCGGCAACGCTACTCGACCGACGGGCCTCCACGCGATTCGCCCCTGAAAGCCCCGTTCGCCGATGGCGCGTTGTATGCGCATTCTCCTGGTGCGCCACCCATGGGGCGCCTACCGTGGTGAGCAGGAGGTTGCGGAGCGTGCACGCTGCGTCGCCATCTCCGTCCCTGCCCGTAAGACTCCGGCAACCCAAACCGCCGGGGTCGCGAGAGGAGAACCCATGTCGCTCGACGTCTCACCGGCCCTACTCGAACAGGCCGAGCGAGGCGAGGTCGACGAAGCCGCTTTCGTCGACTGCGTCCGGACCTCCCTGCCCTTCGCGTGGGAGATGATCAGCTCGCTGGTGGCACAGCTGAAGGTGGACGGTGGAGAGTTCGCCGACAACCAGACGCCGCCGCCCGACGAGCAGGCGCGTGGCCAGCTGCTTCGCGCTCTCGCGAGTGACGCGATACGTGGTGCGCTGCAGCGGCACTTCGGGGTGCGCCTGGCCTTCCAGAACTGCCACCGTGTGGCCGTGTTCCCGCTGGATCCTTCCTCGGACGACCGGCTGGCCAAGTTCACTTCGATCCGCGGCCAGCTGCTCAACCAGTCGCCCGAGCTCCGGGACTGCTGACCCGCCGTACGACCCGCATGACATGCACGACCCGCACGACCGTACTCAGCTGCCGCTCCGTATCGCGGGAGGTGCCATTGATACCGGAGCGGCAGCCTCAGCCGAGGCGGGGCAGGACCTCGGCGCCGAGGCGCCGTACGTTCTCCTCCGTCGCGGCGAGATCTCCGGACCCCTCCGTCAGCAGGGCGAACCGGGTGATCCCCGTCCGCTCGGAGGTGGCCGCGAGCCGGTTCGCCGCCAGCCGCGGGGTGCCCACGGGGTGCAGATCACAGAGCAGCTCGGTGTAGGCGACGGGGTCCCGCATCGCGCGCTCCCGGCCGTCGACCGTCACGTGCGCGTCCAGCCCCTGCTTCAGCCAGCCCGGCATGGCCTTCAGCAGGGCCTCGCGGGCGTCGGCCGTCCGGTCCGCCAGCTGGCACACGCCCGCCGACACGTGCGGGGCGTCCGGGCAGTGGCCCGCCGCCGAGGCCGTACGCCGGTACAGCGCGACCATGGCCGCCTTTTCCTCGTCCCCGCAGTGCATGCCCAGCAGCATCGGCAGCCCCCGCTCGGCGGCCAGCCGCACCGACGCGGGGGAGGTGCAGGCGACGATCACTTCCGGCCCTGATCCGTCCCCGTCCAGCGCCTCCGACGGCCGCGGTACGACGGCCACTTCGCGGAACCCGTACCGCTCGCCGGCAGCCGCCACCCGCGGCTCGGTGAGCCAGCGGCGCAGCAGGTCCAGGCTTTCCGGGAACTCCTTCTCGTAGGCGTCCAGGCCACCGCCGAACACCTCCAGGTCCACCCAGGGCCCGCCCCGGCCCACCCCCAGCGTGAACCGGCCGCCCGAGGTCAGGTGCAGCAGCGCTGCCTGCTCCCCGAGGGCCACCGGGTGCGTGCTCGGCAGCACGCTCACCGCCGTTCCCACCCGCAGCCGCCGCGTCCGTCCCAGCAGCAGCGCCGCCAGGGTCACCGCCGACGGGCAGACCCCGTACGGGACGAAGTGGTGCTCGGCGAGCCAGACCGAGTCGAGCCCGGCCTCCTCGGCCACCTCGGCGGTCCGCACCGCCCGGTGCAGAGCCTCCCCCTGTCCCTGGCCCGGGAACTGGGCCGCCAGTACAAACGCTCCTACGCGCATCGCCTTTGCCCTCCTCGTGGCTGACGCGGCCTCCCCCAGGTGGACCGGTTCATCTGATGGCAACAACGTCTGACACGTGCCAAAGGCACGGCCTGACAGGAAAGTTATTGGGATAGTCAGGCCAGTCGACGTCACCGCGCCGCCTCTGTCAGCCACCCTGCGGGTACCCGCCCCCGCTGCGCGTAGTCTGGGAGAAAGTCACTTCCGTCCGCCCATCCGTGAGGTATACGTGTCACCGCGCCACAACCGCCCCAGGGGCGGCGAGACTCCGGACGAACGCCCCAGCACCGGCCTCGACCGGTTCGGGCTGGAGCGCACGGAGGAGTACCAGGGCGAGGAGTGGAAGGTCCGGCACGTGGCGGGCGCGAGCGCGGCGGGCAAGCGCTACCGCTGCCCGGGCTGCGACCAGGAGATCCCCTCCGGCACCCCGCACCTGGTCGCCTGGCCGGAGTACGGCGGCGTGGACGACCGCCGGCACTGGCACAAGGCCTGCTGGAACGCGAAGGACCGCCGCACCTCGCGGGTGCAGCGGTCCAGGAACGCTCCCAAGTACTAGGAGCGCAGGGGCTCAGACGTCGCGGCGGCCGACCAGCACGAACGAGCCGGCCACCGCGGCCCCCGTCACCAGCAGGATCAGCAACAGCTGCGCCGCGTTGCCCGGCAGGTTGGCGGTGTCGTTGTTCGGCAGGCCGAACAACTGCATGAGGGCGACCGGGGCGTTGAACTGGAGCACGGCCCGGCCGAGCGAGGCCATGGTCTCCCACATG
This sequence comes from Streptomyces sp. R33, assembly GCF_041200175.1. NCBI lineage: Bacteria > Bacillati > Actinomycetota > Actinomycetes > Kitasatosporales > Streptomycetaceae > Streptomyces > Streptomyces sp. R33. The sequence continues at coordinate 3,176,387 of NZ_CP165727.1, read as the reverse complement.
CTGAGCATCCCGCCTATCACCGGCGGCAGCGTGACGAGCCCCAGCATCACGGCGATCGCCCCGGCGGAATGCCGCAGCATCGCCCCGACCGCCAGGCCCAGCACGCCGAGCAGGGTGACGTACAGGCAGCCGATCAGGGCGTTGACCCATTCCCGGCCGCCGTGTGAGCCGGCGGCCGTGCCACCCCGCAGGATCGCGGAAGCCAGCCCGACCACCGCCACCGAACCGGTGACGGTCAGGAAGGCGACGGTGGAGAAGACGAGGTACTTGGCGGTCAGCACCCGGGCCCGGTCGGGGGCGGCGGTGAAGGTCGTACGGATCAGCCCCGTGCCGTACTCGGAGGTGATCGTCAGGATCCCGAGCACCATCACGGAGACCTGGCCCACCAGCAGCCCGAACAGCGCGGGCGCAGTGAGCGGCACGTCCTGGTAGTCGGCCGAGCGGGTCTCGGAGACGGCGAGCAGCCCGACACCGACGACGAGCAGCACCAGCGAGCCGAGCGTCCACACCGTCGAGCGCACCGAGATCATCTTCGTCCACTCCGAGGCCACGGCGTGCCCGAGGTGCGGCCGGGGCGTCGGCAGCGGCGAGGTGTAGCTCTTCGGCTGGTCCGCGGTGCTCGTGGGGCCGGTCATCGGGTGTCCTTGCGGGTGTCCGTCGGGGTGTTCTGGGGGGCGCCGGCGAGCTCGCCGGGGCTGCTGGGCATCAGGAAGGGCTGCCCGCCCGCCCCGGGCGGCGGGGGAGCGAAGAAGCCGGTCTGCGGCACCTCCGGGGTGGGCAGCTCGTCCTCCCAGGCGGGGACGCTCAGCGGCTCCGGCTCCCACAGTTCGGCGCGCGGGTCGTCGGTGGAGGTGTACTCCACGGCGGGCTGCGTCATCCGCATGTAGGCCTCCTCGAGCGAGGCCCGGTGCGGGGACAGCTCCCAGAGCCGTACGCCGGCCTCGTGCGCGAGGTCGGAGATGCGGGGCAGCTCCAGACCGGTCACGCGCAGTGCCCCGTCGGGCTCCTGGAGGACCCGGCCACCCGCCTTGGTCAGCGCCGTACCCAGTGCATACCGGCCATCGTGATCATTGTCGGCCGCGCGCACCCGCGCGAATCCGGCCGAGTTGTGCGCGATGAACTCCTGGGTTCCCATGTCGGCCAGCAGCCGCCCCCGGCCGATCACGATCAGGTGGTCGGCCGTCAGCGCCATCTCGCTCATCAGGTGTGAGGAAACGAACACCGTGCGGCCCTCGGCGGCGAGCCGGCGCATCAGGGTGCGGACCCAGAGGATGCCCTCGGGGTCGAGCCCGTTGACCGGCTCGTCGAACAGCAGCACCTGGGGGTCGCCGAGGAGGGCGGCGGCGATGCCGAGCCGCTGGCCCATGCCGAGCGAGAAGCCCTTCGTGCGCTGCCCGGCGACGTCCTGGAGGCCGACCACGCCGAGCACCTCGTCCACCCGCTTCTCCGGGATGCCGGAGAGCTGGGCGACGGAGAGCAGGTGCTTGCGGGCCCGGCGGCCGCCGTGCACGGCTTTGGCGTCGAGCAGGGCCCCGACGTGCCGCTGGGCGTTCGGCAGCTGCCGGAAGGGCACGCCGTTGATCGTCACGTGGCCCGCCGTGGGCCGGTCCAGGCCGAGGATCATGCGCATGGTGGTGGACTTCCCGGAGCCGTTCGGCCCCAGGAATCCCGTCACGTGTCCCGGCCTGACCTGGAAGGACAGCTGGTCGACGGCGGTCTTGGCGCCGTAGCGCTTGGTCAGGCCGACAGCCTCGATCATTGCTCTGCCCCTGCTCTGCCCCTTGTCAGGACCGGACGGCTTTCGTCCGCGTAAGGGTTAAGAGGATATCGAGTCGCCCACGGTTCCATCCCGGACCGGATCCCTGAACTGTCCCTGATCCGACCCGGGGATGACCCGTACTACTTGCGGCGTCCGTCCCGCGAGGGACGGAGCCTCGCTCAGGCGTCGCGCTTCTTCAGCACCAGGTAGCCCCCGAGTACGGCGGCCAGCACCCAGAGCACCATGATGCCGAGACCGCCCCACGGTCCGTAGGGCACGTCCGAGCTGCCCGCGGGCACGGTCTGCATGATCGCGGCGCCGGATTGGCTGGGCAGGTAGTAGGCGACCTTGCGGGTGGCGTCGACCACGCTCAGGACGATGGGAAGGATCAGGATGAAGGTGATCAGGATCGCGATCGAGGCGGCCGTGTTGCGCAGCATCATCGACGCGCCGATGGCGAACAGGGCGAGCAGCGCCATGTAGAGGCCGACGCCGATCACCGCGCGCAGGACGTTCTCCCCGCCCAGCCCGATGCTGTGGTCGCCGAGGATCGCCTGGCCGAGGAAGAAGGAGACGAAGCCGGTGGCCAGGCCCGCCACCAGCGCCAGGGCGGTGGCGGCGGTGATCTTCCCGAGCATCAGGCTGCTGCGCCGGGGCACGGCGGCGAGGGAGGTGCGGATCATGCCCGTGCTGTACTCGCTGCCGACCACCATCGCCCCGAAGACGAGGATCGCCAGCTGGCCCAGGAGCATCCCGGAGAAGCTCATCTGGGTGGCGTCGAAGGTGATCTGCTGCTCCTTGGGCAGATCCTCGAAGGTCGCGTTGACCGCGGCGCACAGTCCGGCGCCCATGGCGACGGTGATCAGGAAGGCGGTGGCCAGGGTCCAGGCGGTGGAGGGGACCGTGCGGATCTTGGTCCACTCGGACTTGAGGACGGCATTGAAGGCCATGGTCACTCGCCACCCTTGCGCGTCGCCTCGTAACCGGCGCCCCACGCGGGGACGTCGGCTGGCCGGGCCGGATTGTCGGCGGCCTGGACGGGCCCGGGCAGCATGCCCGGTGCGCCCGGTGCGTGGGCGTGGTACTCGACGGAGTCGGCCGTCATGCGCATGAACGCTTCCTCCAGTGAAGCCCGTTGCGGGCTGAGTTCGTGCAGCACGATCTGGTGCTGGGCGGCCAGCTCGCCGAGCTGCTCCGCGGCCACCCCGTCGATCTCCAGCGTGCCGGTGGCCGGGACGCTGATGGCGTCGATCCCGGCCCCGTGCAGGACGTCCTTGAGCCGCTCCTGCTGCGGCGAGCGCACCCGGACGTAGCTGCGCGAGTTATGGTGAATGAAATCAGCCATGGACATGTCGGCCAGAAGCTTTCCCTGGCCGATAACGATCAAATGGTCTGCGGTCAGCGCCATTTCGCTCATCAAGTGGGACGAGACGAAGATCGTCCTTCCCTCGGCCGCCAACCCCTTCATAAGATTCCTGATCCAGAGAATTCCCTCCGGGTCCAGACCATTGACGGGTTCGTCGAACATGAGGATCTCCGGGTCGCCCAGCAGCGCAGAGGCGATTCCCAGCCGCTGGCCCATGCCCAGCGAAAATCCTTTCGACTTCTTCTTCGCCACGGCCGTCAGCCCGACAAGATCCAGCACCTCGGCCACCCGGCCCTGCGGGATCCGGTTCGACTGGGCAAGGCAGAGAAGGTTGTTGTACGCGCTGCGGCCGCCGTGCATGGCCTTCGCGTCCAGCAGCGCCCCGATGTGCTTCAACGGCTCCTGCAGGTCCCGGTAGCGCTTCCCGTCGATCCGGACCGTGCCGCTGGTCGGGTTGTCGAGGTCGAGCATCATGCGCATGGTCGTGGACTTCCCTGCCCCGTTGGGGCCGAGGAAGCCCGTCACCACCCCCGGTCTGACCTGGAAGCTGAGGTGGTCCACGGCGGTCTTCGCGCCGAAACGTTTGGTAAGGCCCTCAAGCTCGATCATGCGGCTCACGCTAGAACGCCCGAGGGCCCCACGCCACCTCAAACAGGTGACACAGGGCCCTCGGGCAGGACATTTCGCTACCGGCGAGTATCCGGTGGGTGGCCGACAGGCCGACCGCCGGTGAACTGCCGGGCGTACTAGCGGCTCTGCTGCGCCGGGACGCCGCGGGTGACGGGCTCGTCGTCGACGATCGGGTTGGCCGCTGCGACAGCCGCACCGGTCAGCGTCGCCAGCATCTCGCGGACGTTGGTCAGCTGGGCGTTGATGGAGTCGCGGCGGTTGGTGAGCGCCGCCAGCTCGCGCTCGGACTCGCTGCGGATGCGGTCGGCCTTCGCGTTGGCGTCGGCGACGATGTCCTCGGCCTGGCGCTGCGCGGTCTCCACGGTCTGGCGGGCGCGGCGTTCGGCGTCCGTACGCAGCTTCTCGGCCTCCAGGCGCAGCTGCTCGGCGCGGTGCTCGATCTCCGCGAGGCGCTTCTCGGCCTTGGCCTGACGCGAGGCCAGGTCGCGCTCGGACTGCTCGCGGCGCTTGGCCAGGTTGGTCTCGAAGTCCGCGGCGGCCTGAGCGGCCTTGGCGCGGGTCTCCTCGAACAGGGCGTCGGCCTCCTCGCGCTTGGAGGCGGCGTCCTTCTGGGCCTCGGCGCGCAGGGTGGAGGCGTCGCCCTTGGCCTTCTCGACGATGCGGACGCCCTCGTCCTCCGCCTTCGACTTGCGGTCGGCGGCGAACGACTCGGCGTCGTTGCGGACCTGCTGGGCAGCCGACTCGGCGAGCTCACGGTGCTGCTCGGCCGCGCGACGGGCCTCCTCGCGCAGGTCCTTCGCCTCCTCCTCGGCCAGGCGCAGGATCTTCTCGACCCGGGCGCCGAGGCCGGCGTACGACGGCTCGGCGTCGCTCACCTGGGCCTGGGCGTTCTGCGTCTCGAGGTGCAGCTCCTCGATCCGCTTTTCCAGAGAGTTGATACGTCCAAGGGCGCTGTCGCGGTCGGAGACCAGCTTGGTAATGCGGTCGTCCACCTGACCGCGGTCGTAACCACGCCGCACGAGCTCGAAGCCGAAGGGGGAGGAAGTGTCGCTCATGGGGTTCCTGTCGAATGAGACCGATGAGGTGCTACGTGAGGTGTTAGGGGAATCCTAGGCGCCGAAGCGGCGTGTCTTCGAGTCAATCGGCGATTGATCTGGACAATGACACCCCTTTTGAGTGGCAAGGCGGCAGAATGCTTGTCACTCGTTCGCCTGAACCTTCATCAGGAACACACATCTCGCTCGCTGACTAGCCCTCCGACGACTTGCCACCCGAACGAGTGGAACCCGCAGCAGCCCCGGCCTTCACGCCCCCCGCGCCCTGGCCGCCGACCGCGGGCTTTCCGCCACCCGAAGGCGCCTCGAATGATTCCAACGCCTCGAGAACGTCCTGGACACGGGAGATCTCCGCCTGAATGTCCTCGCGCCTGCGCACCAGGACCTCCAGCTCACGGCGCCCCTCGTCGACGAGCCGCTCCGCCTCCGCCTTCGCCTGCGCGAGGGCGTTCTCGGCCTCGCGGGCCAGCTCGGCCTTCTTCTGCTCGGCCTCCTTGAGCAGCGCCTCGGCCTTGCGCACTGCCGCGATCCGGACCTTGCTCGCCTCGCTGCTCGCGTCCGACACCAGCGCCTTGGCCTTCGCCTCGGCCTCGACGCTCTGCTCGGTCGCCGCCCGGACCAGCTTGTCCACGCGCTCGCCGGCCGACTTCATCTGCTCGGCCGACTCCCGGCGGGCCCGCTCGTGCAGCTCCTCGACCTCGCCCTCGACGCGGGAGCGCAGCTCCTCCGCCCGCTCCCTTATGGCAGCGGCGTCGCTGCGCGCGCCGACCAGCAGCTCGTCCGCGTCCGTACGGGCCTTCTCCACCAGGGAGTTGCCCTCGACGGTCGCCTCCGAGGAGATCCGCGCGGCCTCCTTGCGGGCCGCGTCGACCATCGCGTCGGCCTGCTCCTCGGCCGCCGTCGTCGCGGCCAGGGCCTTGGCCTGGGCGTCGGAGGCGAGCTTGTCCGCCTCCGCCGCGGCCTCGGTGATGAGCCGGTCCACCTGCTCCGCAGCCTCGCTGCGCCGCTTGTTCGCCTCCTCGCGGGCCTCGTCCAGCAGCCGCTCCGACTCCGCGCGGGCCTCCGTACGGGTGCGCTCCGCCTCGGTCGCCGCCTCGGCCTTGACGCGCTCGGCCTCCGAGCGGGTACGGGTCGCGTGCTCCTGCGCCGAGGCCAGGGCCTCCGAGGCCTCCGCACGCAGCCGCTCGGCCTCGGCCTGGGCCTCGCCGACCGTGCGCTCGTTGTCCTTGCGGGTCTGCTCGGTGAGCTTGTCCGCCTCGGACGCGGCCTCGGTGATGAGCCGGTCCGCCTGCTCGGCGGCCTCGCTGCGCAGCCGCCCCGCCTCCGCGCGCGCCTCGTCGAGGGTCCGCTCGGACTCCCGCTCGGCGCTCGCGAGCGTCTCGTTCGCAGCGACCGTGACCCGGTCCGCCTCCGCGGTGGCCTCGCCGATGATCCGGCCGCCCTCCGCACGGGCGTCGTCCAGGGTCTGCGCCGCCTCCGTGCGCAGCCGCTCGGCCTCCGCCGCGGCCTCGCCGACGGTGGCCTCGTTGGCCGCACGCGTCTCGTCGACCAGCCGGTCGCCCTCGTTGCGGGCGTCGACCAGGATCCGCGTCGCGTCCCGCTCGGCCGCGGCCAGCATGTCGGACGCCTGCCGGGTGAGCCGCTCGGCCTTCGCCGTCGCCTCGCCGACCGTCGCCTCGTTCGCGGCGCGCGTCTCCTCCGTGAGCCGCTCCGCCTCGGACGCGGCCTCGGTGACGAGCCGGTCCGCCTGCTCCGCGGCCTCGGTACGCAGCCGGTTGGCCTCCGCGCGCGCCTCGTCCAGCGTGCCCGCCGCCTCGGTGCGGGTGGCGTCGGCCGCCTCGGCCGCCTCGGCGGTGATCCGCTCCGCCTCCGCGGTGGCCTCGCCGACGGTGGCCGCGTTCGCCGCCAGGGTCTCCTCGGTGAGCCGCTCGGCCTCCGCCGTCGCCTCGGCGACGATCCGGCCGCCCTCGGCGCGCGAGGACTCCAGGGAGTCCGCCGCCTCGCCGCGGATCCGGTTCGCGTCGTCACGGGCATCGGCCCGGGTCCGGGCCGCGTCGCGCTCGGCCGCGGCCAGCGCGTCCGTCGCCTCCGTACGCACCCGCTGCGCGTACTCGGCGGTGTCGCTGCGCAGCTGCTCCGCCTCGGCGATCGCGTCGCCGACCGTGCGCTCGGCCAGGGCCTTCGCCGCGTCCGTCTCCGAACGCGCCTCGGTGCGGATCCGGTTGGCGTCCTCCGTGGCCCGCTCGCGCTCGTCGTAGGCGTCCGCGCGGACGCGCGCAGCCTCCTCCTCGGCCTCCGTCTTCGTACGCTCCGCCGCGTGCTCGGCGGCGCTGCGCAGCCCGGTGATCTCCTCCTCGGCCTGCTCGTGCAGACCGGCCACGGAGTCCCGTACCTGCTGGGCGGTGGCCTCCGCCGCCGACACCAGCTCCGCGGCGCGCCGCTCCGCCTCCTCGGTCAGGCGGGCCGCCTCGGCCTGCGCCTCCTCGGAGCGCTTGCGGGCCGAAGCCAGCAGTTCCTCGCTCTGCTCGCGGGCCTGGGCCCGCTCGCTCTCCGCGTCCGTCCGGGCCGACGCGAGGGTCTCCTCGGCCTCCCGGCGGCGCCGGGCGGCCTCCTCCTGCGCGGCGGCCAGCGCCTCGGCGGCCTCCGCGGCGACCCGCTCGGCGGCGGCCTTGGCCTCCGCACGCAGCCGGTCCGCGGTCTCCTGCGCCTCGGTGCGCACCCGCTCCGCCTCGGACTCCGCCTCGCTGCGCAGCCGTACGGCGACCTGCTCGGCCTCCGCACGAGCCCGCCCGGCGTCGTCCGCCGCGTCGGTGCGCAGCTGGTCGGCCTCGGCCTCCGCCTGTGCCTGGAGGCTGCGGATCCGCTCCGCCGCCTCGGCGCGCAGCCGGTCGGCCTCCTCGCTGGTCTCCCGGCGGATGTTCTCCGCCGCCCCGCGGGCGTCGCGCAGCGTCTGCTCGGCCGTGCCCAGCCGGCTCTCGGCCTCCGCGTGCAGGCGTACGAGCTCCTCGTCGGCCTCCGCCCGCTTCGCCGCGATGGCCTGCTCGGTCTCCTCGCGCCGCGCACGGGCCGCCGCGTCGGCCTCGGCCCGTACGGCCTCCGCCTGCTCCTCGGCCTCGGCGCGCAGCCGCTCCGCCTCGGCGCGGGTCCGCTCGAGGGTCTCCTCGGCCTGCTTGCGCAGTGTGGTGGCCCGCTCGACGGCCTCGGCGCGGACCCGCTCGCTCTCGGCGCTCGCCCCGCCGCGCAGCTCGTCCGCGTCCGACTTGGCCTTGCCCAGCAGCTCCTCGGCGGTCCGGGCCGCCTCCTCGATCTGCTGGACCGCCTCGCGGCGGGCCTCGCCGCGGATCCGCTCGCCCTCGGCGACCGCCTCGGCGCGCAGCTGCTCGGCCTCGCCGCGCAGCCGCCGGGCCTCCGCCTGGAGTTCGACGGTCCGGGCCCGGTACTCCTCGGTGTCGTCCTTCGCGGCGCCCTTGAGCTCGTCGGCCGTGGCCGCCGCCTGGACGCGCAGCCGCTCCGCCTCGGACTCGGCCTCGCGGCGGATCCGCTCCGCCTCCTCGGACGCGGCACGGGTGGTGGCCCGCGCGTCCTCCGAGGCCTTGTTCAGTACGTCCTCCGCCGTGCGGGCCGCCTTCGCCAGCTGGGCGGCCGTGTCCTCGGCCGCCGCCGCGCGGGCCTGCTCCGCGGCCTCCGCGCGCAGCCGCTCGACGCCGGCGCGGGCGTCGGCGAGGGTCTGCTCGGCCTCGGCCTTGAGGACCTCCGCCTCCTTGGTGGCCTCGCCGACCAGCCGGGCCACCTGCTCCTTGGCGGTGCGGGTGCGCTGCTCGTTGACGGACTCCGCAGAGGCGAGCTGCCGTGCGGCGCTCTCCTTGGCGTCCGCGAGGAGCTTCTCGGCCTCGGCGCGCGCCGAGCGCAGGGCTGCGTCGGCCTCCTGGGCCCGCTGCTCGGCCACCCGGCCGAGGTCGAGGGTCTGCTGCCGGGTCTGCTCGGCCTCGGCGGTGGTGCTGCTGCGCAGCCGCTCGGCGTGCTCGGTGGCCTCCTGGGCCTGCGCGGAGGCGGCGGTCAGCAGCCGCTCGGCCTCCTTGCGGGCGCGCAGCAGGGTGGCTTCGGTCTCCGCACGGGCGGCCTCGGCATCGGCGGCCAGCCGGCGCCGGGTCTCCTCGGTGACGCGGGCGGCCTCGGCGCGGGCCGCGTTCAGGGACTGCTCGGCCTCGGCGCGGGACTCGTCCATGAGCCGGCGGGCCTGGGACTCCGTACGGGCGCGCAGCTGCTCGGCCCAGGCCACGTTCTCGTTGACGTGCGCCTCGACGGTCTGGCGGCGCTCGTTGAGCTCCTGGTCCAGGCGCTGGCGGCGGTTGACGGCCTCGGCGTGCAGCTCGGCCTGCAGGCGCGCCTGGTGCTCGGCGTGCTCCTGCAGGATGCGCTGGGTCTGCGCCCGGGCGTCGCGCAGCTCGCGCTCGGCGTCCGAGCGCATCTGGTCGGCCTGGATCTGGGCATTGCGGAGCAGCTGCTCCGCCTGGTAGCCCATGTCCGCACTGTCGTAGGCAGGGCGGGACGCCAGATTGCGGCGCACCTCGTGGAGCTTGGCGCGCAGCACTTCGACCTGGTACCCGAGGTCTTCGGCGTGCTGGACGGCCTTCCCGCGCTCCTTCTTCAGCCGCTCCATCTCGGCTTCGAAGCGCGAGAGGTGGTCGGCTTCAGCCTGATGGCTCTCCTGGCTTTCGTAGCCCCGCACAGCGCGGTCCCATCCGTCCCCTGGTCGCAAGCTCACTCCCAATTGAGCATCGCTCGCCCGCTGAACGACGCCCCCGGGGGAATGGTGTCAGATACCGGGGCAGGGGTCACAGGCCCCGACCCCGTCTCCGCACCGAACCCCGGCCGAGCCATGGCCACTCTACCGGCCGGGGAATCGGGCCATCAGTGGTCCATCAATGGTCGGGGTTGGAGGTGACCAGTTCGGTGAGGACTCCGTGGCAGTCCTTGGGGTGGAGGAAGGTGATCGAGGAGCCCATCGAGCCCGTGCGGGGCTGGTCGTAGAGGACCCGGACGCCCTTGCCGCGGATGGCCTCCGAGTCGCCCAGGACGTCCTCGGTGCCGAAGGCGATGTGGTGCACGCCCTCGCCGTTCTTGGCCAGCCACTTGCCCACCGCGGAGTCCTCGCGGGTGGGCTCGAGGAGCTGGAGGTAGGAGGCGCCGCCGTCGGAGGTCTCGTTGATCTTGAGCATGGCCTCGCGCACGCCCTGCTCCTCGTTGACCTCGGAGTGGAACACCTCGAAACCGTACGTGGCACGGTAGAACTCGACGGTCTTGTCCAGGTCGAAGCAGGCGATCCCGATGTGGTCGATTCTTGTCAGCATGGGACCAGTGCACCGCCGAGGAGGCCCGTCACGCAACGTGCCAGCGATCACACCGACTGCCCGGTGACGGCGCGGGTACTGCTCAGTACATTCAGGTAAACCCTCGTTCACTCCTCATCCTCAAGGGGCTGTGCTCCATGTCCGGAACGAACAACACCACGTCAGTGATCGTCGCCGGGGCCCGCACGCCCATGGGGCGGCTGCTCGGCTCGCTGAAGTCCTTCTCGGGCGCCGACCTCGGCGGGTTCGCCATCAAGTCCGCGCTGGAACGGGCCGGCATCGCCGGTGACCAGGTGCAATACGTGATCATGGGCCAGGTGCTGCAGGCCGGCGCGGGCCAGATCCCCGCCCGCCAGGCCGCCGTCAAGGCCGGCATCCCCATGAACGTGCCGGCGCTCACCATCAACAAGGTGTGCCTCTCCGGCCTCGACGCGATCGCGCTGGCGGACCAGCTCATCCGCGCCGGCGAGTTCGACATCGTGGTCGCGGGCGGCCAGGAGTCCATGACCAACGCCCCGCACCTGCTGCCGAAGTCTCGAGAGGGCTTCAAGTACGGCGCGATCGAGATGCTGGACGCGATGGCCTACGACGGCCTCACCGACGCCTTCGAGAACATCGCGATGGGCGAGTCCACCGAGAAGCACAACACCCGCCTCGGCATCGAGCGCGCCCCGCAGGACGAGTTCGCCGCCGCCTCGCACCAGCGTGCCGCCGCCGCGCAGAAGAACGGCGTCTTCGAGGCCGAGATCACCCCGGTCGAGATCCCGCAGCGCAAGGGCGACCCGGTCGTCTTCTCCCAGGACGAGGGCATCCGCCCGGAGACCACGGTGGAGTCCCTCGGCAAGCTGCGCCCGGCCTTCGCGAAGGACGGCACGATCACCGCCGGCACCTCCTCGCAGATCTCCGACGGCGCCGCCGCCGTGGTCGTGATGAGCAAGGCGAAGGCCGAGGAGCTGGGCCTGGAGTGGATCGCCGAGATCGGCGCCCACGGCAACGTGGCCGGTCCCGACAACTCCCTGCAGTCGCAGCCGTCGAACGCGATCCTGCACGCCCTGAAGAAGGAGGGCCTCGAGGTCTCCGACCTGGACCTCATCGAGATCAACGAGGCCTTCGCGGCGGTCGCCGTGCAGTCAATGAAGGACCTCGGCGTGACCCCGGAAAGGGTGAACGTCAACGGTGGCGCCATTGCCCTGGGCCACCCGATCGGCATGTCCGGCGCCCGCGTGGTGCTGCACCTGGCGCTGGAGCTGAAGCGCCGGGGCGGCGGGGTCGGCGCGGCCGCACTGTGCGGCGGCGGCGGCCAGGGCGACGCCCTGATCGTCCGGGTCCCGCAGAAGTAGGACCTCCGTACCCGAAGCCGTATCCGCAGCGAGAACCGAGGAGCGCAGCACGCATGACGGTGGACGTCCCCCAGCTGGTGGCCCAGGCGCGTGAGGGCAGGCCCAGGGCCGTGGCCCGGCTGATCTCGCTGGTCGAGGGGGCGTCCCCGCAGCTGCGCGAGGTGATGGCGGCACTGGCCCCGCTGACGGGCGGGGCGTACGTGGTGGGCCTGACCGGATCCCCGGGCGTCGGCAAGTCGACGTCGACCTCGGCGCTGGTCTCCGCGTACCGCAAGGCCGGCAAGCGGGTCGGCGTCCTCGCCGTCGACCCGTCGTCGCCGTTCTCCGGCGGTGCGCTGCTCGGCGACCGGGTCCGGATGTCGGACCACGCCTCCGACCCGGGGGTCTACATCCGCTCCATGGCCACCCGCGGCCACCTGGGCGGCCTCGCCTGGGCCGCCCCGCAGGCGATCCGGGTGCTGGACGCGGCCGGCTGCGAGGTGATCCTGGTCGAGACGGTCGGGGTCGGGCAGTCGGAGGTGGAGATCGCCTCGCAGGCCGACACCTCGGTGGTGCTGCTGGCCCCCGGGATGGGCGACGGGATCCAGGCCGCGAAGGCGGGCATCCTGGAGATCGGCGACGTGTACGTGGTGAACAAGGCGGACCGGGACGGCGCGGACGCGACCGCCCGGGAGCTGAACCACATGCTGGGCCTGGGCGAGGCACGGGGCCGGGACGACTGGCGGCCGCCGATCGTCAAGACGGTAGCGGCCCGCGGCCAGGGCATCGACGAGCTGGTCGAAGCCCTGGAGAAGCACCGGGCGTGGATGGACGAGCGCGGGGTGCTGGCCGAGCGCCGTACGGCCCGGGCCGCGCGCGAGGTGGAGACCATCGCGGTGACGTCCCTGCGGGCCCGGATGGCCGACGTGCACGGGGACGCACACCTCGACGCCCTGGCGGCCCGGGTCGCGGCCGGCGAGCTGGACCCCTACGCGGCCGCGGACACGCTCCTGGCGACGCTGACGGAGGCCTGAGCGGCCGTACGGCCCGCACAACCGGCTTCCGTACGCCGTACGCCGTACGCACGCGAGAGCCGCGCCCCGATCGATCGGGGCGCGGCTCTCGTACGTCGGCGGGGCGGACCGGTCAGGCGTTGGGACGCTTGCCGTGGTTCGCCTTCTTCTTCTTGCGTGCTCGCTTCTTGTTGCCGCGCTTGGCCATGACGCCACTCCCTCGAAGATCGGGGTAATCCGGGCGCTCGCCAGTCTAGGGGCGCCCGGTCCGGTCCGCATCGGAACCCGCGGACCGGCGCGTGTCAGTCGTCGTTGTCGTCGCCGTCCGAGTCCGACCCGGACACCGTGGCCTTGCCCGTCGTGGCGTCCACGTGGACGTCGGTGGTCTTGTCGCCGGACTTGACCTCGACGTTCCAGTAGCGGGAGCCGTTGTCGTCATCGTCGTCCCATTGCACCGACCAGACCTGGCCGGGGTGGGCGGCGACGGCTGCCTTCATCGCCTGCTGGGCGGTGACCTTCGCGGCGAGCAGCTCCTTGTTCCCGCCGCCGTCGCCGCTGTCGTCGTCCGCGTTGTCGGTGAACACGTTGCCGCTGCGGGAGTCGACCGTCAGCTCCGCGTGCTTGCCGTCCTTGCCGATGACGTCGACGTGCCAGACGGCGTCGTCCCTCTCGAGGGACTCCACGACACCCGGGTACTTCTTCAGCGCGGCGGCCGCGGCGCCCTCGGCGTCCACGTCGGCGCGTGCCGAAGCGGCCGCGGGGGCGGTTCTCGCCGCGCCGGCCGTGTGCGCGGCGGCGGCCGTCACCGGGCCCCCGAACGCCAGGACCACGGCCGCGGCCGCCGCGACGTACGCCTTGTGCTTGCTGTGCATGGCTGACCTCCTCGGGCCGGCCATGCGCTTACGGTTGCTCGGCGGGCGGCCGGCGAGCGAGCGTTACCACCCATTCTCCGGGCTGCCGCCGGGGACGGCACCCCGGATGGGGCGCCGTCCGGGGTGCCGTCCGGCCGGTGTCAGGCCTTGCCGCGCTGGTCGCGCAGGTGGCTCGCGACCGGCTCCAGCGAGGCGCGCAGCGCCGCCAGGGCCTCCGGCGGCAGCAGGTCGATGAAGTGCCGGCGGACGGACGCCACGTGGTGCGGGGCGACCTTCCGCATGAGCTCCATGCCCTCGCCCGTCAGCACGGCGTACAGCCCCCGGCGGTCGGACTCGCAGTTCACACGGACGACGAGGCCGGCCGTCTCCATGCGGGTGATCTGGTGGGACAGCCGGCTCTTGGACTGCAGCGTCGACGTGGCGAGATCGCTCATGCGCATCCGGTGGTCCTCGGACTCCGAGAGGTTCACGAGGATCTCGTAGTCGTTGTTGGTGAGTCCGAAAGGCTGGAGATCCTTTTCCAGCTGGTGCATCAGCAGTCTGCTGACGTCCAGGTGGGTGCGCCAGGTGCACTGCTCGGCGTCGGTCAGCCAGCGCGTGGCCGTCTCGGTCTCCATGGTCTCCATGAGTGAACTCTACCTAAGAAGTTGAATTACGTACAAAAAATGGAAAGCCGAAGATCACAGTCCGAGGCGCCGCTGGATGTCACCCAGCTGTCCCGGCATCCGCGGCACGCCCAGCTGTCCCAGCGGGCCCTGCTGACCGTGGCCGCCGCCGTACCCGGCTCCGGGAACGCCCGCCGATTCCGCGCCGGTGCCGACCGCTCCGACGGCCTTCTCCGCCATCAGCATCTCCGACGACTGCAGCAGCACCGTCCCGGCGCCGACGAACTCGAACTGGTGCTCCTCGCCGGAGCTGCCGCCGATGCCGGTCAGCGAGCGCAGTCCGCCGATGACCCCCGACATGTAGCCGTGGTCGTAGTGGTGGCAGGGGGACGGGCAGTCCGCCCAGCCCACCAGCGCCTGCGGGTCCACGCGCAGCGGCGGCTCCATGAACACCACCGGCCCGTTGGACGCCGCCACGAACTTGCCCGTTCCGATCAGGGTCAGGAAGCCCGGCACGATCGACTGCTTCAGGGCGAGCGAGGGCTGGTAGGCCAGCAGGTTGCCCGACCGGATCGTCAGGTTCCCATTGTCCAGGTCGTACGAGTTCACGTCGAAGGCCCGGTCGGCCAGCAGCATCTTGCCCGAGCCCTCGGCCACCACCCAGTCGGCGGCGTGCATCGGCGAGTGGAAGCTGGTGCGCAGCAGCCGGTCGAAGCGGCCGTTGCCGACGCCGTTGAACTCCATGCGCCCGTAGTAGGCGATCATCTTGCCCTTCTGCAGGAACCACTGGCTCCCCTTGAGCTCCACGCAGAAGGTGTAGGCGTTCACGTTGTCGTCGGAGGGCAGCGTGTGCGGGTCGAAGACCGTCGGGGCGCCCGGCCCGCCCATCACAGGACCAAAGTTCACAGCTTCTCCTCCGAGGCCTGCACGTACACCGCTCCCTGGCCCGAGAGTTCCAGCTGGAACGCCTCGCCCGAGCCGCGCCCCACCATGTCGCGCCAGCCGAGCGCGGTGGAGAGCTTGTTCCTGACGTCCCCGTGGTGGGCCACGTACGCCTGCGGGTCGACGTGGACCGGGCGGTTCGGGGTGATGGGGAGTTCGATGACCCCGCCGTGGGCCATCACCGCGACCGAGCCGTGCCCCTTGAGGGTGGTGGTGAACAGGCCCTGGCCGGTGACCTGGCCGCGGACCATGCCCATGACACCGCCCTGCGAGCCCATGAACATCGTGCCCTGCTGCAGGGTGCCGTCGAAGGCGAGCAGCCGGTCGGCCTCGACGTACAGGGTCTCCCCGGTCAGGCCGATCACCTGGATGTGGTGGCCGCCGTGGCCGAACATCACGGTGCCGCTGCCCTCGACCGTCATCAGCGGGGTCTGCTCGTTCGCCACCCGGCGCCCGATCATGCCCATCACCCCGCCCTGACCGCCGGTCAGGCTCGGGGTGAAGGAGACCTCGCCGCGGTACGCGAGCATCGCGCCGCGCTGGCTGTACATCTTCTGCCCCGGGATCACCTGGGCCTCGACCATCTTCGAGTTGATCTCGCGGAACGGCATCAGATGTCGCCCCCGATGGTGTTGCGCTCGCTGGGCTGCACGTAGACCAGGCCCTCGCCCTCGAAGCGGATCTGGAACGCCTCGCCGGAGCCCTCGCCGATCAGCGTCCGGAAGTTCACCCCGGACTGGAAGGACTGCTGGAGGTTGCCCGTGTGCGCGATGTACGCCCCCGGGTCGACGGAGAGCGGGTACTGGCCGCTGACGCGCAGCACGACCGCCGGGCCGTCGGACATGATCGCCGCCTGGCCGGAGCCCTCGACGGTCGTCGTGAACAGGCCGTTGCCCGTCGTCGCGCCGCGCAGCCCGGTGAAGGTCGTGCCGGTGCGCAGGCCCGCGTCGGTGCACAGCAGGTTGCTGGATTCGACGTAGAGCTTCTCACCGCGCAGGTTCACCAGGTTGATCTCGCTCGCGCGGTCGGCGAAGAAGCAGGTGCCGTGCCCCTGCACTTCCATCACGGTCATCTGCTCACCCGTCAGTCGACGGGTCACCATGCCCCGGAGGCCTTCGCCGCCGCCGGTCATCTTCTTGAAGGTCATCTGGCCGTCGTACGCAACCATGGAGCCGTTTTTCGCTTTCACGGCATCCCCGGTCAGGTCGACGGCGAGCACCTTGCTGCCTTGGAGTCGGAACTGAGCCACGGGATGACGTTATCGGCAGCGGGCGAAGGCGAACAGGGCCCCGTGGCCCATATCCGGCGACTGCGGCATCTCGCACACCCCCGACTCACCCGCCGCACACCCGCGCCGGGCCCGCCGGACCCCTGTGGACCCCCGGTCAAGATCCCGCAAAGCGGCTGAGACACTGGGACGGACCCCCGGCCACCACCCCGAAGGTTCACACGTGGACATCAAGACCGCCTCCGCCCTGCACCGCCTCCGCCTCGTCTCCGTCCCGGAGGCGCTGTCGTTCCCGGCGCTGCTGATCTTCGGCTCGCTGCTGAGCCGGATCTCCGACATCGACTACCTGATGATGCCGCTCGGTGGCCTGCACGGGATCCTGTTCCTCATCTACCTGGTCTTCCTGGCCGACGTCTGGAACAAGGCGAAGTGGCCGGCCAAGAAGGCGGCCCTGTTCTTCGTGCTCGCGCTGGTGCCCTTCGGCGGCCTGTACGGGGACAAGCTGCTCAAGCGCGAGGAGGCCGACAGCGTGCTGGCGGCCCGCGCCCGGCGCGAGGCGGCGAACGCCGCATGATCGTCGCGTTCTCGGTGACCCCGCTGGGGGTCGGCGAAGAGGTCGGCGAGTACGTGGCCGATGCGGTGCGCGTCGTACGGGAGTCGGGTCTGCCGAACCGCACGGACGCGATGTTCACCTCGATCGAAGGCGAGTCCTGGGACGAGGTGATGGACGTGGTCAAGCGTGCGGTGGCGGCTGTGGAGGAGCGGGCGCCGCGGGTGTCGCTCGTCCTGAAGGCCGACATCCGGCCCGGGGTGGTGGACGGGCTGACGTCGAAGGTGGAAACGGTGGAACGCCACCTGGCGTAGCCCTTTCGGCCGAGTCCAGTTCGACATGCTCATGGTTTGTCAGCTTTTGTGGTGAGAGAGACCCTGGGCGTCGAGCACTGGAGGGGCCGTGCGGCCGGAAGGCTTCGACTACGAGACCCACAGCCGCCTCGCCGGACCGTTCGCGGAGCCGGACCGCACCGCCTACCGGGTGGGCTACCGCTCCCTCCTCGCGGGCGAGGAGCTCCGCACCCGAATACGCGCCGTGCTCCTCATGGCGCTGGCCCCCCTCGCCGCGGCCGGACTGCTGCTCTACCTCGTCTGGCCCACGCACCGGACCGTCCGGGAGGGCGGCGAGCGCTGGCTCGTCCTGTGCGATACCGCGATGCTCGTGTGCATCGCCTTGATCATGCTGTTCATGCTGGTCAACGTCGTGTCGGTGGCCCACGCCACGCTGGTCGCCCGCGACCCGGTCCCCGTACCGCCCGAACCCGGCACCAGGGTCGCGTTCCTGACGACGTTCGTCCCCGGCAAAGAGCCGCTCACCCTGGTGCGGGGCACCTTGCTGGGCGCGGTCGCCCTGCGGCACGACGGTCCCCTCGACGTGTGGCTGCTGGACGAGGGGGACGACCCCGAGGCCCGGGCCCTGTGCGCGGAGCTCGGCGTACGGCACTTCACCCGCAAGGGCAAGGCCGGCTGGAACACCCGCAAGGGCCCCCACCGGGAGCGGACCAAGCACGGCAACTACAACGCCTGGCTCGTCGCACACGGCGACGACTACGAGTTCTTCGCCTCCGTCGACACCGACCACGTCCCGCTGGCGAACTTCCTGGAGCGGATGCTCGGCTTCTTCCGCGACCCGGACATCGCCTTCGTCGTCGGCCCGCAGGTGTACGGCAACTACACCTCGTCCGTCACCAAGGCGGCCGAGTCCCAGCAGTACCTCTTCCACGCCCTGATCCAGCGCGCGGGCAACCGCTACGGCGCCCCCATGTTCGTCGGCACCAACAACGCCGTGCGGATCAGTGCCCTCAAGCAGGTGGGCGGGCTGTACGACTCCCTCACCGAGGACATGGCCACCGGCTTCGAGCTGCACCGCCGGCGCAATCCGGCCACCGGGCGGTTCTGGAGGTCCGTCTACACCCCCGACGTCCTCGCCGTCGGGGAGGGGCCGGCCTCGTGGACCGACTTCTTCACGCAGCAGCTGCGCTGGTCGAGGGGTACGTACGAAACCCTCTTCCGGCAGTACTGGAAAGGCCTGTTCCGGATGCCCCCGGGGCGGGCCCTCAACTACACCCTGATGCTCGTCTACTACCCGATGACGGCCGTCAACTGGCTGCTCGGCATCCTCAGCTGCGTCCTGTTCCTGTGGCTGGGCGCCTCCGGCACCCAGGTCTCCTCCGAGGTGTGGCTCATGCTCTACACCGACGCGGCCGCCCTCCAGGTGGGCCTGTACCTGTGGAACCGCCGCCACAACATCTCCCCCCACGAGCCCGAGGGCTCCGGCGGCCTGGCCGGCATGGCGATGTCCGCGATCTGCGCGCCCGTCTACCTGATGTCCCTCGGCTCGGCCCTGCTGCGCACCCGGGGCCGGTTCGTCGTCACCCCCAAGGGCGCAGGCGCCAGCCCCGACCGGCTCATGACCTTCCGGATCCACCTGTTCTGGGCCGCCGTCCTGGCCCTCTCCCTCGCCGCCTCCGTCCGCCTCGGCCACACGCACGCGGCGATGCGCACCTGGGCGGTGCTCGCCCTGCTCATCGCCCTCGCGCCGGTCGCCGTGTGGGGCTGGACCCTGCTGCGCGAGCGCCGGGCCCCGGCCCGGGCGGGGTCCCTCGACATTGGGCTCGGCCACGGGCCGGGAGAGGAGCCGGAGCCGGCCTTCGCCGCACCGACGGGAGGGAACTGAGCCATGGCGTACCGGCCTTCGAAGCAGTTCAAGAACACCGTTCTGGGCACCGGAGCCGTGGTGGTGCTGGCCGCGCTCAACGCGCCCGCCGCGCTCACCTTCGCGCAGGAGCGCTACCACGCGTACAAGATCGGCCAGTCCAGCTACAAGATCCAGTACGGCTCGTGGGAGCAGGTCCGGCTCCCGGAGGAGTACCGGATCAACGCCATGCACGCGGCCCTGCTGCACACGGGCAAGGTGCTGCTGATCGCCGGGTCCGGCAACAGCCAGAAGAAGTTCGACCAGGGCACCTTCGACACCGTCCTGTGGGACCCGCAGGACGACAGCTTCAAGAAGATCCCCACGCCGGAGGACTTCTTCTGCTCGGGCCACAGCCAACTGCCCGACGGACGGCTGCTCGTGGCGGGCGGGACCGCCCGGTACGAGGTCCTCGACGGCAAGGTCACCCGCGCGGGCGGCGGCATGCGGGTCAAGAACGAGAGCCCCGACAAGCTGGCCCGGCTGAAGAAGGGCACCCGGTTCCGGTCCCCGTCCGGGGTGGAGTACGTGTCGAAGTTCGACGTCACCGTTCCGAAGGCCAAGCGCGAGTTCGAGATCACGTACGGACGCGCCGGGCAGGTGAAGCCCTGGCGGACCAAGGTGGTCGCCGCGGAGGCACGGGTCTTCGTCGAGGCGGTGAAGGCGGGCGCCGAGGGGCTGACGACCGAGGTCGCGCAGTACCGGGTCGTCGGGCTCAGGGGGAAGGACGCCGACAACGTCTACGGGCTCGCCGAGCGGCTGAGCGTCGAGAAGCAGGACTTCCAGGGCATCAAGTCGGCGTACGAGTTCGACCCGAAGGCGGAGAAGTACGTCCCGGTCGACCCGATGAAGGACGCCCGCTGGTACCCGACGCTGGTGGCGCTGCAGGACGGGCGGGTGCTCGCGGTGTCCGGACTCAACGACGTGGGCGACGTCGTCCCCGGCGACAACGAGTACTACGACCCGAGGACGAAGCAGTGGACCCGGGGCCCCTTCCGGTACTTCCCCACGTACCCCGCGCTCTTCCTCCTGCAGGGCGGCAAGCTGCTCTACACCGGGTCCAACGCGGGCTACGGCCCCAAGGGCAAGGGGCGCGAGCCCGGTGTGTGGGACCTGAAGACCGACAAGTTCACCGAGGTCGCGGGCCTGGAGGACCCGGACCGGCTGGAGACCTCGTCCTCGGTCCTGCTGGCGCCGGCCCAGGACCAGAGGGTGATGGTGCTGGGCGGCGGCGGGGTCGGCGAGTCGAAGCTGTCCTCGAGCCGGACCGCGATCGTGGACCTCAAGGAGGACGACCCGGTCTTCCGCTCCTCCGCGCGGCTGCCTCAGGGCACCCGGTACCTGAGCAGCGTGCTGCTGCCGGACGACTCCGTGTTCACCACCGGCGGCTCCCGTGACTACCGGGGCCGGGGCGCCAGCGACATCCACAAGGCGCAGTTCTACTACCCGCGCACCGATTCCTTCGTGGCGGCCGCCGATCCGTCGGTCGGCCGCAACTACCACTCCGAGGCGCTGCTGCTGCCCGACGGGCGGGTCGCGACCTTCGGCTCCGACCCGCTCTTCGCGGACAAGGACAACACCCGCCTCGGGAAGTTCGAGCACCGGCTGGAGGTGTACTCGCCGCCGTACCTGTACCGGGACCCGGCGCGGCGGCCGGTCCTGGGGGCCGGGCCGGCCGAGGTGGGCCCGGACGGGCGGGCCACCTTCGAGGCGGCGCACCCGGAGCGGATCCGGCGCGCCCGGCTGATGCGGCCGAGCGCGGTCACGCACACCACGGACGTGGAGCAGCGGTCGATCGAGCTCGGGCTGACCAGGGCGGCCGGCTCGGTGACGGTCGAGGTGCCGAAGGACCCGACGCTGGTGCCGCCGGGCTGGTACATGCTGTTCGTGACGGACGCGGACGGGACGCCCTCGGTGGCGAAGTGGCTCCGGGTCGGGGCACCGAAGCCGGATCCGGATCCGGCACCCGCGCCGGAGCCCGAGGAGTAGGCCGCGGCTCCTACTCCTTGCTGCGGCTGGCCAGGCCGAGTGCGTAGTCCGCCCACCACTTGCCGGCCCCCGGGCCGCCGCGGCAGGGACCGTCGGATTCGCCGGGCCGCTTGATCCAGAGGTACGCGTCGACGAGCGGGTCGCCCGTCCGGTCGCTCGGCGGGACGCCAAGGGCTCGGCCCGGCGGATTGCACCAGGCCTCGTGGCCGTCGCCGGGGAGCGGCCCTGCGCCGTTGCGGCTGGTGTCGATGACGAAGTGCTTGCCCTGGGCGGCCCGGGAGATGCTGTGGCCGTACTCCCGGCCGGCCGCGTCGGGCTGGAAGTTGGAGACGTTGAGCGCGAAGCCGTCGGCCTCCCCGAGCCCGGCCTTGTAGAGGGGACCGACCAGTTTCATCGGGTCCGGGATCCAGGCCGGATTGCCGGCGTCCAGGTAGACCTTGGTGTTCCGGTTCTTCTTCAGCCGGGTGACGGCCTCGGCGAGGAGCCGCAGGCGCTCGTCGTGGCGGTCGGCCCGGGTGCAGCCGTCCACGATGTGCGGGATGGCGTCCGGTTCCAGGACGACCACGGCCTTGGCATCGCCGATGCCGTCGGCGAAGGCGCCGATCCACTTGCGGTAGGCGGTGGCGTCCTTCGCCCCGCCGGCCGAGTGCCGGCCGCAGTCGCGGTACGGGATGTTGTACGCGGTGAGCACCAGGACCCGCCCCGCCGACTTGGCGCTCTTCGCGGCCCGGCGGATCTCGGGACCGGGGTCGTCGCCGGGTCCCCACAGGGCCATGGGCCGTTCCGAGATCCGGCGCAGCACCTGGGCGTCGCTGTTGCGGCCCTGGGCCTCCCAGGCGGCGACCTGCCGGGCGGCGTCGCTCTGCGGGTCCACCCAGAACGGGGATGCGTCGGGCGCGGCCCGGCCCGTTGCCTCCGGCGGAGCCTGCGCGGGGGCGGATTCCGGACTGCCGCAGGCGGGGGCCGCGGCGAGCAGCAGCGCGAGGCCGAGTGCGGCGGTCAGGGGTCTGGGGCGTGGACGGGGTCGGCCTGGCATCCGGGTTCCTCGGGGCGAAGGGTCGGTACGCGGAATCAAGGACCGGCATATCGTGACATGACGGCCAGTCAGCCCTGCCCCGCGACACCGCGGGTGCCGCCGCCTGGAGGCACCGGAACCGGAACCGGCTACGCCGGCGGGGCGCCCGTCGCCAGGGCGATGCCGAGCGGGGTGCGTTCGTACAGGATCCGGTGGCCGTGGCGGGCCGAGATCAGCAGGCCCGCCCCGTGCAGGGCCTTCAGGTGCGCCGAGACCGTGGCGGGTGCCAGGCCGAGCCGGCGGGCCAGCGCCGTCGTGGAGGCCGGCTCGTCCAGCGTGCACAGCACGTCCGCCCGGCCCCGGCCCAGCAGCCGCGCCAGCGCCAGCGGGGTCGGGCCCGGCGACGCCGTCCACAGGGCGCCGATGCCGCGGGCCGGGTAGACCAGCGTCGGCTGCCAGGGCGGGTCGTACCCCCCGACCACTTCCGGCCACATGAACGCGCTCGGCATGAGGAGCAGCCCCTGCCCGTCCAGGGAGCGGTCGTGGTGGGCCGGGCGGTCGATGGTGAGCGTGCCGTCCGCCCACCGCAGGTCCGGGTGGAGGCCGTCGAACAGCGCCTCCAGCCCGCCCGCCGCCAGCCGGCGCGTGTGGAAGAGGATGTCCGCCTCCAGCAGCTCACGCAGCCGCGGCCAGTGCGGGGCGATCAGCGCGGCCCACGCCTGCTCGTACAGATCGGCCAGCTCGTGTACGGCCCGGGCCGGATCCGCGAGCATCCGCCGCCCGAGGTCGCTCCCGGCGGCGCCCGGGGTGCAGACGAGGGCGCGCCGCAGGTCCTCGCGCAGGGCCTGCGGATCGGCGGCCGAGGACCGTACGCGGGCCAGCTCCTCCTCGAACGTGACGGAGGGGCCGAGCGGGGGCGGGCTCAGGAAGTCGGGGTTGTGGCCGGTGCGCGGCATCAGCAGCCACAGCGGCCGCAGGTCCAGGCCGTCGGCGGCCGCGCGGATCTGCCGCAGCCAGGGCAGGTGGTACGCCTGCCGGGCGGGTGTCCTCAGGGTCCGGACCGCCTCCTGGGTCTCCCAGCGGGCGGAGATCGAGAACCGGCAGCGGAGGAGGTCGGCGGGGCCGAAGCGGAAGTGGAACGCCATGCCTTCTCCCTCCGGGGTGGTCTGCGGGTTCCGGGGGTCCTCTGCGCGGGGGCTTCTCCCCGCCCCGCCCTTTCTCCGTATCCCGGGGCCGGGCCCCGGACCCCGCGTCCCGGTGCGGCGCCGTGGCGGGGGCGCTGCCCCCGGACCCTCGCGCCTCAAACGCCGGCGGGGCTGGTTCCGGGGCCGGATTTGATTCGGTTCGGAGCGAATCACTGTCGGGCCCCACCGTAGCCCCGCAGGGTCACCCCATGGCAACCGTCAACCAGGCCACCTCTCCGACCGCCGGCGGCTACCGGGCCGTTTTCCGGGTGCGGGAGTTCCGGGCCGTTTTCGCCGCGCACCTGCTGTCCGTCCTCGGCATCGTCGTCGCCGAGATCGCCCTCACCGTCCTCGTCTTCCGCACCACCGGCTCGCCCCTGATGAGCGCGCTCACCTTCGCCCTCGGCTTCCTCCCGTACGCCCTCGGCGGCACCCTCCTCGCCGGGATCGCCGATCGCAGGCCCGCCCGCCGGGTGCTCGTCGGGTGCGACCTCGTCTGCGCCGCCTGCGCGGCGTCCATGGTCCTGCCCGGCACCCCCGTCGCGGGGCTCCTCGCCCTGCGCTGCGCCATGGCCTTCGTCGCACCGCTGTTCCAGGGCACGCGCAACGCCTCCCTCGCCGACATCCTCGGCCCCGGCGACGCCTTCGTCCTCGGCCGCTCGCTGATGCGCATGGTGGCCCAGAGCGCCCAGCTCATCGGCTTCGGCCTCGGCGGCCTGCTGCTCACCGTCCTCGCCCCGCGCGCGGCCATCGCGCTGACCGCCGCCGGGTTCCTGTGCTCGGCCCTGCTGCTGCGCTTCGGCACGCGGGCCCGGCCGGCCCGCGCCGGCGCCGACCGCACCTCGCCGCTCGCCGGGCTGCGCGCCGTCCTCGGCGACCGCCGTCTGCGGGTGCTCACGCTGCTGTTCTGGCTGCCGCCCGTCTTCGTCATCGCCCCCGAGGCGCTGCTCGTCCCGTACGCCGACGGCATCGGTGCGGGCACCGCCGCGCTGGGAGTGATGATGTGCGCCCTGCCCGTCGGCACCATCGCGGGTGAACTGTGGGCCGGTTCGGCGCTCGGCCCCCGTACCCGCTCCCGGCTCGTGGCCCCGCTCGCGGCCGCCGGCATGCTCCCGCTGCTCGTGTACGCCGTCCGGCCCGGGGTGGTGACCGTCCTCGCCGCCCTGCTGCTGGCCGGGCTGGCGCACGCGTACACCCTCGGCCTCGACCAGTGGTACGTCGACGCCGTCCCCGACGAGCTGCGCGGCCGGGCCATGACCCTGCTGAGCACCGGCCTGATGACCCTCCAGGGCGTCGGCATGGCGCTGGCCGGGCTGGCCGCCGAGTTCCTGCCGGTGCACGGGGTCGTCACCGGCGCCGCGGTGCTCGGCACGGCGGTGGTCCTGCTCCTCCTCGCCGAACTGCGGTCGGCGAACCGGCGGGAGGGCGGACCGAAGGATGAGACGGGGCCCACGGTCAAATGACCGCCCGGTAGGGTCGGGTACGTGTCCAAGCCGCTCAGCCTCCCGTTCGACCCCATCGCCCGCGCCGACGAACTGTGGCAGCGCCGCTGGGGACCGGTGCCCTCGATGGCAGCGATCACCTCGATCATGCGCGCGCACCAGATCCTGCTCGGCGAGGTCGACGCGGTGGTCAAGCCGTACGGGCTGACCTTCGCGCGCTACGAGGCGCTGGTCCTGCTCACCTTCTCCAAGGCCGGCGAGCTGCCGATGTCGAAGATCGGCGAGCGGCTGATGGTCCACCCGACGTCGGTGACGAACACGGTGGACCGGCTCGTGCGGTCCGGGCTGGTGGCCAAGCGGCCGAACCCGAACGACGGCCGCGGCACGCTCGCCTCCATCACGGACAGGGGCCGCGAGGTCGTCGAGGCGGCGACGAAGGACCTGATGGCGGTCGACTTCGGGCTGCGCGCGTACGACGCCGAGGAGTGCCAGGAGATCTTCGCGCTCCTGCGCCCGCTGCGGATCGCCGCCGCGGACTTCGAGGAGCAGTAGCCGTCCTCGGCCGGGCCCCGTCACCGGGCCCCGGTCAAGATCGCGCAAAACGGATGGTTACGCTCGTAGCCATGAAACGAAGCGTGCTGACCCGCTACCGCGTCATGGCCTACCTGACCGCGGTCATGCTGTTGATCCTCTGCACCTGCATGGTTTTCAAGTACGGCTTCGACACCGGCGCCGACCTGACCCTGGCGGTCTCCCAGGTACACGGTGTGCTGTTCATGATCTACCTGGTGTTCGCCTTCGACCTGGGCTCCAAGGCCAGGTGGCCGTTCCCGAAGCTGCTCTGGGTCCTCGTCTCCGGCACGATCCCGCTGGCGGCCTTCTTCGTCGAGCGCACGGTCCGCGCCGAGGTCGAGCCGCTGGTCGCGGACGCCGTGGCCACCGTCGACGCCTAGAGGACCGCTCCTCCATCGGGCACCCCGGGGATACTCCCCGGGGTTTCCCATCGACATTTACTAGGACGTCCTAGTAAATTCGTGGGTATGGACGCAGACGCCATCGAGGAGGGCCGCCGCCGCTGGCAGGCCCGTTACGACAAGGCCCGCAAGCGCGAGGCCGATTTCACCACGCTCTCCGGGGATGACGTCGATCCCGTCTACGGGCCCCGGCCCGGTGACTCGTACGAGGGATTCGAGCGCATCGGCTGGCCGGGGGAGTACCCCTACACCCGCGGCCTGCACGCCACCGGATACCGCGGCCGGACCTGGACCATCCGGCAGTTCGCCGGGTTCGGCAACGCCGAGCAGACCAACGAGCGCTACAAGATGATCCTGGCCGCCGGCGGCGGCGGGCTCTCCGTGGCCTTCGACATGCCGACCCTCATGGGGCGCGACTCCGACGACCCCCGCTCGCTCGGCGAGGTCGGCCACTGCGGAGTCGCCATAGACTCCGCCGCCGACATGGAGGTCCTGTTCAAGGACATCCCGCTCGGCGACGTGACCACGTCGATGACGATCTCCGGCCCGGCCGTGCCCGCCTTCTGCATGTACCTGGTCGCCGCCGAACGGCAGGGCGTGGACCCGGCACTGCTCAACGGCACGCTGCAGACGGACATCTTCAAGGAGTACATCGCCCAGAAGGAGTGGCTCTTCGAACCCGAGCCGCACCTGCGCCTCATCGGCGACCTCATGGAGTACTGCGCGAAGGGCATCCCGGCGTACAAGCCGCTGTCCGTCTCCGGCTACCACATCCGCGAGGCCGGGGCCACGGCCGCGCAGGAGCTCGCGTACACCCTGGCCGACGGCTTCGGCTACGTGGAACTGGGCCTCTCCCGGGGCCTGGACGTGGACCACTTCGCGTCCGGCCTCTCCTTCTTCTTCGACGCGCACCTCGACTTCTTCGAGGAGATCGCCAAGTTCCGCGCCGCCCGCCGGATCTGGGCGCGCTGGATGAAGGAGGTGTACGGGGCGCAGAGCGAGAAGTCGATGTGGCTGCGCTTCCACACCCAGACGGCCGGCGTCTCGCTGACCGCGCAGCAGCCTTACAACAACGTCGTGCGCACCGCCGTCGAGGCCCTCGCGGCCGTCCTCGGCGGCACCAACTCCCTGCACACCAACGCCCTCGACGAGACCCTCGCGCTGCCGAGCGAGCAGGCAGCCGAGATCGCCCTGCGCACGCAGCAGGTGCTGATGGAGGAGACCGGGGTGGCCAACGTGGCCGACCCGCTGGGCGGTTCCTGGTACGTGGAGCAGCTCACCGACCGCATCGAGGCCGACGCCGAGAAGATCTTCGAGCAGATCAAGGAGCGCGGCCTGCGCGCCCACCCGGACGGGCAACACCCGATCGGGCCGATCACCTCGGGCATCCTGCGCGGCATCGAGGACGGCTGGTTCACCGGGGAGATCGCCGAGTCGGCCTTCCAGTACCAGCGGTCGCTGGAGAAGGGCGACAAGCGGGTCGTCGGCGTCAACGTGCACCACGGGTCGGTGACCGGGGACCTGGAGATCCTGCGCGTCAGCCACGAGGTCGAGCGCGTGCAGGTGCAGCAGCTGGCCGCGCGCAAGGAGCGGCGCGACGACGCCAAGGTGAAGTCCTCGCTGGACGCCATGCTGGCCGCCGCCCGCGACGGGTCGAACATGATCCCGGCGATGCTGGACGCGGTGCGCGCCGAGGCCACGCTCGGCGAGATCTGCAACGTGCTGCGCGACGAGTGGGGCACGTACACGGAGCCGCCGGGCTTCTGATCGCCCGGTCCCCGTCCGTGCGGTGGAAGGCCGGTCGTGGGCGCCCCTGTGCCGGGGTGGCCGCGGCCGGCCTTCGCCGTGCCCGGGCGCGGGGCTCGGGTCAGGCGGGGGCCGGGCCCTGGAGGCCGTGCATCAGCAGGGCCGTGAAGGTGGCCACCCACAGCTCGTCCACCGGTTCCGAGCTGACCAGCGCCCGGTGCACCACCGTTCCGGCGATCACGTCGAAGATCAGGTCCGTGGTGCGGCAGGCGAGGTCCTCGTCCTCCTCGTACGGGAGTTCGCCCCGGGCCTGGGCCCGTTCGCGACCCAGTACGACGAGACGTTTCTGCCGGTCCACGATCGCCGACCGGATCCGGTCGCGCAGGGCCTCGTCCCGGGTGGACTCGGCGACGACGGCCATCAGGGCCGTACGGGCCTCCGGCCGCCGCAGCAGCGCCGCGAACTGGAGGACCACGTTCTCTATGTCGGCTTCGAGGGAGCCCCGGTCGGGGAGCTCGAGGGAGTCGAAGAGCTCCGCGACGGCGTCCACGACCAGCTCGTTCTTGCCCGCCCATCGGCGGTAGAGGGTGGTCTTGGCGACCCCGGCCCGGGCGGACACGTCGCCCATCGTCAGCTTCGACCAGCCCAGCTCGACCAGCGCGTCCCGCGTCGCGGCGAGGATCGCCGCGTCCGCGGCGGCGCTGCGGGGGCGGCCGGTGCGTCCGGTCGGGGGGCTGGGCTTGCGCATGGCGCAGACCATACCCGTCGGTAGCGGAACCGGCGGCCCTCGAAATGCTGTGCTTGAGATCACGGGGCGCGAACGGCCGCGAGGAGTTACGCTACGGCTCGTAGCGTAAGAGCGACGACCACGCGAAGAGCTACCGGCGCCAGGTGGGGACCCGGCGCCACACCACACGAGCCCCGCACAACCGATCGGTTCGACGCGGGCAAGAAGGCATTTCGGCCGATCTTTTTCGTCGGCGCGCGCACACGGGGGAGGATGTACGCATGCAGCCCAGAAACATGTCCATGAGCGGCGTCGTCGACCTTGCCGCGGTGAAGGCGGCCGGCGAGGCCAAGGCGAAGGCCGAGCAGGCCCGTGCCGCAGCGGCCCGGCAGGCCGCCCAGGGTGGCGCGCCCGCGTCCGCGGGCGCCGTGCCGCCGTCCGCGCTCGTGATCGACGTCGACGAGGCCGGCTTCGAACGCGACGTCCTCCAGCTCTCCGCCGAGGTCCCGGTCGTCCTGGACTTCTGGGCCGAGTGGTGCGAACCGTGCAAGCAGCTCAGCCCGCTGCTGGAGCGCCTGACGATCGAGGCGAACGGCCGCCTCCTCCTCGCCAAGGTCGACGTCGACTCCAACCAGATGCTGATGCAGCAGTTCGGCATCCAGGGCATCCCGGCCGTGTTCGCCGTGGTCGCGGGCCAGGTGCTGCCGCTGTTCCAGGGCGTGGCGCCCGAGCAGGAGATCCGCGCGACCCTGGCGCAGCTGGTCCAGGTCGCCGAGGAGCGCTTCGGGATCATCGGCATCGAGGTGGACCCGAACGCCGAGGGCGTCCCCGCGGCCGCCCCGGCCGCGGAGGCCGCGGCCCCGGAAGGCCCGTACGACGCGCTGCTCGAGGCGGCGGTCGTGGCGCTCGACGCCGGTGACCTGGGCGGCGCGGTGCAGGCGTACAAGAACGTACTGGCGGACGACCCGGCCAACACCGAAGCCAAGCTGGGCCTGGCCCAGGCCGAGCTGCTCACCCGGGTCAAGGACATGAACCCGCAGGCGGTGCGCGCCGCGGCGGCCGAGAACCCGAAGGACCCGGCGGCCCAGATCGCCGCCGCGGACCTGGATCTGGTCGGCGGCCACGTGGAGGACGCCTTCGGGCGCCTGGTGGACACGGTCCGGGTGACGGCCGGCGCCGACCGCGACGCGGTACGGGTGCGGCTGCTGGAGCTGTTCGAGGTCATCGGGGCGGACGATCCCCGGGTGGCGGCGGCGCGTACGGCGCTCGCACGGGTGCTGTTCTAGAGCCCGCTCCGTGTCCCTTCCGGGGGACTCCGGCAGGCCGCCGGACCACCGGCGATTTGTTGACACGTAGATAAACAGCGGCCGCACTTTGCCAAAACTTGGCAATTGCGGCCGCTGTTACTCGCAGTAAGTGGAACCCCGTGATCTGTCCGGTGTGTTCATAAATCCGCCGCTCTGTCGTGGCCCTTGGTGACACCCTGCGTCGTCACCCGATGGCGCCGGGTCGATCCCCGGTTATCTTGCCGTTACCCGCCAGTAACGAACCCCCTTGTGCCCCGGCCTGGAATGGACCACGATCGGCGACGCTCGGTCCTTCCCGCAGAGCCGCTCATCCGGAGCCGCGGTGGAGGGTCCCCACCGGGCCGGTCGGTGGCAGTGGCACCGGCCGTGGGACAGGGGGGTCTTCGCCGCACCGGCGGAGCCTGTCCTCCTGGTTGCGCGAACGCGTGACCCAGTGGTTGTCGCTCGGGGGTGAACGCCGGTGTACCGGACGCGGCTCTGTCGCGGCTCGGCCGCCTGCGCTCCTTCCCGAGGACGTAGCACTTCTCCCATCCCAGGACGGGTACGGCCCGGACCGGAGATGTACGTCCGAGAAGGAGGAACGAATAATGAGTTCTCAGGTTCGTGGCGGGACCAGATGGAAGCGCTTCGCGCTCGTCATGGTGCCGAGCATCGCGGCAACCGCCGCGGTCGGTGTGGGTCTGGCGCAGGGTGCCCTCGCGGCGTCCTTCAGCGTCTCCGGCCAGGACTTCAAGGTCTCGGCCGACAAGCTCGACGGTGACAACCTCATTCAGTACGGCGGTATCGCCGAGGGTCACGACCTCAAGGGCAACGCTGCGCACCACCCGGTCACCATCTCCGGGTTCAGCCACGCCGAGATCACCAACATGTGCCAGTCGCTGGTGACCCCGACCCCGCTGGGCAACATCACGCTGCAGCTGCGGACGGGCCACAAGGGCAAGCCGGCCGTCGCCGACAACATCTACCTGGATGTTGCGGAGCTCGACACCGACGCCGAGTTCAAGAACCTGGACATCGGTGTCGCCGTGGGCGACTCGAGCCACAAGACCAAGCCGCAGGCCGGTACGGTCGCGAGCCCCTACGCGTTCTCCCAGCGCGCCGACAAGGCGATCCTGACGAACGTGCGCCAGAAGGCGTGGGCGACGACGGCGGGCACGTTCAAGCTGCCCGACCTCAAGCTCCGTCTGATGGGCGGCGACCAGCCGTGCTACCAGGACGAGAAGTAATCCGTCCCGGAGCGTGACCGGAGGGGCGGTCGGCGCCGGCTGCAGCCGATTCCGCCCGCCCGTCCGGGGCTCCACCTAGTTCTCCGTACCACCGTTTCCAGGGAGCTGTAGTCCATGAACCACCAGGCCCCGGTCTACGTTCGCCGCTCTGATGATGCTCTGCTCACCGTGGCGTATTACCACTTCTACGCCTGGCGCGGCCGCCGTCCCTTCTGGGCAGGCCTGTTCATGCTCCTCGGTGGTGTCCCGATCGTGTACTTCCCGTACGCGGACATGCGATTGGGCAACGTCACTCTCGCGATGGCGACGACGACCGGATCCGGCTCGCTGATCATCGGCATCCTGCTGATGACGCTGGGCCTGGCCCTCTGGTTCCAGCAGAGCATCCGCGTCTTCGCCGGGGTCGCCTCGATCCTGCTGGCCCTGGTGTCCCTGCCGGTGTCCAACCTGGGCGGGTTCTTCCTGGGCTTCATCTTCTCCATGGTCGGCGGCGCCCTCGCACTGTCGTGGGTTCCCGGCAGCCCGGAGGCAGAGGCCGCCGTCCCGGACGACGGCACGGGCAAGTCGGCGGCGATGGCGGACAACTCCCAGAGCAACTCGGGCATTCCGGGCATCCCGGCGCCCCGTGAGACGGAAACGGCATACGCGAGCGAGACGACTGCCCACGCCGATGGCGGGAGGAACAGTGCGGGGTGACGAGACGCAGCGGGGCGTGGCCCCGAGCGCAGAGTCCCGTGAAAGAAGGGGCCCGCGGCACGCCGCGCCCCGGAAGTCGCTGCTGAACAAGATCCAGATACCCGTCGGCAAGACGATGGCGCTGGCGGCCATGCCGACCGCGGTCTTCGTCGGGATGGGCGTGGCCCCGAAGCTGGCCCTCGCCGACGACCAGGAGATCCCCTTCGCGCCCGGCCCGTGCGTGACGCGGTCCGACGAGCCCGCGGAGTCGGCCTCTCCGAGCCCCTCCACGTCGCCCTCGCCGAGTTCGTCGCCCACCGCGACCCCCTCGCCCGGTGCGTCCAAGGCCCCGCAGCCCGGCGTCACCCCGCCGGCTCCGAAGCCTTCCGCCAGCAAGCCGGCCGGTCCCACCACCGCGTCGAAGCAGACCGAGCCGTCGGCCCCGGCCGCCGCGCCGTCCGCGTCCAAGACCCCGAACCCGCTGGACCCGCTGGGCGTCGGAGACGCGCTCAAGGGCATCGTCGACGGGATCACCAAGCCGCTCGAGACAGCGAAGCCGTCGGCGACCCCGACGCCCACGCCGTCCAAGACCGCCACGGCGACGCCGACTCCGGCCAAGCCCGCACCGGACCCGGCCACGGACGCCATCCGCGACGCGGCGAAGAAGGCCGGCGTCGACGTCAAGGAGCTGTCGCAGGACGTCAAGGACACCGCGGCGAAGCCGAAGGACGAGACGGGCAAGACGGCGGACGAGGACGAGCCGAAGCCCGAGGAGACGAAGAACGCGGACGGGAAGCAACCCTTCCCCTGCCCGACGTACGACGCCAAGGCGCTGGCCGACGCCGAGCTGGAGCCGGGCATCCCGCTCCTGCCGGACGAGCCGTGGTACCTCGACAGCTCGCTGCTGACCCTCTACGGCCTGGACTACCACGGCATCGTCGAGGTGAAGACGGCCGGCGGCAAGACGAAGAAGGTCCTGAAGTTCACGGCGGACTCGCTGGACATCAAGGACCTCTACCAGACGGTCGGCAAGAGCGGGAACGTCGCCCACCTGAAGTCCCGCTCCGGCTCCACGTCCAAGATCCGCGGCGGCACGGTGACGATGTACACCGAGAGCCTCAAGGGGAACCTGTTCGGCCTGATCCCGATCGAGTTCACCCCGAACAGCCCGCCGCCCCTGAACGTCCCGTTCGCGTTCTTCACGAACGTCAAGGTCGTCCAGGCCGGCCAGTTCGGCGGCACGCTCACCGTCCCGGGCCTCAAGAACTACATCGGCCCGCCGGAGTAGTCCCGTACGGGGCGGTCCCGCACGGCCCCGCGCACCGCGTGCACGCACCGAGGGCGGCACCCCGGATCCCTCTTGGGATCGGGGTGCCGCCCTCGGTCTCTGTGCGGCAGAGTCACACCGTGCGGTGTCAGCCCTGAGACTGGCCGCCCAGGTGGTGGACGCGGACCATGTTGGTCGTGCCCGGGACGCCGGGGGGCGAGCCGGCGGTGATGACCATGGTGTCGCCCTCGTTG
Organism: Streptomyces sp. R33; assembly: GCF_041200175.1. Classification (NCBI taxonomy): domain Bacteria; kingdom Bacillati; phylum Actinomycetota; class Actinomycetes; order Kitasatosporales; family Streptomycetaceae; genus Streptomyces; species Streptomyces sp. R33. The sequence continues at coordinate 3,143,695 of NZ_CP165727.1, read as the reverse complement.
TAGCGGCCCAGCTTCAGCAGCTCGCCGTCCACCAGGTCGACCATCGCGTCGGTGGTGTCCACGTGCGGGACGATGTAGGAGTCGACGCCCCAGCTCAGCGTGAGCTGGTTGCGGGTGTTGACGTCGGTGGTGAAGGCCAGGATCGGCTGGGTCACGCGGTAGCGCGACAGGCGGCGGGCCGTGTCGCCGGACTGGGTGAAGGCGATGAGTGCCTTGCCGTCGAGGAAGTCCGCGATCTCGCAGGCCGCGCGGGCGACGGAGCCGCCCTGGGTACGGGGCTTCTTGCCCGGGACCAGCGGCTGGAGGCCCTTGGAGAGGAGCTCCTCCTCGGCCGCCGTGACGATCTTCGACATCGTCTTGACGGTCTCGATCGGGTAGGCGCCGACCGAGGACTCGGCCGACAGCATGACCGCGTCCGCGCCGTCGAGGATCGCGTTGGCGACGTCGGAGGCCTCCGCGCGCGTCGGGCGCGAGTTGGTGATCATCGACTCCATCATCTGGGTCGCGACGATCACCGGCTTGGCGTTGCGGCGGCACATCTCGATGAGCCGCTTCTGGACCATCGGGACCTTCTCGAGCGGGTACTCGACGGCCAGGTCGCCACGGGCCACCATGACCGCGTCGAAGGCGTCGACCACGGCCGCCATGTTCTCGACGGCCTGCGGCTTCTCCACCTTGGCGATGACGGGGACCCGGCGGCCCTCCTCGTCCATGACCTTGTGGACGTCCTTGACGTCGTTGGCGTCGCGGACGAAGGACAGGGCGACCATGTCGCAGCCCATCCGCAGGGCGAAGCGGAGGTCGTCGACGTCCTTCTCCGACAGGGCGGGGACGTTCACGGCGGCACCCGGCAGGTTGATGCCCTTGTGGTCCGAGATGACACCGCCCTCGATGACGATGGTCTTGACCCGCGGGCCCTCGACCTCGGTCACCCGCAGCTCGACGTTGCCGTCGTTGATCAGGACCTGGTCGCCCTTGGCCACGTCGCCGGGCAGGCCCTTGTAGGTGGTGCCGCAGATGGACTTGTCACCCGGGACGTCCTCGGTGGTGATGGTGAACTCGTCACCGCGCACCAGCTCGACGGGGCCCTCGGCGAAGGTCTCCAGACGGATCTTCGGACCCTGGAGGTCGGCGAGGACGCCGACCGCACGCCCGGTGTCCTCGGAGACCTTCCGGACGCGGTCGTACCGCTCCTGGTGTTCTGCCTGGGACCCGTGGCTGAAGTTGAATCGGGCCACGTTCATACCTGCCTCGATGAGCGCTTTCAGCTGCTCATACGAGTCGACGGCGGGGCCCAGCGTGCAGACGATTTTGGAACGGCGCATGACTGGATCCTATCGGTTTGTTTCGTAGCGGAATATTCCGTCTGGTGGAAAGTCCAAGTGACTACTGAGTAACGAGGGCGTACGCCTGGGTGGCGATCTCCAGTTCCTCATCCGTCGGGACCACGGCCACCGCCACCCGTGCGTACTCCGGCGACACCAGCCGCGGCTCCGGGGAGCGCACGGCATTGGCCTCCGGGTCCAGGGCGAGCCCCAGCTCCGCGAGGCCCTCCACCGCAGCTTCCCGGACCTGGTGCGCGTTCTCGCCGACCCCGGCCGTGAACACCACCGCGTCCACCCGGCCGAGCACCGCCGAGTAGGCGCCTATGTACTTCTTCAGGCGGTGGACGTACGCCGCGAAGGCGAGCCGCGCCGACTCGTCGCCCTCGCCCGCCCGCCGCAGCACCTCGCGCATGTCGTTGTCGCCGCACAGGCCCAGCAGACCGCTCTTCTTGTTCAGGAGCGAATCGATCTCATCCACCGAGAAGCCGCCCACCCGCGCCAGGTGGAAGACGACCGCCGGATCCAGGTCGCCCGAACGGGTGCCCATGACCAGTCCCTCCAGCGGGGTCAGGCCCATGGACGTCTCCACGCACACCCCGCCCCGGACCGCGGAGGCCGAGGCCCCGTTGCCCAGGTGCAGCACGATCACGTTCACGTCCTCCACCGGCCGGCGCAGCAGCCCCGCCGTCGCCCGCGAGACGTACGCGTGGGAGGTCCCGTGGAACCCGTACCGCCGGATGGCGTACTTGTCCGCCGTCGCGGCGTCGATCGCGTACCGCGCCACGTACTCCGGCATCGTCGAGTGGAACGCCGTGTCGAACACCGCCACCTGCGGGAGCTCCGGGCGCAGCGCGCGGGCCACCTCGATGCCGGTGACGTTCGCCGGGTTGTGCAGCGGGGCCAGCGGGATCAGGCTCCGGATCTCCGCCAGCACCTCGTCGTCGATCACCGTCGGCTGCGTGAACCGGGTCCCGCCGTGCACCACCCGGTGCCCGACGGCGGCCAGCTCGGGGGAGTCCAGGCCCAGACCGTCGGCGGCGAGCTCCGCCGCGACGGCCCGGAGCGCGGCCCCGTGGTCCGCGATCGCGCCGAGCCGCTCGCGCTTGCCGCCGCCCGCGCCCGGACCGGTGAGCGGCTCGTGCACGAGCCGCGAGGTCTCTTCGCCGATCCGCTCCACCAGGCCGACGGCGAGGCGGATGGAGTCCGCCATGTCGAGCAGCTGGTACTTCACCGACGAGGAGCCGGAGTTGAGGACGAGTACGCGCGATGCGGTGGTCACGATGAGGGTCTTTCCTTCGGGGTGAGGGCTCGGCGGCTGGGCCGGGCGGGCTGTGCGGGGGTCAGGCGGTGGGGGCCGGCGCACCCTGTGCCTGGATCGCGGTGATCGCCACGGTGGTGACGATGTCCTGCACCAGCGCGCCGCGCGAGAGGTCGTTGACCGGCTTGCGCAGCCCCTGGAGCACCGGGCCGACCGCGACGGCGCCCGCCGAGCGCTGTACGGCCTTGTACGTGTTGTTGCCCGTGTTGAGGTCGGGGAAGATCAGCACGCTCGCCCGGCCGGCCACGTCGGAACCGGGCAGCTTGGTCGCGGCGACCGAGGGCTCCACGGCCGCGTCGTACTGGATCGGGCCCTCGACGGCCAGGTCGGGGCGCTGCTCACGGACGATCTCGGTGGCCTTGCGGACCTTGTCCACGTCCGCGCCGGAGCCCGAGGTGCCGGTCGAGTACGAGAGCATCGCGATCCGCGGCTCGACGCCGAAGGCGGCCGCGGTCGCCGCCGACTGGATGGCGATGTCGGCGAGCTGCTCGGCGCCCGGGTCCGGGTTGACCGCGCAGTCGCCGTAGACGAGGACCTGGTCGGCGAGGCACATGAAGAAGACCGAGGAGACGATCGAGGCGTCGGGCTTCGTCTTGATGATCTCGAACGCGGGCCGGATGGTCGCGGCGGTGGAGTGCACCGAGCCCGAGACCATGCCGTCGGCGAGACCTTCCTGGACCATCAGGGTGCCGAAGTAGTTGACGTCGGTGACCACGTCGAGGGCCAGCTCGACGGTCATGCCCTTGTGGGCGCGGGCCTGGGCGTAGAACTCGGCGAAACGTTCCCGCAGCGGGGAGGTCGCCGGGTCGATGAGCTGGGCGCCGGAGATGTCGACGCCCAGGGCGGCGGCCTTCTTCAGGATCGCCTGCTCCTCGCCGAGCAGGGTCAGGTCACAGACCCCGCGGCGCAGCACCACGTCCGCGGCACGCAGCACGCGCTCCTCGCCGCCCTCGGGCAGCACCACGCGGCGGCGCTCGGAGCGGGCCCGCTCCAGCAGCTCGTGCTCGAACATCATCGGCGTGACGCGCTCGGAGCGGGCCACCGACAGCAGCCCGCGCAGCTCGGCGGTGTCCACGTGCCGCTCGAACAGGCCGAGCGCGGTCTCCAGCTTGCGCGGGGTCGCGGAGTTCAACCGGCTCTGCAGCGAGAACAGTTCGGCGGCCGTCGGGAAGCTGTTGCCGGCCACCGAGACCACCGGGGTGCCCGGCGCCAGCTTCGAGGCCAGCGTCAGGATGTCGGGGCCCGGACGCTCGTTCAGCGTCAGCAGCACACCGGCGATCGGCGGGGTGCCGGAGGCGTGCGCGGCCAGCGCTCCGATGACTAGGTCTGCACGGTCCCCGGGGGTGACGACCAGGCAGCCGGGGGTCAGGGCGTTCAGGAAGTTCGGCAGCATGGCGCCGCCGAAGACGAAGTCCACGGCGTCGCGGGCCAGCCCGGCGTCGTCGCCGAGGAGCACCTCGCCGCCGAGCGCCCGGGTGATCTGGGCGACGGTCGGGGCGGAGAGCGACTTGTCGTCCGGCAGTACGTAGCAGGGGACCGGCAGGCGGGCGGCCAGCCGCTCGGCTATGGCGTCCCGGTCCTCGGCGGCCACCCGGTTGACCACCATCGCGACGACGTGGCAGCCCAGGCTCTCGTACGCGCGGAACGCGCTCTGGGCCTCGGCGCGCACGGCCTCGGCGGGCTGCTTGGTGCCGCCGACGACGGGCACCATCACGGCCCCCAGCTCGTTGGCGAGGCGGGCGTTCAGCGCCAGCTCGTCGGGGAGGTTCGTATCGGCGTAGTCGGTGCCGAGGACGAGCATGACCTCGTAGTCGCGGGCCACCCGGTGGTAGCCGTCCACCAGGCGGGAGACGAGCTCGTCGGTGCCCTTCTCGGCCAGGATGGCGGAGGCCTCGTGGTACTCCATGCCGTACGCCGCCCGGGCGTCCTGGTCGATCCGGTAGCGGGCCTTGAGGAGGTCGAAGAGCCGGTCCGGTCCGTCGTGCAGCAACGGGCGGTAGACGCCGACCCGCGCCGTCTGCCGGGTCAGCAGCTCCATGATCCCCAGCTCGACGACCTGCCGGCCGTCCCCCCGATCGATACCGGTCACGTACACGCTGCGCGTCACGCGTGCTCTCCGTCCCATGGTCTGGATGTGGGTGCCGCCCGCCGGGCCGGCGGGCGGATCCGAGTCGAATTCCCCCGATGGGGTGGCCTTGACCTCTTGACAATACCTCGGCGGGCAGATAGGGCGCCCGCCGGGAAAGGTCTGGCGGGAGGGGCCGAAAGGCCTGGTCGGCGGAGCGCCACAGGACGCGCCGCATCCCCGGCCCGTGGAACAATCGGACAGGGCTTCACCAATACGCCCTTCAGATGTACGGCTGTCCGCCCGCACGCGTACGGCCCGGTACGACCAGGAGCAGGAGACACAGCACGATGCGTATCGGAGTTCTCACCGCAGGCGGCGACTGCCCGGGCCTGAACGCTGTCATCCGTTCGGTCGTGCACCGCGCCGTGGTCGGCCACGGCGACGAAGTCATCGGCTTCGAGGACGGCTTCAAGGGCCTCCTGGACGGCCACCACCGGCCCCTCGACATCAACGCCGTCAGCGGCATCCTCGCCCGCGGCGGCACCATCCTCGGCTCGGCCCGCATGGAGCGCGCACGGCTGCACGAAGCCGCCGAGAACGCGCAGGAATTGGCGACGCGCTACGGTATCGACGCCCTCATTCCGATCGGCGGCGAGGGCACCCTGACCGCCGCCCGGATGCTGTCGGACGCCGGGATGCCGGTCGTCGGCGTGCCGAAGACCATCGACAACGACATCTCCTCCACCGACCGCACCTTCGGTTTCGACACCGCCGTCATGGTCGCCACCGAGGCCATCGACCGCCTCAAGACCACCGCCGAATCGCACCAGCGCGTGATGGTCGTCGAGGTCATGGGCCGGCACGCGGGCTGGATCGCCCTGGAGTCCGGCATGGCCGGCGGCGCCCACGGGATCTGCCTGCCGGAGCGCCACTTCGAGGTGGACGACCTGGTGAAGATGGTGGAGGAACGATTCTCCCGCGGTAAGAAGTTCGCCGTCATCTGCGTCGCCGAGGGCGCGCACCCCGCCGAGGGCTCCATGCCGTACGAGCGCGGCGCGATCGACGCCTACGGCCACGAGCGCTTCGCCGGCATCGGCAACCGCCTCGCCACCGAGCTGGAGCACCGCCTCGGCAAGGAGGCCCGCCCCGTCATCCTCGGCCACGTCCAGCGCGGCGGCGTCCCCACCGCGTACGACCGGGTCCTGGCCACCCGCTTCGGCTGGCACGCCGTGGAGGCCGTCCACCGCGGCGACTTCGGCAACATGACCGCCCTGCGCGGCACCGACATCGTGATGGCCCCGCTGGCCCAGGCGGTCACCGAACTGAAGACGGTCCCGGAGGAGCGCATGTACGAGGCCGAGTCCGTCTTCTGACCCGCCCCGCCGACGACACCCCCTAGCGGGCGCCGCCCGCGAAGGCCCAGAAGTGGGCCACGATGTCGGCCAGGAACTCCCGGCCGGCGTCCCCCGCGCCGGCCGCGCCCGAGGCGCCGCCCCAGCTCAAGGTGGCCACCATCTTCGACTGGTAGTCCGCGTGCAGCCGCTCCAGCACCGGCTCCAGGTGCTGCTTCGGCACCGGGAGCAGCTTGGCCAGCGGCTTCACGTACGCCTGCCAGCGCGTGGTCACCGCGTTGCGCAGCAGCTCGGCGAGCTCGTCCTGCTTGCCGGTCGCCGCCACGAACTGGGCCAGCGAAAGCCCGAGCACCTGCGCCAGGGCCACGGACTGCCGTTCGTTGCCCTTCCAGCGCCCGGTGTCCTCCATCTTCTGGTATGCGGTCGTCTCCAGCCCGATCCGCCGGGCCAGCTCGTCCGCGGCCAGGCCGCGGGCCATCCGGTGCTCCCGCAAGGTCACGGGCTCCGCGAGCAGCTCGCCGGGGGCGCACCAGAGCACGCCCGCGAGCGCCGTGAGCTCCGCGGAATTCGGCGATATCTCGCCACGCTCCCAGGCCATCACGGTCTCGGGCTCGACGATCAGTCCGTACTGGGCACGCAGGCCATAGGCGACATGACCGGGAGCCATGCCCAGGGCTGCGCGGAGGCGACGCGCTGCGGGGGCATTGAAGGGAGGGCTGGAGTGCACAGGGCACACCGTAGGAGTGCCCAAGGGGCGGCGACTACAGACCGTTCAAACAAGCCCAGAACTCGTAGGAACGTCCTATGGAGTTCGACGCTTTGGCCGGGTTTCTCGGCGACCGTCCGGTAATCGGATCGTTTCTAGATCCATTGGCAAGCGTACGGTTCCCCCCTGCCGTTGCGATACCCCTGCGCACGATCTCCACGGATCTCCACGCGATCTCCCGCTCCCCCTCCTGAACCGAGCTCCCGCCCGGTGCGTGATCCATGTCGGGGGCCCTCGCATACGGGGGTGGCGAGGGCCCCACCCCTCACCCCGAAGCCGCTCCTTGCCTTGACGTCGGCGTCAAGGACTACCGTCGGCGCATGCGCATCGGCGAACTGGCGGAGCAGGCGGGGACCACCACGCGGACCCTGCGGTACTACGAGTCGCGCGGACTGCTGCCCGCGCGCCGCACCGGCAACGGCTACCGCGCCTACGACGAGGACGACCTGCGGCTGCTGCGCCAGATCCGCATGCTCCAGGACTTCGGCTTCGAGCTGGAGGAGACCCGCCCGTTCGTCGACTGCCTGCGCGCCGGCCATCCCGCGGGGGACTCTTGTCCCGCGTCCCTGGCCGTGTACCGGCGCAAGCTCGCCGAGCTCGACGGGCTGATCGGCCAGCTGGCCGACGTACGGGAGCAGGTCGCGCGGCAGCTCACCGCCGCCGAGGAGGCCGCCGGCGAGGCGGCGTCGCCGCGCTGTGAAATGACCGGACCGTGAGAAGGGGAAGGGAAGAGATGATCCACGCCAAGGGTGTCGCCGAAGTGACCGACCTGGACTTCGAGGCGGAGGTGCTCGCCGAGCGGGGCCGGCCCGTCCTCGTGGAGTTCACCGCGGACTGGTGCGGGCCCTGCCGGCAGCTCGCGCCCGTGCTGTCCGCCGTCGCCGCCGAGCAGGCCGACCGCCTCAAGGTCGTGCAGATCGACGCGGACGGCAACCCCGCCACCGTCGTCCGGTACGGGGTGCTGTCCATGCCGACCCTGCTCGTCTTCCGCGATGGCGAGCCCGTCAAGCAGATGGCCGTCACGGCCTGAGCCAGACCGTCGCCAGGGGCGGGAGGGTCATGCGCAGGCTCGCCGGACGGCCCTGCGCGGGCACGGGCTCGGGCCGCAGGGGCTGCAGATGGCGCACGCCGCTGCCGCCGTACTGCTCCAGGTCCGTGTTCAGGACCTCCCGCCACCACGGCACCTCCTCCGGGACGCCGATCCGGTAGCCGTGCCGCACCACCGGCGAGAAGTTCGACACGCACAGCAGCGGCGAGCCGTCCTGTGCGTAGCGCAGGAACGCGAAGACGTTGTCCTCCACCGCGTCCGCTTCCACCCAGGCGAAGCCCTCCGGCACCGTGTCCTGCTCCCACAGCGCGGGCGCCGCCGCGTACGTGTGGTTCAGGTCGCGCACGAGGTCGCGTACGCCCCGGTGGTCGCCGGCCGCCGAGTACGAGGAGTCCAGCAGCCACCAGTCCGGCCCGTGCGACTCCGACCACTCCGAGCCCTGGGCGAACTCCTGGCCCATGAACAGCAGTTGCTTGCCCGGGTGGGCCCACATGAAGCCCAGGTACGCGCGGTGTATGGCCCGCTGCTGCCACCAGTCCCCGGGGATCTTCGACACCAGCGAGCCCTTGCCGTGCACCACCTCGTCGTGCGAGATCGGCAGCACGTAGTTCTCGCTGTACGCGTAGATCATCCCGAACGTCATGTCGTGGTGGTGGTACTTGCGGTGCACCGGATCCTTCGTCGCGTACCGCAGGGTGTCGTGCATCCAGCCCATGTTCCACTTCAGCCCGAAGCCGAGCCCGCCCGCGTCCGTCGGCCGGGTCACGCCCTCCCAGGCCGTGGACTCCTCCGCGATCGTCACCACGCCCGGACAGCGCCGGTACACCGTCGCGTTCATCTCCTGGAGCAGTGCCACCGCGTCCCAGTTCTCCCGCCCGCCGTGCTCGTTCGGCGCCCACTCGCCCTCGCCCCGCGAGTAGTCCAGGTAGAGCATCGAGGCCACCGCGTCCACCCGCAGCCCGTCCACGTGGAACTCCTGGCACCAGTACACGGCGTTGGCGACGAGGAAGTTGCGGACCTCCTTGCGGCCGTAGTCGAACTCCAGCGTCCCCCAGTCCGGGTGCGCGGCCCGCCGCGGGTCGTGGTGCTCGTACAGCGGCCGCCCGTCGAACTCCGCGAGCGCCCACTCGTCGCGCGGGAAGTGCGCGGGAACCCAGTCGACGATCACCCCGATCCCCGCCTGGTGCAGCGCGTCCACCAGCATCCGGAAATCGTCCGGGCTGCCCATTCTCGACGTCGGCGCGTAGAACCCGGTGACCTGGTAGCCCCACGAGCCGCCGAAGGGGTGCTCGGCGACCGGCATGAACTCCACGTGCGTGAAGCCGAGCTCCTTCACGTACGGCGGGAGCTGCTCGGCCAGCTGCCGGTACGAGAGCCCCGGCCGCCAGGACGCCAGGTGCACCTCGTACACCGAGAACGGTGCCTGGTGCGTGGGGCGGGCGCCGCGCCGCGCCATCCACTGCGCGTCCTGCCACTCGTACCGGGACGCGGTCACCACCGAGGCGGTGGCCGGCGGGACCTCCGTGTGCCGGGCCATCGGGTCGGCGCGCAGGGTGTGGCTGCCGTCCGGGCGGGTGATGTCGTACTTGTAGAGCGTGCCCTCGCCCACCCCCGGCAGGAACAGCTCCCACACCCCGGAGGCGCCCAGCGAGCGCATCGGGTACGCGACCGGGTTCCAGTACGAGAAGTCCCCGGTGACCCGCACCCCCTGGGCGTTCGGCGCCCACACCGTGAACCGGGTGCCGGCCACGCCCTGGTGCTCCATCGGGCGGGCCCCGAGCGCGTTCCACAGCTCCTCGTGCCGGCCCTCGCCGATCAGGTGCAGGTCCAGCTCGCCGACCGCGGGCAGGAACCGGTACGGGTCGTGCACCTCGAGCTCGTCGCCGTCGTACGTGACCAGCAGCCGGTAGTCCGGCACGCCGGTCAGCGGCAGCAGCCCCGAGAACAGCCCGTCGCCGTCGTCGAGGAGCTCGGCCCGCAGCCCCTTGGCGACGACCGTGACCGACTTGGCGTACGGGCGCAGCACACGGAAGACCACCCCGTCCCGCCGGGTCCGGGCGCCCAGCACCCCGTGTGGGTCGTGGTGGCGGCCCTCCAGCAGCCGGGCCCGTTCCTCGGCGCCGAGCGCGGGCGCCGGCCGCACCCCGTGCGCGGGAGCCCGCCGGGCGCGCGGTGTCTGGGCCTTGCGCGGCGCTGACGCGGCCGGTGCTCCGCGGCCCTGGGCGGCGGCCGGAGCCGGAGCCTTGGCCGGGGCCGCGGACGGCGGGGTGGTGGACGGTGACTGACGGGCGGGGCTCACGTGTGCGGCCTCCTAGGCGGCTGCGGGCGGGGGTGGGGGGAGAGCGAGGAGAAGCCTTCGCCGGGGCCGGGCCCGGCGCCCGGGCCGGGTCCCGCGGCGGGGCCGGGGCCGGGCCGGTGGGACTGCCCCGGGCGGGCTGTGGAGCCCGGGCCCGGCAGCGCCCGGCCGAATCCCCGGTCCGTGCCGGAGGCGAGCCGCCGGATCGCGGCCATGGGGACGTGCAGCCAGTCGGGGCGGTGCCGGGACTCGTAACGCGCTTCGTACACCGCCTTGTCGGTCTCGTACGCGCGCAGCAGTACGGGGTCCTCGCGCGGGTCGCGGCCGGTGGTGCGGGCGTAGCCCTCGCAGAAGGCGGCCCGGCAGGCGTCCGCCCAGGCGGGGGCGAAGGGGCGGTGGGAGCGGGCCGCGTAGTCGAACGAGCGCAGTATCCCGGCGATGTCGCGCACGGCGGGTTCGGGGCGGCGGCGGTCGGCCAGCGGCCGGGCCGGCTCGCCCTCGAAGTCGATCAGCGCCCAGCTGCCGTCGGCGGTCCGCAGCGTCTGGCCAAGGTGCAGGTCCCCGTGGATCCGCTGGGCGGGCACCCCGGCCCCGCGGGAGGCGGCCAGCGCGTCGAACGCCCCGCGCAGCCCGGCCTCGTAGGGCCGCAGCGCGGGCACCTCGCGGGCGGTGGCCGCCAGCCGGGCCGTCATCCCGGAGGCGAGCCGGGCGGTCTGCTCCGGGCCCAGCGCGACCGTGGGCAGGGCGGCGGCGAGCGCACTGTGCACCTCGGCGGTGGCCCGGCCCAGCGCATGCGCCTCGGCGGTGAAGTCGGCCCCGGCGCCGAGCCGGCGCAGCGCGAGCTGCCAGCCGTCGTCGGAGCCGCGCAGATAGGGCTGGAGCACGCCCAGGGTCAGCGGCTCCGCGCCGGGCAGCTCGGCCTCGTACCAGGCGACCGGCGCGGGCACGCGGGCGCATCCGGCGGCGGCCAGCGCCCGGGGCAGCTCCAGGTCCGGATTGACCCCGGGGCCGACCCGGCGGAACACCTTCAGGATGTGCGAATCCCCGTAGATCAGCGAGGAGTTGGTCTGTTCCCCGGACAGGGGCCGGGGGGTGAGCGCCGCCGGGATCAGCGCCATCGGGTCGCGGTCGAACCGCAGCGGGCCGAGGGTGCCGGGTGCGCGCAATCGTTCCAGCAGCAGGGCCGCCAGCCGCGGGTCACCCAGACCCTCGTACACGTACTGGCCGGCGTACGGGCCCTGCTCGGCGCGCCCGATCAGGGCGGGCGCCAGGGCCGGCGGCAGCGCGGGGCGGACGCCGAGCAGCAGTTGGTAGCAGTCGCCGTCGACGTCGAGGAGCAGGTGGACCAGCCGTGGGGAGGAACCCGGCGGCAGCAGATCGGCCGCCGAGATCATCCGGAGCCGGCCGATGCGCCGGCCCTTGCCGGCGAACCAGCGCTGGACCGGCAGCCAGTCCCGCAGCATCGGCTCCAGCGGACTGAGTCCGGTCGTGCTCGTCGTCCCGGCGGATGCAGCCTCCGACATGGCGTCGCGTCCTTTCCCCGGGCCGTCACAGAATGCGGAGAGTGTCCCGGATGGCGTCAGTGCTTCTCCGGTGGTGTACGAGTGTCGGGTCAGGATGATCCGTACAGGGGCGGGCGATTGACCCATTCGCGCCGCCCACCCCGTACTCGGCGGCTACTCGTTGCGCAGGCGGAACCAGTAGAAGCCGTGCCCCGCGAGCGTGAGCAGGTACGGCCACTCGCCGATCGGCGGGAAGCGCACGTCACCCGTGAGCTCCACCGGGACCCGCCCGTTGAACGACCGCAGATCCAGCTCGGTGGGCTGCGCGAAGCGCGAGAAGTTGTGCACGCACAGCACCAGGTCGTCCCCGTACTCGCGCAGGAAGGCGAGCACCGCCGGGTTGGACGAGGGCAGTTCGGTGTACGAGCCGAGGCCGAAGGCCGGGTTCGCCTTGCGGACCTCGATGAGCCTGCGGGTCCAGTGCAGCAGCGACGAGGGCGATGCCATCGCGGCCTCGACACTGGTGACCTGGTACCCGTAGACCGGGTCCATGATGACCGGCAGGTTCAGCCTGCCCGGATCGCAGGAGGAGAAACCGGCGTTGCGGTCCGGGGTCCACTGCATCGGCGTGCGGACGCCGTCGCGGTCGCCGAGCCAGATGTTGTCGCCCATGCCGATCTCGTCGCCGTAGTAGAGCACCGGCGAACCGGGCAGCGACAGCAGCAGGGCGGTGAACAGCTCCATCTGGTTGCGGTCGTTGTCGAGGAGCGGGGCGAGTCGGCGCCGGATGCCGATGTTGGCCCGCATCCGCGGGTCCTTGGCGTACTCGGCGTACATGTAGTCGCGCTCTTCGTCGGTGACCATCTCGAGGGTGAGCTCGTCGTGGTTGCGCAGGAAGATGCCCCACTGGCAGCGGTCCGGGATCGCCGGGGTCTTGGCCAGGATTTCGGAGACGGGGTAGCGCGACTCTCTTCGCACGGCCATGAAGATGCGCGGCATGACGGGGAAGTGGAAGGCCATGTGGCACTCGTCCCCGCCCTTCGCGAAGTCGCCGAAGTAGTCGACGACGTCCTCGGGCCACTGGTTGGCCTCGGCGAGCAGCACGGTGTCGGGGTAGTGCGCGTCGATCTCGGCGCGGACCCGCTTGAGGAGCTGGTGGGTGCGCGGCAGGTTCTCGCAGTTGGTGCCCTCCTCCGCGTACAGGTAGGGAACCGCGTCGAGTCTGAACCCGTCGATCCCGAGGTCCAGCCAGAAGCGGAGGGCGGAGACGATCTCCTCCACGACGGCCGGGTTCTCGTAGTTGAGGTCGGGCTGGTGCGAGAAGAACCGGTGCCAGTAGTACTGCTTGCGGACCGGGTCGTACGTCCAGTTCGAGGTCTCGGTGTCGATGAAGATGATGCGGGCGTCCTGGTACTGCTTGTCGTTGTCGGCCCACATGTAGTAGTCGCCGTAGGGCCCGTCCGGGTCCTTGCGCGACTGCTGGAACCACTCGTGCTGGTCGCTCGTGTGGTTCATGACGAAGTCGATGATCACCCGCATGCCGCGCTGGTGCGCGGCGTCCACGAACTCCACGAAGTCGGCGAGGTCGCCGAACTCGGGGAGCACCGAGGTGTAGTCGGCCACGTCGTAGCCCCCGTCGCGGAGCGGCGAGGCGAAGAACGGCGGCAGCCAGAGGCAGTCGACGCCCAGCCACTGGAGGTAGTCGAGCTTGGCGGTGAGCCCCTTCAGGTCCCCTACGCCGTCGCCGTTGCTGTCGTGGAAGGACCGTACGAGCACCTCGTAGAAGACCGCCCGCTTGAACCAGTCGGGGTCGCGGTCCTTCGCGGGGGTGTCCTCGAACGTGTCGTGGACGGGATCGTTGATCATCATGTGGTGGGTGACCCTCCGGTGGGCGGGGACGGTCGCAGGGCCGCCAGTACGTGGGCGGGCGTGCGGCCCGGTTCCAGGCGCACGTAGTTGGCCCTGCCCCAGTGGTAGGTCTCGCCGGTGAGCTCGTCGCGCACCGCGAGGGACCCGTGCC